>NZ_JBNXVR010000006.1:0-217149 GCF_050565595.1 Leptolyngbya sp. AN02str | reverse complement strand
GTTTACGGATAGGATTGGCAATCTTTGGCAGACGAGTCATGATGAGCACCCATTCGGCTACATCCAGCCTAAAATCTGCACAAGCTCAACATAACAGGCTTTTAGCTTCTCTTTATAAATCAGCTCTAAAGGTATCAAACGTGCTGCATTTGCCCCCCCAACCCCCCAAAATTGGGGGACTTAGGAGGAAAATTCGGGTCGCTATTGAACGTTTCAAACAGTCTTTAAGGGACATCTAGTAGATCTAGGAAAAAAATAGAGGACGGTCGCACATTTGCAGCCGTTTTAGATGAAGAAATCATGAAGCTGAATTAAAGTTTTGAAGTTGGGTTTCGCTGCCTCAATCCAACCTACAAAAGCGATCGCTAAGTTTTTCCGTTGATTAAAAGGAATCATTCTTTTGGCAAATAAATTGTGCCTCTTTAGATAGAGAGGTTCAAACTTTCCAATTGTTATTGTTGGATTGTTGAAACGTTCAAAGAAAAATAGCATGGAACTAGAAGGATTCTTCGGTTATAAAGCGATTTTGAACAGATGAATTGGGCATTTATCCGTTTATCTGGCAAAGGTTTGCGGTTCTGATTTCTATCAGTAACTAAAACCAACGTTAGGATTTATATCCAGTTTGGGTTGCATACACTTTTGCATCATTTTGTTGAATTCAGGTCTTATTTATGAGAAGCGAAAGAGAACGAGAAATGTACGAGCGCGAGTTGCGCCGTGAGGCTCAAGTTTCCCGTGACAATGCAAATGCAAACAGCGCACTATTTGCTGTGTTGTTTGTTGCTGCCCTTGCCGCTCTGGGTGCAGCGTTGTTTATTGTGGGACAGCGCAATACTCAAACCGAGGCCCCAGTTTTACAACCCCCCGATGTGAACGTTGAAGTGCCCCAGCCCCAGGTTCCTCAGGTTCAGCCCCCCGAAGTGAACGTGCAGCCCCCAGCTGTGCCAGATGTGAATGTGACGGTGCCTGCGCCAGAAGCCCCTGCCGCGCCAGAAGCCCCTGCCGCACCTGAAGCTAGCGGTACAGAACCCGCCCCGGCTGAGGCTCCTAGCAACTAATGTGCTAGGAAGCTGGCACCAGCCAAGCAATTTCTAAGATTAGCTTGATGAGTTCAAAAGCCTGGGTGTGCTGCAACACCCAGGCTTTTGCATTATTTTGGGAGCAGCTGACGCTGGGAAGGCGATCGCCCCTTTTTCTTCGCTACCATCACACCCAATGAGAAAAGCTGCGATCGCAAACACTTCGGCAGCTCCCAAAATAGTTTCAACTATGGTTCGATCGCTCATCTGTAGGGGAAGAATAGAGGGCGATCGCACTATTGCGAAAATAGATAATAAATCAATAGATGTATTTAGATAAAGCAAAGTAGCGGTATCAAGAACTGCGTCAACTGCAGCAATCGACAATTTTTGTTCGTCCTTGTTCAGAAGATGATATTGCAGTACTGGAAGATAGATTAGGGTTAAGATTACCGGATGCCTATAAAGAGTTCTTGCGTTGGACCGGTAGTGGCGGTGAACTTTTTGGAGGATATAGATTTAAAGTTACTAATGTACCCTTTAATAGGGAGGATGCAATTGAAACCCTACACGAAGATTCTTCCTCGGAAGTACTGCCAGAAGATGCAATTGTTTGCTTTCTTCAGCAAGGAGGCTATGCATTTGCATTTATTCGCGCTTCTGAAGGAGTAGATCCGCCTGTTCACTACTATCTACCAGTCCGCACTTCTCCAAATTCGCCATTAGAATCCAAAATTGTATGGAATCATTCATCTAATCTCGAAGAATTCTGTCTTGAAAAAATCAATTGGTTTATTAAAGTATCATCTTAATTAATAGATATTAATTTTTAAGAAAGGGTGGAGAGTATCAGCAGCTATTTATAGTTTGATCTTTGCGTTATTCGTCTTCTCTGAAGAACGTTCGCGAACCCCAGAATCTATACCGACGGGTAAATGAATCTTAGCTAGTAGTGCGATCGCACTAGATTTAAGGAGAGACTGTACATGGATGCCATTGATGTGCAAGAGCTAAGAGAAAGATTGGTAAGCGTTAGAAATAAGGATTTCTACAATAATAACCATGCATTGGCATGGCATGGTTATCTAGCTGCTCTTCTAGAATGGGGCTTGATATCTCCGGAGCAGCATGCATCTTTAACAGATGAGATGCCGCGTGATGATATCTCAATTGGTAAAGATAACAGAGCAATTGATAAAACAGATCCCATAATGGTCATCTTCTTGGGTACGAAGTAAAGTGGCTCACGTTAGAACGAGTCCGATCGCTGCTTTGATAAATTCCTAAACGTTCACTCAAAGTTCTGGTAGCCTTTACGACTAAATTTATCAGCGATCGCAGCAGCAAGGCTTATTATGCCTATTCCCCCGATGATTTTGATGTCTTGTTAACCATATCAAGCATGATCTGAGCCAAATATTAGCCAAAAACACCAGCCCATACATGGTCGGATTAGTGACAAAATCATGAGTGTTGACATTGAAGTAATTCCTGTCAAAAATAAAACATTCACTTGGGAAGCCTTAAAATTTGAGCTACTCGCACTTTCCCTAGACCAGCAGGTATCTCTACTTCTTGGAAGAGAACCAAAGCTATTGAAATTGAGTTCTAGGCATGAGGTTGAAGTTGGACAAGTTATCTTGCCAACTAATTACTACTGTTTTCAACTCACACGTGACAATACCTTGATGTTGTCTTGTGACAAGAACGCTGAAACTTACACGGATGAACAAGCTTATTTAGATGACTTTGGTCGAAATCTTACTCCAGACATTCGTGCATACATATCCAAATGCTGGGCAGAAGTGGGATATAGCTATGCTGTTGAAAGTTGGGGAGGGCGCACGGAGGGAGAGACTGTTTTGCTGGTTGCAATATCTAAAGCGATCGCTAGGTTGTTAGATGGCTTTATTGTCATAAAAGACGACCTATTTAGTCTTCCAGTAGGTGTTTATTCGCCTAGCGAATTTTCTTCATGCAAGCCGATGTTTCGTTGAAATCTGGAGTCGGCACGATCGCAGAGACTTTGGCAATTTCCAACATATTTTGGGCTATCGGCTCAGATCGCTCGGCTATGAGGAAAGAATAGAGGGCGATCGCGCTCATTCATTTTGCTACTATCTCGACTCCACATTCAGAAACGCCTTTGCTCTGTAAACGCACCCTGCAAGGCGGAGATTGTGCCATTGGGGATGCAATATGATTGGTGGCGATGTCGTTTCTACTCTACAAATCCAGATGATAGAATTTAACCCCTATACTGCAATGGAAATTGCTTGGACGCACAACGGCATCACTCATAGAGTGGCAGCCCAAAGAATGGCCAACGTAGGCATGATTCCGCCTCTTTCCGAGGAACAACTATCTGTATTGGATGCTGAATGGCTCGAATGGGGGCCTTCAGATTCCATCATCTTTTCGCTGTTAGGAGACTCTTTTCAGCTTGCTCCCTTTGATGCGGAAGCATCAACAATTCCAGTTGATCATGTGCATTTGATTGAGGAGCTAATGGAAATTAGCGCCAATGTCTTTCAGGTGGAAGCGTTGTCTGAAATTAGACCAGCCGAAGATGAGGTAACAGAGATTTGGGATGCCGCCGAAGAAAGCGAAGGGTATGAATTACAGTTTACTTACAACGACAAGCTGTATCGCTTCACAGCTAGGTATATGGGAGATTGGTACGATGTTGATGCTGTTTTGGATGCCCTAAACCTGGCTTTGGAAGAAGCTGGACATTCAGAGCGATTCTACATACTTTTCCCAGGAGATCAATTTATCACCGTCATCTTTGCACCTGAAAACACTCTTTTGCAGGTTGCAGAACAGCTTTATATTCCGATCGCACGCAACTCTCAAGACGCAATAAATCGCGCAATGGTATATCAACAGTATCTCTCTCAAATCATGGAAGACGATATTTCTGAAACTGAGCAAGATTAATTCTGTTGTGGATTAGTGCGATCGCTCTCGTCGATTAGTGAGATAACGAAACCCAACGCTCGTTTGCAGCTTGCTTAAGAAACATCTGGCAAATCTAGGGGAAGAATAGAGGGCGATCGCGCTCACTCATCTTGCTATGACCTCGACTCCGCATTCAGAAACACCTGTTGATTACTACGAATTAACGGCTCAGCGGAAAGCTGGAACTGGCGCACCCCGCGCCCGAACATTTTTCGGAGTGGCTCAAGCCATCTCAGACGGATTATCCGTCCCGCCACTTCGCCATTCAGTTACAGGCCCTCGCTTAGCTGAGTTCTCTGAACAGGCGATTGAAGCGTGGTTCACTGCACTTGAGCAACTGGCAAAAGATGGAAAATCTAACCCCTGGGGGCTGACAAACCGTTCTCGCGATTCTCGCATTGATCTGTTTTACAACTGCTATCAACTCCCGTTTCCGACAGAAGAGGTTCAGTTCACTCTGCCGAAACAAGTTCAACTCGACCCATTGCTTTCGACTTTCGAACGGATTTGTGTCGAGTTTGAACCATTCTATGCCTACACATTAGACAGAAGATTGCAAAAGTTGCATGGTCGGCGCGAAAGATATTATCAAATGCGCTTGGAAATTACACCACCTAAAGAACACTCGCAAATCCCGAAGCCCATACCAATTGAGGGTGTTGTAGACACCTTGCCTCCACTGCTATTCCAACAAGAAATCGATCGGGTGCAAGTGCCTGAAGGTGTTTGGTGGATCAACTTCTGGACTCCAACGCAGGTTGAGAACGTGGGAGTGGAGCGAGTTCGCAATGCGGGTTGGTCCCGCATCATCGAGCGTCCCGCAGGGTTCTTGCTGGTTGCAACGGAGGAGCCAACCAGTGTGTACAATTCCGCTCATTTGGCGAAGCTGGGTGAGATGGTGGAAGCGCTGAATTTGAAAGAGGTGCAGGAACAATACCGCGTTCGTCCTCATTGGTATCGGCGTCGGTAACAGTTCAAACTTGCGCATTGACAAATCCCAAAAAACGAGGTGAAGCATGGGTAGCTTCACCTCGGTCAACCAAACAGATATTACAGATAGGAAACCAGGTTTAGCCTATTGGCTCTTACCCTAATTGTGAACCTAGGCGTACTGGAAATACGACTGATTGAGATTGAGGCTGCCCACGCCTTGTACCACCGCCACAAGTTCATTGGGCTGGCCCACTGGCTTCCGCAAGAAAATGCCAACAGCCGCCGCGCCAAAGCCCAATGCGGTAACTCCTCCTGTTACGTATTGCTGAGCCGAGCCATGGAGCCGAATCTTGTCGAGGTTGATTTGGAAATCGGCAATTTGAGCATAGTCGTTGATGCCAGGGGTTGCACTGTTGCCACTGTCATAAAAGGCGCGAGTTGCATTTCCCACCACAAAGGTATCTACTCCTGCACCACCAAACATTAGGTCAATTTCGCCCAAGCCAGGCAGGGCAGGGCCATTAGAAGGCTGAATCCCTACCAAAAAATCGTTGCCATCGCCACCAAGTAGCGTGTCGCTGCCTCGTCCGCCAATGAGTTGATCAATACCAGCACCGCCTTCTAGGCGATCGCGCCCATTCTCACCCAGTAGCGTATCGTTGCCCAGGCCACCGAATAGCGTATCGCTACCCGCTCCACCGTAAAGGAGGTCTTGGTCCGCTTCGCCGTACAACGTATCGTTGCCCAGGCCGCCGTATAGCGTGTCGTTGCCCACATCTCCATAGAGTTGGTCTTGGTCCGCTTCTCCCAGCACAACATCGTTGCCAACCAAACCGTAGAGGGCATCGTTACCAGCACCACCATACAGCACGTCCTGATCTGCCTCGCCAAACAAGATATCGCTGCCATCTCCCCCAAATAGGGTGTCGTTGCCAAGTCCCCCATACAGCGTATCGTTGCCCGTACCGCCATCCAGCCTATCCAGCCCATTCAGGCCAATTAGGAAATCATTGCCGCTACCGCCGAACAGCTGGTCATTGCCATCTTCACCGTTCATGCGATCGTTGCCATCTTCGCCATAGAGTGTGTCATCGCCACTGCCGCTCAGCAGTGTGTCGATACCGACCCCGCCATACATTAGGTCGTTGCCCAGTTCGCCGTAGAGCGTGTCATTGCCGTTGCCGCCGATCAGCGTATCGTTGCCAGCCCCACCCAGCAGCAAGTCTTCGTTGTCGCCACCTTCTAAGCGATCTTGGTCATTGCCGCCCAGTAGGGTGTCATTGCCAGCCCCACCAAATAGACTGTCAATACCATCGCCACCTTCTAGGCGATCTTGGTCATTGCCGCCGCTGAGCGTATCGTTGCCAGCATCGCCAAAGAGCAAATCGTTGCCATCGCCACCCAGTAGCTCATCCTCGCCATTTTCACCCCGTAAGGAGTCGTCCCCAATCTCGCCAGCGAGGAAATCGTTACCCTCTCCACCAAACAAAGCATCGTTCCCGGCTTGTCCGTTGAGTTGATCGTTGCCAGCGCCGCCATAGATGAGATCGTTATCATTGCCACCAAAGAGCAAATCATCGCCATCATCACCCTCTAGCAGATCTTGGCCGTCGCCACCGCTCAGTACGTCGTTACCTCGGCCACCAGAGAGCTTATCGTCGCCACTCCCGCCAAGGATTTCGTCGTTGTCATCTTCTCCATACAGGTTGTCATCGTCACTTCCTCCGTCGAGGAAGTCTTCATCGTCACCGCCCCACAGCGTATCTCTGCCGTCGCCCCCTTCCAAGATGTCATCGCCATCTTGGCCATAGAGGATATCGTTGCCACTTTGGCCTCTTAGCAGGTCGTTGCCAGTGCCCCCTTCTAGCAGGTCGTTGCCAGTGCCCCCTTCCATCCGGTCATTGCCGCTTTCACCTTTGAGCAAATCGCTACCGGAGCCGCCGAGCAAGGTGTCGTTGCCCGAGCCACCGTATAGGTCGTCGTTGTCACCGTCTCCATAGATTAGGTCGCTTCCCCCGCGGCCATCGATTGTGTCGTTGCCACTGAAGCCGGAGATAATGTCGCCGCTAGAGGTGCCATCTAGGTTATCGGAAAAGATAGAACCGTTAATAATTGCCATGGGTTAACCGAGTTGATGAATGATGAGGTCGAAAATTTGACTTATGGCCCAATGGGTGGACGTTGCAGTTTTGGATACGAAGAGTATTGAAAGTGAGAAGGGGAGAGTTGGGTAGGCGCGATAGATGGGTGCGATGGATACATGCGATCGCCACCTCCGCGATCGCCCCGTAGAATTACGGTAAGCGATGGATTGAAATGTTGCGTCGATATCGTCAAATTTCCTGACTGGGGGGTGATGGCGAAAGTTCCGCATTAGGAACCTTGTCTTTGGGTTGATCGTCTTTTTAGGGTATGCGAGGAGCGATGTGAAGTTGAGTAAACCTATGAAACAACAGTGGATTTGGGGCTTGGGGCTAGGGTTTGGAGTTGCGGTGGGTTTGGGGTCAATTGTGGCAACTCCGCTCAGTAGTGTGGCGCAGTTGGTGGTAGCACAGGCCAATTTTGATTCCGTATCTTTGTCAGCTGGGTTTTCGGCGGCTCAGGGTACGCTACGGGGCCGCACGGGGGGCCAAGTCTCGCTACCGAGTATTGTGGCTAACCGCGATCGCGCGAATGTGATTTGCAGTGGATTTGGTAGTTCTACGCCGGATCACATCATCACGTTGGAGCAAGACTTTTCGCGGCTAACGCTGCAAGTCAACAGCAACGGCAACGATTCGGCTCTGGTGGTACGCGGGCCAGATGGAGTGCGCTGTGGTAGCGACATTTCACGAACCAATTTGGATGATCAGCTGACGGGCAATGATTGGTCTGCGGGGTCGTATGAAGTATGGGTGGGCAGCAGTGTGGCGGGCGATCGCTTCGGCTATACCTTAAACATTGGCCAGTAATGATTAGCCAGTAACGAATTGGTTAGCCACTAGGAACCAGTTAATCGGCGTTCGTCTCGGCTTGAGAAGAGAACGAGATTCTCAGCTTGGTATTTGAACTAGTTCAACCCATGCATGGATGACGTTTAGGAAGCATGAATCGTTGTATGGTTCTGCCATACAACGATTCATGCAAGAGGGCTACTCAACCCGATTGCCCCTTTTGCCCAAGCCAGAAATAGAGGATCATGCTTTTGAGTCGTGATCCTTTTTTGCATGTATGCCTGCTCTTTTAGCTCCTTGGCGATCGCCCCTTGCTCGTGCCTTGCATCGCAATCGGTCGTTGGTGTATGCCCGCTATGCTCAGCTGGCAACAGTGCGGGCCAATGGTCGTCCGGCTAACCGCACGGTGGTGTTTCGCGGCTTTTGGCAGGATGGCAACCAGCTTAAGTTTATTTGCGATCGCCGCAGCCAAAAAGTTGACCAACTGGTTCAGCAGCCGTGGGGTGAGCTGTGCTGGTACTTTCCCAAAACGCGCGAACAGTTTCGCCTATTGGGCTCGTTGCAGGTCGTTACCGCGACAGAACCGAACGAGACTCTACAAACAGCGCGGCGATCGCAATGGCATGACCTTTCCGACAATGCTCGGGTACAGTTTGCTTGGCCCCATCCCAGAGCCCCCCGCACCGACGATGCCGATTTTGCTCCACCGCCGCCCAATCCATTGGAGCCGCTAGGCACGTTTTGCCTACTCCTGCTCGATCCGGTCGAGGTGGATCATTTAGAACTACGCGGTGAGCCACAGCAGCGCGTTCACTTTTGCCGCGAAGCCGATCAGTGGACAACTACCGAAGTCAATCCTTAGCGATAAGGATGTATCGAATCTTTTTTGCCTGGGAATCTGGCATTGCCAAGCCTGACTGAGAAGGCGATCGCTCAGGGAATTGACGTTCGGCTGCTTGGTTCTCTATGCCGTGTGCAGGCGAGAACTAGGTGACTCATTAACTAGGCTGGGTGAGCGGCTTCATCATAATAAAGCGCCGTAGATCGACTCCTTTGCGAGATACCACTTCCGATTCCACCACCTGGAAGCCGTGCCGCTCAAAAAATGGACGAGCGGCTAAGCTGGCTTCGGTGTGGATCATAGTGTGGTCGTGCGATCGCGCCTCGGCTTCCAAATATTCCAACACTCGCGAGGCAAATCCCCGTCGGGCAAACTCTGTGGCACAAAACATGAGGTCAATGTGGTTGGAGGGGTGGAGCTGGCCAAAAGCGGCAATTTTTCCATCCGTCTCTAGCACAACAGTGAGCCCGCGCAATAGGCGATCGCCAAATGCAGCCCGATCATCAGCGCTGGCAGCCCAGGCTGCACATTGGTCGGGTGTGTAGTGTTCAGCCAAGGCGTAAATTGCCTCCACATAGATGTGGCCAACATGCTCTGTATCTTCAGGATGAAACGGGCGAATATGAAACGAGTGAGTATGCATACATGCAGTTCCGGTGAGGAGCCCCCAAGTGATGCGCTGTAGGGCTGGGTTCTCATTTTAAGCTGACAGTTTTGTAGTCTCTAGTACTCTCTCGTTTTGACCCGTCAATTGTGCTGTTTGGCAAATTGAAACTCACGGTATGGTTAATGAAGCTCAGGCACAGGTTGTGAAACCCAGGCTCCCAAAATGGGTTGTTTGGCACCCATCCGCCTGATCGGTCTAGTGCTAGGATGACCCGGCAATCTTTGAGGAATGCTTGACCAAGCTGCTCCCATCCTCCAACTCCTTTTTCCAAATAGGACGACTCCATGCTGTTCAGTCATCGGAGTTGTTAAGCGGCTAAGCTGCCCCAACCTTGCCACCGTCCATCGTGATTAACCCCCATCGTTCTCTGCTATTTTCATGCTCAAAGCTAGCGATCGCATTGCCATTTTGCTGCACGGCGGCACCACGACCACTCGTGGAAAAACCGGACTCTCGTTATTGCGCTACAGTGACTTGCCGATTGTTGCTGTGATCGATCAAGCTTGTGCCGGTGGCGACTTACCCACGCTCACGGGCATTCCCCGCGATGTGCCAATTGTGGCCTCTGTTGCGGAGGCGATCGCCTACCACCCCACCACCCTAACGATTGGGATTGCGCCGTTGGGGGGTGGCCTGCCAGAAGCATGGCAGCAAGAAATTCAGCAAGCGGTTGCCGCTGGCTTAAATGTGGTGAATGGGCTACATACCCCCATGGCCAATGATCCTGCCTTGCGATCGCAGCTTCAGCCCCAGCAATGGATTTGGGATGTGCGGCAAGAACCCACGGGCTTAACCTCGGGCAGCGGCAAGGCGCGATCGCTGCCTTGTCTGCGGGTGCTCACCGTGGGAACTGATATGAGCGTTGGCAAAATGTCAACCAGTTTGGAGCTGCATCGGGCCTGTCAACAGCGGGGATTGCGATCGCACTTTGTTGCCACCGGACAAACCGGACTCATGCTGGGACATGATGGCATTCCCTTGGATGCAATTCGGGTTGATTTTGCTTCGGGTGCGGTCGAGCAAGCTGTGATGAAGCATGGCCCTAGCCACGATATCGTACATGTTGAAGGCCAAGGTTCGTTCATGAATCCAGCCTCGACGGCCACGCTGCCTCTCATTCGCGGGAGCCAACCCACCCATTTAGTTTTGGTTCATCGCGCTCGCCAAACCCACATTCACAACTTTCCCGATGTGCCCATTCCGCCCCTAACGGAGGTCATTCGTGTTTATGAAACGGTGGCGGCAGCGGGTGGCTCTTTTGCCCCAACCAAGGTGGTGGCGATCGCCCTCAATACAGCTCACCTGGCGGAAGAAGACGCCCAACGTGCGATCGCCCAAACCCGTTACGAGACAAGATTGCCCTGTACCGATGTGATTCGATACGGGGCAGATCCGGTGATAGATGCGATTTTGGGGCATACAAAATCGTAGACCGACTGAATGCCTGAAATTAGGCCTCGCATCAATCTAATTTGGTGCGTAGATTATGCGATCGCCCTCGGTTTTGTTGGCAATTCACCATTCGCGATTGGAGAACGTGAGTGATGGCGTTCACCATCCCATTCGTTTAACGCTGCGTATTGTTGCGATAACGTTCCATCCATTGCTCACGCAAACGTTGGCCAATCGCTTCCGAACTTTCTCCTGAGTCGCCTGCGCGATAGGAATCCTCCTCAAAAAAACGATAGTCATCATCCCTAGATTCAGACGCGTCGTACTCTTCAACAGAACGCCGCTCATCATACTCAAGAGAACGATAGTCGTAATTCTCTTCATCGGGATAGTGATTGCGAGCAGGACGATAGTAATCATCATTCGAAGAACGCTCGTCGTATTGATAATCACGAACGTCACTGTCCACATATAGATCAGACACTAACCGGATGTCGAGATCCGTTTCAGGAAAAACGACCACGACTTCGACTTCGCGATCACGCCGGAGGAGTACCTCGCCCAGCACACCCAAACCTGCACCCGCCAACACTTCAATAAAGTCAATTCGACCAAAAAATTCGGACAGAACGGCAGCCGCCGCAGAGCCAATCGCCGCTCCTCGCAACAGATCCGGATCGCTGCGCCGAGTCACCAATTGACGACGAGTGACAGGATTTGAAACGGCCTCAATGGGAATGCGATCGCTGCTTCCCCGCAAAATGAGATCCTGGGCGACAAACTGCGTTCCCCCATCCGCTGGACGAAGCTCTCCCTCAAGGGTGCTACCTGCCGGAACTACAATTTCGCCCCGGTTGTTGCGCAAAGGTTCTGCCGTAGTGAGTTTCAGATCTGCGGTTTCATCCGGAGTAACAATGACCCGTTCATTCTCCGCATACACTGAAATTTGAGTACCTCGCGGTAAGCTTCCACGATACCGTTCGTAATTTTGTGCAATTCGCATCGACTCTTGTGCCATCGCTGGTATTCCCAAGACAACAGGTAACAAGGTCGTTGTCGTCACTCCCAGCGTCATCATTAGGGCTATCCGAGACCGCCAGTGTTTAGACCTCAGCATGGAACGATTCCTCGAAAAGGTTTCGAGTGTCGTGACCCGGAATTTTGATGGAGGGTTCCTCTATTGCGTTAATTTTTGTGTGGTGTGATCGTCTTTTCCCAGGGAACGGATGCGAATAGGAGCGATCGCTTCAAAGCTTTTACTGCTTCTTTGCCAATCGACAACGGTGCGATCGCTGGTAGTGGAGCTGTAGTAATGGAGCTGTCAACGTTATCCCAACTGTTCAACCTCTCGAAGAAATGCTGGTTAATCACACCCCGATTCATCAACTCAATAGATGCGGCATTTGCAACAAGTTACCAAGATCACTACCAACTCACTCGCCGTCATCTAAAATCATCAATCTAGCGAAAACCTCAATTGGCTAGCGCAAACCTCAATTGGGGTTGCCAATAACCTCCAACGCTCTCAAGCACTCATGGTGCGTTACGCTACCGCTAACAGCCTCCACCTCGCCCGACTTGTCACAGCGTGAGTGGTATGGTGGGCAATGCCCAGCTTACTGGTGATGTCCTCCCGTGATGTCCTCTCGTCTCCTCGCTGCTAACTCTTAACTCCTACGCTCTCCCTATGGATTTGCTCGAATACCAAGCCAAAGAACTCTTCAAACACGTTGGGATTCCGGTATTGCCGTCTCAGCGGATTGATAGCTTGCAGGATATTAAGGGATTGAAGATTCCCTATCCGGTGGTGTTGAAGTCGCAGGTATATGCGGGCGGGCGGGCCAAGGCGGGTGGCATTCGCTTTGTTGAGAACACGATCGATGCGGTGGCTGCGGCCCAAGCAATGTTTCATTTGCCGATTCTAGGGCAGCCTCCCAATGTGCTGCTAGCCGAAGCGCGCTATAAACCTCGGCAGGAATTGTATCTGGCGATCGCCCTCGATCGCTCTGTTGGGCGTCCGGTCTTGCTGGGATCGCAGGCCGGCGGCATCGAGGTGGAAACCGCGCTAAATCAGGTGCAGCAGGTGTTGGTGGATCAGGACTTTTCACCGTTTTATGCGCGGCGATTGGCGATTTTGATGGGGTTGGAGGGTCGGCTGATCCAATCGGTTAGCAGCGTGCTGGAAAAGATGTACGCACTGTTTGAACAGTTTGATTTGGATGTGTTGGAGATCAATCCCTTGGCGGTTAGCCCAGATGGAGAGGTGATGGCCCTGGATGGCAAAGTCACCGTGAATGACAATGCCCTCGATCGCCATCCTGAAATTTTGGCGTTGGGAACGCAGCCGCCACCTGCCCATCAGCGCATTCGGGAAGAGTTGCCTGCGGGTATGAGCCTGGTGGAGCTGGATGGGGATATTGGCATTCTGTGCAATGGAGCGGGTTTGGCCATGGCCACCATGGATTTGGTGCTGAGCGCCAAGGGCCGTGCAGCCAACTTTTTGAATGTGGGCGGCGAGGGAACCCATGGGGCACCGCCAGAAACACTGGCTCAGCGGGTGCAGGCGGGCATGGAGTTGATGTCGCGCGATCGCACCATTCGAGCGGTGCTGATTAACGTACTGGGCAGCGTGACGGGCTGTACGGTCATTGCTGAGGCGATCGCCCAGGGGCTACAATCCCTCAGCAGCCGACAGCGATCGGCGTATGTTGTGCGGCTGTTGGGGCGGCAGTTTGACCAGGCCAAGGCGCATTTAGCTGAACTGAATGTGCCTGTATACGAAGATTTGGATCAGGCGATCGCCCGTGTAGTTGCGCTCACACAGCAAAAGGCAGGGTAGCGGAATGTTCTTTTCATCGGATACGAGAGTGCTCGTTCAGGGGATAACCAATGCATTGGGCTCAGTGTATACGCCGCTGATGCTAAGTTATGGCACCTCGGTGCTGGCAGGGGTGGCATCGGGTGATGGCGGGCAAGATGTGGCGAGCATTCCTGTGTTTGACATGGTGGAGCAGGCGTTGGCTGCCGTGGGCGAGGTGGATGCCAGCGTCATTTTTGTAGAGCCTTATGATGTGTTGGATGCGTCATTGGAGGCGATCGCGGCTGGCATTCGTCAGCTCATTTTAGTGACAGAGGGAGTACCGCCGTTAGATATGGTGCGGCTGCTGCGCAAGGCAGAGGCCACGGATACGTTGGTGGTTGGCCCGAACTGTCCGGGGGTGATTGTGCCAGGGCAAGTGCTGTTGGGAACGCATCCTGCCGAGTTTTACGCACCTGGTTCGGTGGGGGTGATTAGCCGCAGCAGCACGCTCACCTACGAAGTCGCGTTACAGCTCACCAAGGCAGGTATTGGACAATCCATTGTGGTGGGCATTGGTAGCGATCGCATTATGGGATCGACCTTTCAGCAATGGCTGCAAATTTTGGATGAAGACGATCGCACTGAGGCCATTGTGCTGGTGGGTGAAATTGGCGGCGACAGCGAAGAAGTGGCCGCCCGCTACATCGCCGAGGCGATTGATAAACCTGTGATTGCCTACCTGGCCGGACGCTCGGCTCCCAAGGGGCAGGTGATGGGCCACGCTGGAGCCATCATTGCCTCCCAGTTGGGAGATTGGGGGGATGATATTGGCACGATGGAAAGCAAGCTGGCCTCATTCAAAGCGGCAGAGATTCCCGTAGGCGATCGCCCATCTGACCTGCCCAAATTGGTGAAAAGGGCGCTGAAATCCGCAAAAAACCGCACCAACGATGACGAATAACCCCAGTCGAAGCCCATGTGTGGAAATACCTATGGCTTAAGGTGGGAAGACCGAATCTCTCCCCTGGCGGAAGTTTTTACAATGTAAAGCATCAGAGTAGTGTGAAAGCGAAGTGCGGGTTTAGACTAATGCCATGGGTAGAGCCTGCCACCACGTGAAATTTATGCGCGATCGCACGTTAGAACTGGTGACATGCGCGACTGTTGGGTGCGCTCAGTGGATGCTGGTATCGGTTGCCGTTCTAAATCTCGACAGTTTGATGGGTCTGTAACTTCTAAATTCCCTACTATCTAAGACGTAAGACTATGCAACCGAATAACCCGAATCAATTTACCGAAAAAGCCTGGGAAGCGATCGCCCGTACTCCCGATATTGCCAAGCAATCGCAACAGCAGCAAATTGAATCTGAGCATTTGATGCGGGCGTTGTTGGAGCAAGAAGACGGGTTGGTCGTCAGCATTTTCAACAAAGCCGAAGTCAATGTACAGCGGGCTAGAGACTACACCGAACAGTTCATTGCGCGCCAGCCCAAGGTTTCGGGCAGTGGTAGCAATGTGTATTTGGGGCGATCGCTCGACACCTTGCTTGATCGTGCCGATGCCTTGCGCAAAGAGATGGGCGATGAATTCATCTCAGTCGAACATTTGTTGCTGGCCTACGCCAACGACGATCGCTTTGGCAAAGGGCTGCTCAAAGAATTTCGATTGGACGACGCCAAACTACGACGTGTGATTACTCAGGTACGAGGCAACCAAAAAGTGACGGATCAAAATCCTGAAGGCAAATACGAAGCATTAGAAAAATACGGGCGTGACCTCACTGAAATGGCGCGTCAGGGCAAGCTAGACCCGGTGATTGGCCGAGATGATGAAATTCGCCGCACCATCCAAATTTTGTCTCGACGCACCAAGAACAACCCCGTACTAATTGGGGAACCCGGTGTGGGTAAAACGGCGATCGCCGAAGGTCTGGCTCAGCGCATTGTCAAAGGCGACGTGCCCGAATCGCTTAAGGATCGCAAGCTAATCGCGCTGGATATGGGCGCACTGATCGCCGGGGCCAAATATCGCGGTGAATTTGAGGAGCGACTGAAAGCGGTGCTAAAGGAAGTCACCGACTCCGAAGGCAACATCATTCTGTTCATCGACGAAATCCATACAGTCGTAGGCGCGGGTGCCACTCAGGGTTCCATGGATGCGGGCAACCTGCTGAAGCCGATGCTGGCTCGGGGCGAGTTGCGCTGTATTGGTGCTACCACACTGGATGAGTACCGCAAGTACATCGAAAAGGATGCGGCTCTGGAGCGACGATTCCAGCAGGTCTATGTGGATCAACCGACGGTGGAAGACACGATCTCCATCCTGCGTGGCCTGAAGGATCGCTACGAAACTCACCACAACGTGAAGATTGCTGATACTTCGCTGGTGGCGGCAGCGGTGCTGTCCAATCGGTACATTAGCGATCGCTTCCTGCCTGACAAGGCGATTGACCTAGTGGATGAAGCCGCTGCCAAGCTGAAAATGGAGGTTACCTCCAAGCCCGATGAATTGGACGAAGTCGATCGCAAGATCCTCCAGTTGGAAATGGAGCGGCTGTCATTGCAGAAAGAGACCGATACCGGATCGCGCGATCGCCTGGAGAAGCTGGACAGAGAACTGGCCGACCTGAAGGAAACGCAAAGTTCGCTCAATGCCCAGTGGCAAGCCGAAAAAGACATTCTGGATGAGCGCAAAGCCCTGAAGGAAGAGATGGACAAGGTGACGCTGGAAATTGAACAGGCCGAACGCAGTTACGACCTGAACCGAGCCGCCGAGCTGAAGTACGGCAAGCTCACCGAACTGCAACGCAAGCTGGATGAAGCCGAAACTCGCCTCAACCAAACCCAAACCAGTGGCAAATCGCTGCTGCGGGAAGAAGTCACCGAGGCCGACATCGCCGAAATCATCTCCAAGTGGACGGGCATTCCCGTGAGCAAGCTGGTGGAGTCGGAAATGCAGAAGCTCCTCAGCCTGGAAGATGTGCTGCATGAGCGGGTGATTGGCCAAAACGAAGCCGTGACCGCTGTTGCGGATTCCATTCTGCGATCGCGCGCGGGCATGTCTGACCCCAACCGTCCCATCGCCAGCTTCATTTTCCTCGGCCCCACGGGTGTGGGTAAAACGGAGTTGGCCAAAGCCCTCGCCGCTTACCTGTTCGATACCGAAGAGGCCATGGTGCGCATCGACATGTCGGAATACATGGAGAAGCACGCCGTCTCGCGCCTGGTGGGGGCACCTCCAGGATATGTGGGCTACGAAGAGGGAGGTCAGCTCACTGAAGCGATTCGGCGTCGGCCCTACTCGGTGGTGCTGTTTGATGAAATCGAGAAGGCTCATCCCGATGTGTTCAACGTGTTCCTGCAAATTTTGGATGATGGCCGCGTGACCGATTCCCAAGGTCGCACGGTGGACTTCAAGAACACCATCATCATCATGACCAGTAACATCGGGTCGCAATACATTTTGGATGTGGCGGGTGATGACTCCAAGTACGAGGAAATGCGCGGTCGGGTGATGGATGCGATGCGATCGCACTTCCGGCCTGAGTTTCTCAACCGTGTGGATGAGTTCATCATCTTCCATGGGTTGCAAAAGAGCGAGCTACGCGAGATTGTGCGCTTGCAAGTGGTGCGCGTGGGCGAGCGGTTGCGCGATCGAAAGATGGCACTCAAGCTCTCCGACTCGGCCCTCGACTTTCTGGCCGAGGTGGGCTACGACCCCGTCTATGGTGCTCGTCCGCTGAAGCGCGCTATCCAACGCGAACTGGAAACGGCGATCGCCAAGGCCATTCTGCGCGGCGACTTCACCGCAGGCGACACCATCTACGTCGATGTGGAAAACGAACGCCTCGCCTTCAAACGGCTCCCCTCCGAGCTAGTCACCATGTAATCACGTGAACCTTTGATGGGTAACGTTAACTCCCCTTCAGCATTGGAGGGGAGTTTTTTTGAAGATATGGTACTACAGCAGCAATCCAACTCACGTTAGACTGAACTCACACAGATTAGCCAGGTTTGCGGGTTCTCCAAATGGAACTTCTTACCTTAAACCTTGAAGCGATCGCGCTGACGGATGAGCAGTTTTGTGAACTGTGTCAACGCAATCCTGACTTTTAGTTTGAGCTAACAGCGTAGGGACATCTCATGATCATGACTCCGGTAGGTGACGAATCCGGCAATCGTGAAGCAAGTCTACTGGGGCGAGTATGGTTTTGGAATGAGAACTCGCAATTGGGATTCGTGTTTAGTTCCTCCACGATCTTTAAGCTGCCGAACGGAACGCAGCGATCGCCCGATGTTGCCTGGATTTCCACGCCAAGATGGGAAGCCCTCACACCAGAACAGCGCAAGAAGTTCCCGCCAATCGCTCCCGATTTTGTGATCGAGCTGTGCCCCGAAACCGACGACTTGCAACCGCTGCAAGCCAAAATGCAGGAATACATCGACAGCGGAGTAAAGCTCGGTTGGCTGATCAATCCACAGGATCAACAGGTTGAAATTTACCGCCTTGGACAGCTGGTTGCAGCGTGGCCTTTGCCAAGCGAGCTGTCTGGTGAACCTGTGATGCCTGGGTTTGTATTAAAACGTCAGTTTTGGTTAAGGGCTTTTCTGAGGTTTTCGCGCCGCGAAAACCTCAGAAAAGCCCATTTTTGCGTGCGCAACGCGCACGCAAAAATGGGCACTTCAGCTTATCCATAACTCACGTTATTAAACCTGACTAAGTTTTAAGCATCCATCAAGCGAACCAAGCCTTGTGTGGGAAATATAGCGAAGAGATAAATTGTGATCCGGTTTTCTGGAATCTGGCAGGCTGGGTGTGTAGGCTCCCGCAGATTCTTTCTATAAGCGTGTCCAAATTGTAGGGCTATTTATCCTAGCGACGAGCGCTAAAGGTTCCTCCCATGAATCACTTTGCTGTATTGCTTACACTGCTGCGCGATCGCCCAAATTTCCTCGAAGATATTCGTCGTAATGTAAAAGTTGAACGCAAGAGCGTATCACTACTGGCGACAAGCTGCATCTTCTTTGCCATCTATGGAGCTATCATCGGTTCATCCAGCAGTTGGATGCAGTTGCTATCTTCAGCCGTTAAATTACCGGCACTTTATCTCATTACGCTGGTAATTTGTCTGCCAACCTTATTTTTCTTTGATGTGTTATTTGGATCAAAGCTTGGCTTTGGTCAATATGTTGCCTTGTTGCTTAGCACCATGTCTACCATTAGCGTGCTGCTATTCAGCTTTGCACCCGTTACACTTTTCTTCCTTATTTCCATTCATGATTACGACTTTTTTCTACTGGTGAATGTCGCCATCTTTGCCTTAACTGGATTTATCGGCACGCGCCTGTTTTACAACGGCATGCAGCAAATCTCGGCTCGCAGTCAGCAGTTTCGGCCAGCTCCACCGTACTCCGAAATCGAAGCGGCTTCTGAATACCAGCCTGAGTACGACTCAAATTACGAACCAGGTTATGATCCCCATCTAGACGAGCAGGAACGCGCAGACGAAGCGGCCTATCGAGCTACGTTGGCGAAACTACCCCAAACGCGAACTCAAGAGTTTGTGCCCCCTCGGGATGTGGTACCCGCACGTCAATCCGCAGTGGCAAAACCAGTTGACGACTTGCAGCAAACACGCGATCGCCTGCTCAAGTTTTGGCTGTTGCTCTATGCATTGGTAGGAAGTCAACTGGGGTGGACACTGCGCCCCTTTTTTGGTGCGCCAGGGGAGCCATTCCAACTGTTTCGCAGCATTGAAGGCAACTTCTATGCCACGATGTTTCGGGTATTGCTCAATTTCTTGGGCTTTAATTAAGCTGGCTTCTGTCACGGGGCGATCGCTCGTTTTATCTATGCAACTGCGTTTAGCCGATCTCCACATCTCAACCGAAGTCCTGGAAAATGTCACAGGGCTGGATATTAGCCCTGTGTTTATGGGACGAGCGGTACGCCCCTCGACGTTTCGTGACCCGAAGCGATTGTTGTCGTTTGTGGTGTCGCAACTGATCACCTTAGGGGTGATTGTTGTGTTTTGTTTACCCGCCAGCTTGGTCATTGCCCGCAACCTTCCTGGCTTTACAGGCGATGCAGCCAGTACGGCCCGCTTTTTGCAAATTAGCCTGGGAATTTCGGTCGGGCTATTTGTAGTGTGGAATGGCTACCTGTGGATGCAAACGCGATCGCGCCCAACCCTGGCTCACCTTCTGGATACTGTGGATAAGCACAACGACATGATTGCTGCGCTACGGGTTTTGGATGAGTTGGCGGCAGCTCAGTCGGCAGCCAGTGGGGACGCATCCCAAACGCAAGTGCGCGATCGCGCTAATGTCCTCACCGCCCTATCTGCTACGCGCGAAAGCCTGATCAGCGCCCTCATGACCGAGCGCATTCTCCGCAAACATCAGCGCGTGATGGCACGACGGCATGAACTCTTCACCACCATCGAAACTAACCTGGCCACGCTGCAAGCGCTCAACCTATCCACCGCTGCCAACGACTACGGACAATTGCTGAACGAAGCGCTAGAAATTGGTATGAGCGTCCGCCAAGAAATCGAACGCCTCAAATGAGTAAACAGTTTTTCTGATGCAGCGCTATGCGCTCAAACCCAAAATGATGTTTTGAACAGTTGCGCCCTGCCCTATCAATGCTCAATTTCCTACTCCCTACTCCCTCACCTGAAGGGTACTGGGCAATTTGCGCAATAACGTTAAACTACGAGCGGCCATAAAGCTGGTCAGCGCCAGCCATAGCCATTGGGGATTTTGGCTGTAATAAGCGGCGATCGCCACTGGCCCAAATCCCAATAATGACGATTGCAGTGCTGCAGTGCGCAGTGTGGCCCCAGCCGTAAGCCCCAAAAAGTAGCCATCCAGCATGTAGGCGATCGCTCCCCAGGCCAATACAGGCACCAGCCACCACACATACTGCCGCAGTTCTACAATGACCGATTGATGCCGCGTTAGCAGCCCAAACAACGGTTGGGGAAACAGCGCAAACATTAGCGCGATCGCCAGCCCAATGGCAATACTGGTCATTCCCGCCAGCTTTGTTAAGGCCGCAA
Organism: Leptolyngbya sp. AN02str; assembly: GCF_050565595.1. Classification (NCBI taxonomy): domain Bacteria; kingdom Bacillati; phylum Cyanobacteriota; class Cyanophyceae; order Leptolyngbyales; family Leptolyngbyaceae; genus Leptolyngbya; species Leptolyngbya sp. AN02str. Next base: position 196,537 of record NZ_JBNXVR010000006.1, on the reverse strand, counting down.
GTTGGTCGCGATCGCCCCGTCCGTAAAACATGCCCGCAAAGCTTTCGGTTGCAAATGCCAACCCATCGATAAAGTAAGCCGCCAGCGTTACCACTTGCAGCAACAGCGTATTGGCTGCCAGCGTCACCGTACCCAAGGCCGCACTCAAATTGGTAAACACCGCAAAGGTGCTCACCAGGGCAAAGGTGCGAATGGTGATATTGCCATTCAGCGAGAAGATGTGGCGCAAGGCTGCGGCATCCAGCAGGTGGGGGGCAAGCCGACGCATGTGGCCCCAATCGACTTCCCGCAGCATAAGGGCCAATCCGGTCAGCAGCATAGCCACTTGGCTCAAGGCAGTTGCAGCTCCGGCCCCAGCGCTTTCCCATCCCAACCGCACAATTAGCCAATAGTTCAGCGCTATGTTCACACTGTTGCTTACGGCTGACAGCAGCAAAACGTTTCGCCCCTGGCCCCGGCCTAAAAACCAGCCCACCAGCACAAAATCTAAAAGTGCCGCAGGAGCACCCCAAATTTGGGCGGTGTAGTAGGCTTGCCCCGACTGCTTGACCTCCTCGGTGGCACTGAGTAGCGCAAACGCCACCTCGCGAATCGGCTGCTGAGCCAGCACCAGCACGCACCCAGCAATGAGGGCGATCGCGCCATGGCGCAGTACCGTCAGCCACACGGCATCTACATCTTCTCGCCCGGTCGCTTGGGCGGTCATGCCTGTGGTCCCCATCCGCAAAAAGCCAAAGCTCCAGTACAGATAGTTGAATACCACCGCGGCCAGCGTTACCCCAGCCAAGTGGCGAATGTCATCCAAATGTCCCAGGAAAGCGACATCAATTAGGCCAGCGAGCGGCACCATCAGGTTTGACACAATGTTGACTGCCGCCAGCCGAAAAAAGCGATCGCCCCACTCAAACCGATGGGCGCGAAACCCAGCAAACCACGACATGATGCTATTTCTCTATGCACGTTTTGGCTTTGCTACGGTAGCAAGAATTGAGGGCGATCGTGGATTCTGCGATCGCCCCGGCATCTCTTACAGGTCGCTTATCGGGTGAGCTGCTCCTGCTCAATGGCGCTTAACAGCCCCCCGCAGGCATCCATTAGCAAATCGATCACGTAGTTAAAGCCCTCGGCACCACCGTAGTAGGGATCGGGCACCTCATCATCCCCATATTGGCGACAGTACTCGCACATCAGCTTGACCTTGTGCTGGTAGTGGCCATCGGGGTCATGCAGCAAAATGTCGCGGTAGTTGTCGCGGTCCATGGCCACAATTAGGTCAAAGGTGTCCAAATCTTCTGGCTGAAACTGGCGTGCAGCTCCCTTAAGTGTAATGCCCAACTTTTTGCTGGCAGCGGCGGCCATGCGACGATCGGGCGGATTGCCCACATGCCAGCCCCCGGTTCCTGCCGAGTCGCACTCGATTCGGCTACGGAGCTGGGGGGCCTGCTCTAGCAAGTAGTTCATGATATTTTCGGCGGAGGGCGATCGGCAAATGTTGCCTAAACAAACGAACAAAACTTTATACGCCATGTCTCGGTGCTATGATGTTATACTCTCAAAAGTTAGGGGCATGTAGCTCAGTGGATAGAGCATCAGATTCCGGTTCTGAGGGTCGGGGGTTCGAATCCCTCCATGCTCGTTAAAACGTGGCTCAACAGTGAGGTGACGATTCACCCTTGTTTCACTGTGCAGGTCAGTGCATGGTTCTTTGCCAATGTTTACGTTATCAGACCCTGTCCAATTTCGCTGACGTGGTGCAGCAAAATGTGCGATCGCCCTTACGGATTGCCCAGTTTCACAAGACGAACTTGGGGCAGAAACCGTATGGTTTTGCGATCGCCTATCCTCACCAACGCGGCAGAACGGAAGGCCGTAAAGCGCCATCCGCTAAATGGCCGAAGTTTAAAAAGACTATCTTATTCGTGAGCTGTGCGTGAACTAAGTCCTACGCTTCCGATTCGCCCGATTCCGATTCGCCATCGTCGCCAGGCTGAGACGACTCTGGGTTCACTGTTTCGTCCTCTTCCGTAAAATCCGGCTGGGATGGTCCCAAGTCTAAATTCTCGTCTTCGAGGCTGCTAATGACCTGATTGCGACCTAGTGCCTTAGCTCGCAGCATGTTTTGATCGGCTCGGTTTAGCAAGCTGGTGCCTCGAGCGTCGTCACTGGGTAGCAAGGTTGCCGACCCGGCGCTAATTGTAATGGTGAGATCTAACGAGGCCCGAATGGCAAACGGCTGGCTGCTAATGAGCCGACACAGGCGCTGGGCAATCGCAACCGCCTCGTGACCATCGGTATCGCTGAGAATGACCACAAACTCTTCGCCGCCATAGCGAAATGGCGTGTCGTAGAAGCGCAGGTTGTGGCGCAATCGTGCTGCAATGAGCTTGAGCGCATTGTCCCCGACCAAATGGCCGTAGGTGTCGTTAATATCCTTAAAGTAGTCCACATCTAGCATGATGAGACTAATGGGCATTTCGCGAATGCGAGCGTTTTGGATTTGGCGAGGCAGCTCCCACTCAAAGGCGCGACGGTTATTCAGTTCTGTGAGCGGATCGGTGAGGGCGATCGCCGAAAGAATATCATTCGTTCGCATCAGCTCGCGATGGGTCTGCACTTGGCGGAGCCCCGCTTGAATCTTAGCTTTGAGTAACAGCTTTTGAGCCTCGGTTACCCCCGTTGTACCCGTTGGGTCGACGGCCACACTGTTGACTGCAAAGTAAGCATCGGCTCCAGAGGTGAGGGCGTTGGCTTCAGCCTCGGCAAGTTGTTGCCTCAGCGCGGCTTGTTGATCAACTGGTAAAGCCTGCTCATCAACCACAATGCAGTAGATCCACGCAAGCTGACTCTGAGATTTAATTTGATGACACAGGTCTAAACATTCGGGCAAAGCCGCTTCCAAAATCAATAAATCTGGTTGCTGGGCTTGCACAATCGAAATGGCATCGCGAGGCTCGCTTGCTGCCTCAAGGGTAAATTGAGTCAAACTTTGGATCGTTTCCAGGAACAAAGCGAGGAAGCCGGAGCTTCCCACAATCAGTATCGAAGCATCCATGTGATGATGTTATTGGAAGCCAACTCCAATAGGGTGATAACGCCAAGCTTCTCGGGGAAAAAATCAGCTTCTAGTGGCACAGAGAACTTAAGACAGGGCTATTGAATTGCCGAATCGGCCAGCAAGGTTTTGTTGGAGCACCAAGATGACTTGCTAACCTACTGATGTAGCCCAGGAGTGTAGCCAAGGAGCCAAAGCAAGCGACAGAACCCATTCTCAGGGCGATCGCGACTCGCAACAAAAGCCTCAAAATCAGGGAATGACAACCGAACACGAAATCACCCGTACGTAAACTCTAGTATGAATTAATACAAGCAGGAACGCGGCTATTTCGGAAATTGCTGGTGTTTCTATACGATTATCAGAATTTTTGATGGCGGATGTCCTCGATTAAATGGCGGATATATGACCGAGTCCGCCATCGCCGCTACGCATAAAACTCGATAATTTGCGAGGAAAATTGATACAGCTTTACATTGGGCTTGGCAAATCTGCCCAGCGATTTGTCAAAACCTAGGGCATCATTGAAGAATGATATAAAGAGCATAAATGGTCTGATTCATCGTGGTTGCTTAAACCCGCAGATCTGAAAAGATGCATTATAGCGATGCCAACGCTTAGCTTTGTAGCCTGGTAAGGCAGTTGGTCGCATCAATCTCGTAACTTGTAGAAAGCAAAGCTACTTCGAGCTTTCACAGAATGTTGTCATCGTTAGTTAGTTCCCTTAGTCGTTATGTCGAACCCCCAATCTGCGCCGTCGATTCCTGTACTTAGTGGAGCCGAAATCCGCCAAACATTTTTGGATTTCTACGCTGCAAAAGGCCATCAAGTGTTGCCTAGTGCTTCGCTCATACCAGAAGATCCAACGGTATTGCTCACGATTGCGGGAATGCTGCCTTTTAAGCCGATTTTTTTGGGGCAGCGCAAGGCTGAGTTTCCACGGGCCACAACGTCGCAAAAGTGCATTCGCACCAACGATATTGAAAATGTGGGCCGCACTGCACGCCATCACACTTTCTTTGAAATGCTGGGCAACTTTAGCTTTGGTGATTATTTCAAAGAAAAGGCGATCGCTTGGGCTTGGGAACTGTCAACCGAAGTGTTTAAGCTGCCGTCCAATCGACTGGTAGTGAGCGTGTTTCGCGAAGATGACGAAGCCTATGCCATTTGGCGCGACCAAGTTGGCGTGCCCGAAAAGCGCATCATTCGGATGGATGAGAAGGATAACTTTTGGCAGTCTGGTCCGACGGGGCCTTGCGGGCCTTGTTCCGAGATTTATTACGACTTCCATCCTGAGCGTGGGGATAACGCAATTGACCTGGAAGACGACACTCGCTTTATCGAGTTTTACAACCTGGTGTTTATGCAATACAACCAGGATGCCGAGGGCAATCTCACTCCGCTGTCTGCGCAAAATATTGACACCGGGTTGGGGCTAGAGCGCATGGCTCAAATTTTGCAGCGCAAGCCCAACAACTACGAAACGGATTTGATCTTCCCGATTGTGGAAACGGCGGCCAAAATTGCCGGGTTGACCTACGACGAGTGCGATGAGCGCACCAAGGTTTCCTTGAAGGTGATTGGTGACCATGTGCGTTCGGTGATGCACATGATTGCCGATGGCATTAATGCTTCTAACCTGGGGCGGGGCTACATTCTACGACGGTTGATTCGGCGGGTGGTGCGCCATGGTCGGCTGATTGGCATTGAGCGCCCATTTGTGACGGATGTGGCGGAAACGGCGATCGCCATTTCGGAGGCAGCCTATCCCAACCTGCGCCAGCGAGAGACCGCCATCAAAACTGAACTGCGGTTAGAAGAGTCTCGCTTTTTGGAAACGTTGGAGCGGGGCGAAAAGCTGCTGGCCGAGATTTTGGCGAAGGTGCCTGCTGGTGGCCAAATTTCCGGGCAAGATACCTTTGTGCTGTACGACACCTACGGTTTTCCGGCTGAGCTGACGCAGGAAATTGCCGAGGAGCAAGGCCGCACGGTGGATATGGAGGGCTTTGAAGCGGCGATGGAGGCCCAGCGCGATCGCTCTCGTGAAGCGCACGAAACCATTGACCTGACGGTGCAGGGCTCGCTAGATAAGTTGGCTGAACACTTGCACGAAACCGAATTTTTGGGCTACACGGCGGCGAACAGCACGGCTGACGTGGTGCTGGTGCTGTTTCAGGGCAAACCTGTAGATGCTGCCGAAGCCGGAATGGCGGTACAAATCGTGCTGGATAAAACCCCGTTCTATGCGGAGTCGGGTGGGCAGATTGGCGATCGCGGCTATCTATCGGGCGATCAGGTCGTTGTACGGGTAGAAGATGTGCAGAAAGATGGCGCTTTCTTTGTCCACAAAGGCAAAGTGGAGCGAGGCAGTCTAAAACCAGGCGATCGCGTGACGGCACAGATTGACCTGGCTTGCCGCCGTCGTGCCCAAGCCAACCATACGGCTACGCACCTGCTGCAAGCGGCCTTGAAGAAGCTAATCGACGACAACATTGGTCAGCAAGGGTCGATGGTGGCGTTCGATCGCCTCCGGTTCGACTTTAACTATTCCCAACCGCTCACCGTCGAGCAGATCGAGCGGGTCGAAGATCAAGTAAACACCTGGATTGCCGAGGCCCATGGTGCTCATGTGGCAGTGATGCCCTTGACTGAGGCCAAAGCCAAGGGGGCAACTGCCATGTTTGGTGAGAAATATGGCGATGAAGTGCGGGTGATAGACTTCCCTGGGGTGTCGATGGAGTTATGTGGCGGTACCCACGTGGGCAACACTGCCGAAATTGGTCTGTTCAAAATTATTGCGGAAACGGGTGTGGCGGCTGGCGTTCGCCGTATTGAGGCGGTGGCTGGCCCGGCTGTGCTGGAATACCTGAATGTGCGCGATAAGGTAGTGCGAGAACTGGGCGATCGCTTCAAGGCAAAGCCCGAAGAGTTGATCGACCGCATCAACACCATTCAGGCTGATCTGAAGGCGACCCAGAAGCAGCTTGAAGCGGCCAAAGCAGAGTTGGCCTTGGCTAAATCGGATCAACTCTTGGAACAGGCTGAGACCATTGGCGAGTTTCAGGTGCTGGTGGCAGAAATGCCTGGAGCCGATGCTGATTCGCTGAAAACGGCGGCTGAGCGTTTGTTGCAAAAGATTGGCGATGGTGCGGTGGTGCTGGGTTCTGCTCCCGAAGCCGAAAAGGTGAGTCTCATTGCGGCCTTTACTCCTGCGGTGAACCAAAAGGGATTGCAGGCGGGCAAGTTCATCGGTGCGATCGCCAAATTGTGTGGTGGCGGTGGTGGTGGTCGTCCCAACTTGGCTCAAGCGGGAGGTCGTGATCCCAGCAAGCTGGCGGATGCCCTGGCCGAAGCCAAGCAGCAAATCAAAACGACTCTTGGCTAATCGCTCAAGCTGGCAATTCAACTGCGAACCGCTTTAAACCAGCCCGTGCTTGTTGACTGTAACAGGTGCGGGTTTTGCGATCTCAGTCGCGTGGTTGAAATGCTGCCCAAAAACTCACGCTAGATTGAGGATTAGAACTGATGCGGCTAGCCAATGGTTTGTCGGCCAAGCCCACAAGCAATCCTCCAACCCTCTGGGATTCTTACAACGTGCGTCAGGCAAGTGCGTCAGATTTGAGGGCAATCACGAGGCTGGGAGCAATGAGCACATGAATACCGGGCAAAGAGTGGGAAGGGTGAGCGCAGTGGCGATCGCCCTCCTGGTTTGGGCAGTAGGCACCGTTCCTTTCACGGGAAACCATCCATCAAATTGGTTGGGCGATCGCGCCGAGGCCAGCACTTCTGGTGGAAGAGGGCGCGGCGGTTCATTTGGAGGATCGTCGCCGTCTCGTCCTTCGGGGGGACGCTCGGGCGGCAGTTTTGGTGGTCCCTCACGACCTTACAATCCACCCAGCGGCTGGGATCGCCCCAACGACTATTCCTATCCTCGCTCGGGTCCAGTGATTGTACGGCCTTATCCTGGCCCGGTGGTGGGTCCCTCGACGGGCAGTGGTGGCGGGTTAGATTTTATCTTTCTGCTGCTGGTGTTAGGGTTCTTTGTCCTGCCAATCGTAACCTCGTATCTAAGGCTGGGAACGGGTGGTGCTCATTCTGCAAGCCCTTACCGAACCCCTATTCCCACCGACGAGTTGAACAATCACATCTTCACTGTGACGCGGCTCCAGGTGGCATTGCTGGCTCAGGCTCGATCGATTCAGTCTACCCTTAACCAACTCACCGAACGCGCCAACCTGGATACTCCAATGGGGCGTTCTGAAGCATTGCGCGAAACAGTATTGGCCTTGCTGCGATCGCCCGAAAATTGGACTCATGTTCGTGCCGAGTCCAAAACGGTGCATGGGCAAGCCGAAGCCTCCCAACTGTTTGAACAACTATCCATTGAAGAACGCAGCAAGTTTGATGTGGAATCGTTGGTGAATGTGGGTGGCAAGGTATATCGGCGCGATCGCATTCACCGGGATGAAGACCCCGCATCCTATATCGTAGTAACGCTGCTGCTGGGGACTGCGGATGACCAACCCCTATTTGCAGATGTGAAAGATGCTTCCAAGCTCACCGCTGCCCTGCGACGAGTTGGGGCCATTCTACCCAACTATCTGCTGATTTACGAATACCTGTGGTCGCCGCAGGATGAAGCCGATAGCCTCACCTACGATGAACTGTTGACCAACTATCCCAACATGGTGCAGCTTTAGCTTCAAATCGTTAACTGGACTTCTAAACTGACCCGAGTGACGGATAAGCTGAAATGCCCAATTTTACCTACGTGACGTGCACGCAAAAGTCGGTGTTTTGGATGGCAGAACGTGATGTCGTCCCTAAAACACACTTCACCGAAGTTTCGGTGAAATTAAGGCATCTAGCTCATCTATATCCTCCGATGGAGTCAGTGCTGGTTTGCAAGATCGCTATACACTGAACCTGTAGCACAAGAGGATTCGCCATGTTAGACGAACAGGCCAAAAAGACCCTTCTGCTCAAGATTCCGCACGGGCTGTATGTGTGTGGCGTTAAAAATGAAGACGAGGTCAACGGGTTCACTGCAAGCTGGGTGATGCAATGCTCCTTTAAACCACCCATGGTGGTCAATTGCGTGAAGCAAGATTCCATTTCCCACAGCATGATCCAGTCCAGCGGTGTGTTTGCACTGAGTTTTTTGGAAGCAGGCCAAAAGGACCTCGCCCAAAAGTTCTTTAAGCCGATGCGTCGAGTGGGCAACAAGTTTGAAGATGTGGAATTCTACTTGGGTGAAACGGGTTGCCCCATTATTAAAGACACACTGGGCTATGTGGAATGCAAGGTCGTAGGCTCGGTTGATCAGGGTGACCACACTGTGTTTGTGGGTGAAGTAATTGGCTCTGGTACGCATCGTGACGGGATGCCTCTCTTGCTGGAAACGACAGGTTGGCAATACGGAGGCTAGTTTCGGCTCGGTCGCTAGTGAAGCTGAAATTGTCTTTGGAGCCTGATACTGAGGGTGGGCAATGGGGCGATCGCGCAACAACAGTCCATCCTCAGCTTTTGACAGAATATCGACACTACAACTCTTGCCGCTAAGCCAGTAAAGGAATAAAGTCTTGCCTGTACGTAGCGGCTTCAGTTTATGACTCACATCCGCGAAAAATGGGTATTGCTCGGGCTGTGTGGATTGCTCGCTGGATATCAGCTCATTCAACTCATTCAACTCAGCCACTACAACCGATTGGATGCATTGCTCGCTGCCCAGAACTGGCAAGAGGCTGATCGCCAAACGACCCGGATCATCTTGCAGGAAACCCGTTGGGGGCTGTCTAACGCTCAGGTGTGGGGAATGGCCTTGCTGTCTGGTGAGTTGACTGGTTGGTATGACCCCATTCATCGGTATCCGTGCTCAAAACTGCAACGGTTAGACGGTCTGTGGTTGCAGCATAGCGGCGGTAGGTTTGGCCTGAGTGTGCAACAGCAGATTTTTGAGCGAGTTGCTAAACAATTCAATGACGAGTTCGACCTCTATGGGGCCTTTGAGCATGAGGTACAGTGGACTCGCCGCAACCCTTCGGTTGGTGGGTTGAGCGAGTTTCCTGTTGGGCACTTCCCATCCCAAGATTGGGTTCAGGCTACGACTGTCGTCGGCAAGGGAGAACCCTGGATGCTCAGTGCGAAGTATCTGTACGATCGCATCCAGGAATGTCAAATGGCTCAGTAATCCTGTATCACGCTGGATACGGTAACGTTGACATAGCAAATCTGAGTTTGCTCACAATTTTGTTCCATTTAATCAACGAGCGGTATGCCACTGATCAAAGTTCAAACTTCGATTCCTCAACTGGATAAGGCTGAAGTTGAGAGCCTGCTGAAAACGCTTTCTGCTAGTTTGGCAAAGCATACTGGCAAGCCTGAGTCTTATGTGATGACGACTTTTGAGCCAAATCTGCCGATGACGTTTGGCGGTACGTTTGATCCGGTGTGCTATGTCGAGGTGAAAAGTGTGGGCTCCTTTAGCCCTGCACAGACTCAAGCGATGAGCCAGGACTTTTGCGCTACGGTTAGCCAAGCGTTGGGGGTTCCTGCAAACCGAACTTACATTGAGTTTACCGATGCAAAGGGCTATCTTTGGGGCTGGAATGGCTCTACGTTTGGCTGATACAGATTGTCTTTTTTGTGGGGCACCCCATCTATTGTCGCGGATGGAGGTGTTCCAGATGGAGGCTTGCTCGGAGGAGGGGGCTTATGGATGGAGTGGGGGGAGTCAAGCTTGAGCTTGGGGGCGCGTCGCCCCCCAAACCCCCAGCCCCCCTCGGCAAATGGGTTGTCGGTGGGTGGTGGAGGGCCGCTTCGCATCGGTTGGGGTTGGATCAGGTTTATGGTGGGGTGGGGGCTGATGCCCTAGCGAGGTGGATGAGATGCGGCGATCGCCCGTTCCATAAAAATATCTTGAGAGCTGAGGATGTCTTCTTTGGGGCCGGGTGTTCGTTGCACAAAGGTGCCGTCGGGCTGTAGCTCCCAGGCATGGCGGTTGTCTTGCAAGAACACCTCCAAAATGTCTGTCAATGTTTCCATGAGTGCTGGGTCTTCGATGGGGGTTACTGCTTCTACGCGGCGATCGAGGTTACGGGGCATCCAGTCGGCACTGCCAATGTAGATTTCTTCTTGGCCATTGTTATGGAAGTAGAAGATGCGCGAATGCTCTAGATAACGGCCGACGATGCTGAGTACGCGAATGTTGTCGCTGATTCCTTTGACACCAGGGCGAAGACAACAAATACCACGCACAATTAAATCAATTTGTACACCCACTTGCGATGCTTCATATAATGCACGAATAATGGAGGCGTCAACGAGGGAGTTCATTTTGGCGATGATGCGTCCAGGATTTCCTTTTTTGGCGTGATCGATTTCACGACGAATCATGGCGGTCATGCGATCGCGCAAGTTGACAGGAGCCACCAACACTTTGCGGTAGGACTGTTGGCGTGAATATCCGGTGAGATAGTTAAACAAATCGGTGAGATCCGCTCCCAGGTCATCTCGGCAGCTCAACAGTCCAAAATCGGTATAGAGCCGAGCGGTTTTGGGATTGTAGTTACCCGTGCCAATGTGTACGTAGCGGCAGATGCCATCATGCTCTTGCCGTACCACCAAGACTACTTTGGTGTGGGTTTTCAATCCCACGACTCCGTAGACGACGTGAACGCCAACTTGCTCTAGTTTGCGCGCCCAGGTGATGTTGTTTTCCTCGTCAAATCGAGCTTTGAGTTCTACCAGGGCGGCGACTTGTTTGCCATTTTCGGCGGCGGCAATCAGCGCGTTGACAATGGGGGAATCGCCTGAGGTGCGATACAGCGTCATCTTAATGGCCAACACATGAGGGTCGTGGGCTGCCTGGGTGATGAACTGTTCTACTGAGGCGCTAAAGGATTCGTAGGGATGGTGTACCAGCAGGTCGCCCTGGCGAATGACGGAAAACATATCGACTGGGGTCACTGGCGGGAGGTTGGGATCGTCTAATGGCGATCGCAAGCGGGGTGGAATGGTGGATGTAAAGGGGCGATCGCGCTGTTCTGGTAATGGCAAGCCTGTGAGTGCAAACAAATCCTTCAGATTGAGCAATCCTTCGACTTCGTAAATGTCGCCATCGGTGAGTTCCATTTCCTCCACCAGCATGTGGCGAATTGAGGAGGGCATGGTGGCGTGTAGCTCCAACCGCACAACGGAGCCGCCTACCCGACGTTTGCGCAGCTCTTGTTCGATCGCCAGCAGCAGGTCGTCTGCTTCTTCTTCCTCCAGTTCAATATCAGCATCGCGGGTAATGCGGAAGGGGTGATATTCCTGAATGTTCATGCCGGGAAACAGCGACTCCAGGTTATGAGCGATTGCCTGCTCCAACGGTACCCCTGTCCAAATGCTGTCTTGGTCTTGCAACTCTTTGGGGAAGGCAATGAAGCGTGGCAAAATGCTGGGCACTTTCACACGGGCAAAGCGCTCTATCTCACCCTGCGGATCTTTGACGATGACGGCTAGGTTGAGGCTGAGATTGGACATGTGCGGAAAGGGATGCGCTGGGTCAATGGCCAGCGGCGTTAGCACTGGAAAGATACGCTTCTCGAAATAGTCTTGCAGGTAAAGCCGCTGCTCTTGATTGAGATCAATATAGTTGAGTAGGTGAATGCCATTGCCCAATAGGAGCGATCGCAGCGTATTTTCAAAAAAGCGATGCTGCTCCACTACCATGGGGCGCAACCGTTGACAGATGTCGTCGAGCTGCTGCTGAGGCGATCGTCCATCCGGCGTAATCTTGCTGACATTTGCTTCTACTTGCTCCTTGAGGATGGCGACGCGCACCATAAAAAATTCGTCCAGGTTGGAGCTAAAGATCGCCAAAAACTTTAGCCGTTCCAGCAGCGGTGTTCGGGAATCAAACGCCTCATGCAGCACGCGATGGTTAAATTCCAGCCAGCTCAACTCGCGATTGAAGTAGTACTCCGCATCGGTGAGGTTGGCGTTGGGCAATGATTCCTTTACTTCCGTCATGGCTCGGCCTATTGAGTAAATGCTTTTGATTGTCCCAAAGGAATTTCCAAAGCTCGCGTATTCTAGATGACACGAGCATTTGCCAATGGGCGATCGCCTAGGTGTTCAGCAAGGTGGTACCGTCTGCTTCGGGCTCAAACTCCACGCCATCGTAGAGGTCGGCAATGGCCAGTTCTGCATCAATCGAGCGAAAGGCGATCGCTCCTTCTACCGTATCGTGAGCGCGTAGTAGCCACAACCCATCTTCGGTACGGGTGTATTGATCCACAGCTGGAACATACTGGTTGATCAACACATATTCTTGCAGCGTGGGAATGGAGCGGTAACAGCGAAACTTTTCTGATTGGTCGTAGCTTTGCATGCAGCGAGACAGCACTTCTACAATCAGGCTGGGATTGAGAACAGTGTCGGTGCGATCGCCATACAGCTCTGGCTGACCCAAAATCACCATCCCATCAGGATAGGTAAACCGCCGATGCTGCGGAATCCAGAGCCGTAGATCGCTGCCAAACGGTTCAAATCCTCTGCCTTTGCGAGCGATGGTTAAGTAAGCCAGCAGGTTACGAACAATTCGGTTGTGATTAATCGAACCACCTGTCATGGGAACGATCGCACCATCATGATATTCGCTGCGAAATTCGGCGGTTTCCTCTTGCGCCAGATAGTCTTCTGGAGTGTAAAGGCGAGATTGGGTTTGCATGGGTCTGCCTCACCAGCGCCATTTACCGAATATCGTAGCCAAATAGATTGGGGTCAACATCCGCAAGATTGAGATCGGCTAACCCATACTCGGCCCAGCGCCGATCTACCAGCTCTGCTGTGTCGGGATGGGGATGCAGTTCTTCGCTCCACTTGCGATCGCTCTCAGGGTAAATTTTGGTGGTGGCATCAATGCCCATTTTGCTGCCCAGTCCGGGCCGCTCTGTGGCAAAGTCCAAATGGTCAAATGGGTTCTCGGGCAAAATGAACACATCCCGCGCCGGGTCCATTTTGGAGGTCACCGCCCACATCACCTGGCGTGGATCGCGCACGTTAATTTCCTTATCCACCACAATCACAAACTTGGTGTAGCTGAACTGGGGCAACGCGCTCCAAAATGCTAGCGCCGCCCGCCGCGCCTGTCCCGGATAGGCTTTGTCAATGGAAATAATGGCTGCTTTGTAGCTCAAGCCCTCCATCGGCAAAAAGAAGTCCACAATTTCCGTCACTTGCTGCCTCAGGATGGGCGTGTAGATGCGGTTGAGGGCGATCGCCATCATGGCATCTTCCTTCGGCGGACGACCGCTAAACGTGGTCATATAAATGGGATTTTTGCGGTGAGTGACGCAATGAAAGCGAATCAGTGGCGCTTGCTCATTCACGCCGCCGTAGTAGCCCATGTGGTCGCCTGCGGGGCCATCTACTCCAGTTTCTCCTGGGGTAATCGTCCCTTCCAAAATGATTTCCGCATCGGCGGGCACTTCCAGATCCACCGTTTTGCATTTGGCCAGGTGAATGCCCGCACCACCATAGATGCCAGCAAATAGCCACTCCGACAAATCTACAGGCAATGGGGTCGCCGCCGCCATAATCACCAATGGATCTACACCGAGGGCGATCGCCACCTCCAGCTTTTGGCCTCGTTCTGCCGCCTTGCGGAAGTGGCGGGTTGCGCCCCGAACCGACAGCCACTGCACGGTCATCGTATTTTTAGACTGGAGCTGCAAACGGTAGACGCCCACATTCACCGTCTTGTTTTCGGGGTCTTTGGTAATCATCAGCCCCAGCGTCAGCACCTTGCCCGCATCGCCGGGATACACCTTCAGCATTGGGAACTGGGTCAGATCCACCTCATCATCCTTCAGCACCACCTGCTGACAGGGCGGCAAAAGGTCACGCATGGGTTTGGCTTTAATCACGTCAAACAGCGCTTTGCCCAACTCCACCGCTTGCGACACTTTCTTGGGCGGACGCAGTTGGTAGAGCAGCGCTAGCTTTTTACCCAAATCTTCCAACTCCGCAGGCTGCTGCATATTCATGGCCCAGCACACCCGCTCCACCGTCCCCATCACATTCACAGCAACAGGAATGGATGAGCCTTTCACATTCTCAAACAGCAGCGCAGGTCCGCCCGCCTTCATAAGTCGGTTGCTAATTTCGGCAATCTCTAAGTCTGAGTCAACCAACGCGCTGATGCGGCGCAATTGTCCCCGTTGTTCCAACAGGTTGAGGAATCCTCGCAGGTCTCTCGGCATGATGAAGAAGTGTAACGTGGCTCTCTTCTATTATCTCAGGACTTCAGCCGTTGAGCTGTTTTTTGTCGGGTAAGCCTATCAAAAGCCAATTCTTCTATGCATACCATCGTGTTCTGGCTCAGCAAAACGCTCAAAGTTGGGACGGAATGGACAAGCTGGGGGTTGACTTGGCTCAACGCACCAATCATGCCCCTTACGCTCCAGTCAGTTGAATGATGTTTGGAACGCGAAACGCTCAACTCATCATTCAACCCCCCGGTTTTCGGATGAAGTGTGGAAGTCAGTACCGCTAGATCAGATGGTGGAACAGGCGATCGCCCTTGCACTCCCGCAGTATTTCCCCCCCGCAAGTCATCCAACTCAAGACAGTTGATCTAGAGCAGCCACAGCCATATTTTTATTGAGAAACAAGTTATTTGCTGATATTTCTGTGAATCCTTCATTTATGAATCCTTGAAAGGATGAATACTCTGTTCAAATAGAGGAGACGTTAATACGAAAAAACTTGATAAAACGATTTGTATAAACTTAGGATTAGGCAAGTGTGAGTCAACAGTATTTTGTTGGCAGAACATAGTTTAAGCAAACTGAATTCAAGCAACTTATTCATTGCTTGAATTCATTCGTTCAAAGAATAAAAAATCACCTCTAAGTTTGATATTAAGCCTACGCCATAGAAAATTCAGTGGTTTCGGTTAGCCAACCTTCATGGGCATCTTAAATCATGCCAAGTCGTGCAGCGCTTTAAAGGTAAACCTGAGTGACCAACTCTCTTGAAGCTATCACTGATCCGCCAAGCCAGGAGGGTTTAGACACTCTTCTAACCCTAAAATCTTCAGCTCTCAACCCCCAAAGCTCATCCATCAAATTCTCTAAAGAAGAGATTCGTTCTAGCCTGCGTGCTTCAACGTGGGATGGGGTTTTTGCAACGCTATTTACCAACATTACTGGTGGAGTTCTCATCAGCAATTTTTTGGTCGAACTAGAGGCAAACCCAATCCAAATTGGTATGCTGGCTTCGATTCCGATGTTGGCAAATTTACTGCAACCTGTGGGTGCTTACTTCGCCGATCGCACTACCAGTCGTCGTCGATATGGGCTTTGGGTCTATGGTGCTTCTCGGGTGCTGTGGCTACCGTTGGCGATCGCCATCATCTTCTACAGCAATCACCCCAATCATCCCCAACACATGATTTTGGCGACCCTAGCCGTAATGTTGCTCACCCATGGGTTGGGAGCAATTGGCAGCGCATCCTGGCTATCCTGGTTAGCAACTCTGGTTCCTAAACAGCTCCGAGGCCGCTATTTCGGCTTTCGCAACAGTGCGTTTAGCCTCACCAACTTGATCGCTCTGCCTCTATTGGGAGTGATGGTCTCTCGCTGGATGGGAGGCAGCTTTCAAGGATTTGGAGTGATGGTGATTGTTGCTGTTGTCGCCGGACTCATCAGCCTAGGCTTTCAATCCCGAATGACGGATGTCAATCCCCAAGGGTATTGGGCTGCGATTTTGAACCCTACCTTGGTAGTGCCTGAATCTGGGCTCGCCGGAGATATTACCGATGCGCCGAGCTTGGATGGTGTGACGGCCCAAGAGTTGACGCGGAAAAGGACGGTCATAACGGACTCGGTTGATCTTGCTGCCATAGCAGAACCTCACAACATGTTTGGTGATGTCCACTTTCTCTTGTTTCTGCTGTATTTTGCCGTTTGGGCATTTGGGCTCAATCTCTGCAACCCCTTCTTCAATATTTATCTGCTGGATAATCTCGCGCTGGATTTGGGCTGGGTTACCTTGTATAACGCATTGGGTGCCGGTGCAACCTTGCTGATGCTCCTGTTTTGGGGCAAGTTGGCTGACAGAATTGGCAATCGTTCGATTCTGCTGTTGGTTGGGGTGATGGTTGCAGTTTTACCGCTGCTTTGGTTAGGTGCGGATGCTTCGGCTTTGTCAGTATGGCTGTGGTTTCCCTTGTTGCATATTTTGGGCGGCGGTACGGGCGCAGCGATTGACCTATGCATTAACAATTTGCAATTGGCGATCGCCCCAGTTCAGCACCAAACTAAGTATTTTGCGACCTTAGCGGCGATCGGTGGCGTTGCTGGAGCCATGGGAGCCATGGTCGGCGGCTGGTTGGCGCAATCAACCGATGCTGTCAGCATTCCAGGACTCTTTGCCCTGTCGAGTGTGTTGAGGCTGGTGGCACTGCTGCCACTCGTATGGGTGCAAGAACCTCAGCGGCGATCGTTAAAAGATATGCTGAAACGCTGGTTCAGCCAACTCAAGCAGCCACCCACTCACTCCATTCCCAGCCGCCTATGCCACCCTGCAGGCGCAACGACCGAAATCACACTCAAATCAACCCTCGAAGACTTTTAAGCGGGTGATGGGACTCGAACCCACGACATTCAGCTTGGGAAGCTGACGTTCTACCACTGAACTACACCCGCAGAATATGGTTGATATTTAGGATAACATTTGCCGGCATGCGTGATGCTGGTTTTAGGTCTGGGAGATGAACGAAAACAGACTTGTAGAGTTTTTGCATCGACCGAACTGCTCATGTGATCAAGATCGCTGCGTAAGTGATTGAGATCAGTCAAGGGATGTTGTCCTAACTCACAAACGCAAACCCACAGTTGCGCTAGGGTATCAGTAGGTAAGAATTGGGTATTCTTATTCAAAGCCTTTTCAAAGCCTTCTCCCCTGGTTGAGTGCTGAAATGTTTAACGCCACCGAGCTTTTAATTTCCGACTTTGTTCGACAGCTAAAAGAAGGATACCGCCACACCTATGGCGGCTTAAAGTCTGATTATGAGGACATCATTGGATGGATTGGGGCGATGGCGCTGGAGAACATCGCCAACAGTGATGCGCTCTATCACAATGTGGAGCACACTATCTTGGTAACCCTGGTAGGCCAAGAAATTTTGCGGGGTAAGCATATTCGAGAAGGCGGTGTTGGCTGCGAAGACTGGCTGCACTTCATTATTTCGCTGGTGTGCCACGACATTGGTTATGTGAAGGGGGTGTGCCGCGCCGATCGCGATGGGTTATATGCAACAGGTAGCGGGGATTTGGTTCCCTTGCCACCGGGCGCTTCGGATGCCAGCCTAACCCCGTATCACGTTGATCGAGCCAAACTCTTTGTGGATGAGCGTTTTGGCGGCAACAAGCTCATCGATTCGGAAATGGTCAAGCGCAACATTGAGCTGACTCGTTTTCCGGTTCCTCAAGATGGAGATCATCAGGATACGTTGAACTTTCCTGGTCTCGTGCGGTCTGCTGATCTGATTGGGCAATTGAGTGATCCACGCTATCTCAAAAAGATCGGAGCACTGTATTACGAATTTGAAGAAACGGGCGTAAATAAGGCTTTGGGCTATCGCCATCCGGGTGATTTGCGCCAAAACTATCCTAAGTTTTACTGGCATGGGGTTTATCCCTACATTAAGGATGGGCTGCACTATTTGTCGCTGACTCAGCAGGGACAGCAAATCATTGCCAACCTCTACTCCAATGTGTTTGTGGTAGAGCATGAGCCGGCGATCGCCAAGGCTGTACCATCAGCATAAAAATCAACGCCAAAAATCAACGCCATGGGGGTGGCGTCGAGCCCCATCCCAGGTGGGATTGAATATGATAGAGGAAGTGGCAGAACGTTTTGCTTGTCAGGCGATCGCCCGTGTGAAAGCATAGGGACAGGAGTGGGCTGTACACAACAACGCCCAACTCTTTAAGAGGTAAGTTTCGTGGCCCCTTCCTTAACTCAAATCGATCTCGCCAGTTTGATTGACCATACGTTGCTTGTGGCAACAGCCACTCCAGTCCATATTGCACAATGGTGCAACGAAGCCGATCGCTTTCGATTTGCGTCGGTTTGTGTTGCACCGATTCACGTGCGTCAGGCAGTAGACTTGCTGCACAATAGCTCCGTCAAAGTGAGTACGGTCATTGGCTTTCCGACAGGGGCCATCACTTCAGCCGTTAAGCTCTACGAAGCACAAGAAGCCCTCGACAACGGAGCAGAAGAATTAGACGTTGTCATCAACTTGAGCTGGCTCAAAAGTGGAGATACCGAAGCCTTGTACAAAGACCTGGCTGCCATTTGTGACGAAGGCCGTCCGGTGAAGGCCATTTTGGAAACGCCGTTGTTGACCGATGAGGAAAAGCGGCTGGCTGCCGAGATTTGTATGGATGCTGGTGCCGCTTTTGTGAAAACCTGCACCGGCTGGAACGGTGGAGCCACGGTTGCGGATGTTCGCTTACTGAAAGAAATCACCAAAGATCGCGTTGGCATTAAAGCATCCGGCGGTATTCGAACCGCTGAGCAAGCACTTGAGATGGTCATGGCGGGGGCAACTCGTCTTGGCACTTCCTATAGCGTTCAACTTTTGCATCAGCTAGATATGCTGGACGTTGCCGACCAAGACCACGCTCAGACAGAAGAATAAAGCTCAACCTATGCCGGGAACCTACAAGGCGATCGGAATGAATTTGAAAAGCTCCCCCATGGGAGAGAACGATCGCCTCGTGACCGTACTCACCCGGGAGCAGGGACTGGTGCGGGCGATCGCCCCCGGTTCTCGCAAATACCAATCCAGTCTGCGGGGGCGCAGCGGATTGTTTGTGATTAATCAACTCCTGCTTGTGCAGGGCAAATCTCTGGACAAGATCATTCAAGCCGAAACCCTCGAATCGTTTCCGGGTTTAAGTCAAGATCTAAAAAAGCTGACGGCTGCCCAATATTTGGCCGAGCTCGCCCTGAGCCAAGCCCTGAGCGATCAACCCCAAAATGAACTTTTTGATCACCTCAGTGGATATTTCCATCGATTGGAGGAACAACCCAGCCCCCAAGCTTTGTCATTATTAGTAGAAGGCACCTTTCAATTGCTGGCATTGGCAGGGGTTGCACCCCAGGTTTCTCGCTGCTGTGTCACTCAACAGGTGGTGGTACCCGAGACAACCGACCCAAATTGGCGGATTGGGTTTCACTCGGCGATTGGTGGTATTGTGAGCTTGACCTCGCCCCCAGATCATCGGCAGCCCCAAACTGCGGATGCCGAGCCTCTCCAGGCCAATCCAGGAGATAGGCATCCAGCCTCTGAGGTCACGCGCGATCAATCCGCGCAGGGCCCTCTATTCTCAACGGCGATCGCTCCGCGTGATTCTGGGTATGTTCGCTCTGGCGCAGCATCCTACCGCCCCCGTAGAGGAAAAGGTCCATCATCTGCCACACTAGAAACAACGCTGACGGCTGTTGAGCTCATGCTATTGCAGTGGCTTGAGCACACCACTCACGCCAGTGGGAGCAACCAAGAAGCTACCTCTACCCCTGCATCCATTACCCCAACCTTCGCCAAGGGCGTATGGCTCTCCATCGAACGGGTTTTGAGATACCACGCCCAACATCATTTGGAACGCTCCATCCAGTCAGCCGCGTTGATCGATGCCTGTTTTGCGGTTCCCTAGCTGTCTGATACCCTGACCAACCCATGATGCAACGATACGACTCAGGTCTCAATCATCCGATGCTGGCCAAGCTAGACGAATTTGGTCGGCAAAAGCATCACTCTGAGCCAGACTACAAAGGTCGGTTGGATCAATGGGCTGAACAGTCACCTGAAGAACCCGCTCCCTCTCATGCGGAGCCAGTTGCTAAGCATTCGATACCCCAAGCTCAATCATCCCAGACACATCTCTATCAAACCGATGTCGCCGAAGAAGGACGGGAAGGCTATGCGCTTGAGTTGGACGGCTATCGCACCGCCAAGTTGAATCAGGAGTCTAAACCGTTCGAGCCTCAGCGGGATGGAGCGATCGCCACTGTACCTCCATCTCCCCCTGCTGCTACAGACAATTATCCTGAATTGGGCTTCACGCCGGTTCTACGCAATCGCAACTTTTTGTCTTTGTGGTGCGGCCAGGTTTTTTCGCAGCTCGCCGACAAGGTCTACCTCGTGCTGATGATTATGATTATCACCAGCCAGTTTCAGGCGGCAGGCCAAACCGTCAGCGGTTGGGTATCCTCCATCATGGTGGCTTTCACGATTCCCGCTGTCCTGTTTGGGTCGATTGCGGGGGTGTATGTTGACCACTGGTCGAAAAAAGCGGTATTGGTCAGCACCAATGTTCTGCGTGGGGCGCTGGTATTGGCGTTGCCCTTCTTGCTGTGGATCTCCCATGGATGGTCACCCATTGCGGGGATTCCCGTTGGGTTCGCCGTTTTGCTAGCGATTACGTTCTTCGTGTCAACGTTGACTCAGTTTTTTGCCCCAGCTGAGCAAGCGGTAATTCCGCTTGTGGTGGAACGGCGGCACCTGCTGTCAGCCAATTCACTTTACACGACTACCATGATGGCGTCGGTCATTATTGGGTTTGCGGTGGGGGAGCCGTTGCTGGTGCTGGCTGATAGTGCGATCGCCCATTTTGGGGGTGGCTCCACCATTGGGAAAGAATTGTTGGTTGGACTGAGCTATATTGCCGCAGGAGGGCTGTTGCTGCTGATCCGCACGCACTCTCCAGATGAGCAGGTGAGCGAGGATCTTCCACCCGTTTGGGAAAATATTCGCGACGGGCTCCGCTATTTGCGAGACAAACCCACCATCCGCGCGGCGATGCTGCAATTGGTTATCTTGTCTTCCATTTTTGCAGCGCTGGCGGTGCTGGCGGTGCGGTTAGCTGAGGTGATGCCAACGCTCAAGTCGTCCCAATTTGGATTTTTGCTGGCGGCAGGTGGTTTGGGCATGGCCATTGGGGCGATCGCCATTGGTCATTATGCCCATCACATGAGTCGTAGTCGGCTCAGTTTGTATGGCTCGCTGGGCATGGCATTAGGGCTCGCTGCCCTGGCCTTTTCTACCCATTACTTGATACTGACCCTGCTGGTGCTCGTTGGGTTTGGGGCAAGTGCCGCCTTTGTGGGTGTGCCGATGCAAACGGCTATTCAAGAAGAAACTCCGGAAGACATGCGCGGCAAGGTTTTTGGTTTGCAAAATAATGCGGTCAACATTGCCTTGAGCCTGCCGCTTGCCCTCGCTGGAGTGGCTGAAACCGTGTTTGGCCTTCGGCTTGTGTTGCTGGGTCTTGCGGGACTGGCGATCGTCTGTGGCGTTTTAACTTGGAGCCTGACTCGTTCTGAATTGTCCTAAACGGTATCGCAATTGATTAAATAGTGATTAAATTCAGGTATTAAACATACCTTTCAGATCACTTCAGAATGTGGTTGGATGCATATTGCTTGGCTCGGTAAGAAATCTCCTTTTTGTGGCAACGTTACCTATGGTCGAGAGGTTACGAATGCGCTTCTAGAAAGGGGCCATCAGGTCAGCTTTCTACACTTCGCTCAAGAAGATGAAGCGACAAACACTCCGGCAGAACCGCAAGAGGTCTCCATCCCTTGCTTGTACAAATCTCAGATCTATACCATTCCTTCACCACGCTCTAGCAAGGTATTAACTGACGCTCTTCGTCGGTTAAAGCCGGATGTTATTCATGCATCGCTAACACTTTCTCCTCTCGATTTTGTATTGCCCGAAATCTGTGAAGAGCTAGGTTTGCCGCTGGTTGCGACTTTTCACCCTCCCTTTGATCGAAAGCGGCGCAACCTAACATCAGGCACCCAGCACCTGATGTATCAACTTCATGCTCCATTTCTAGCTCACTACAATCGAGTTATTGTATTTTCTTATATTCAAAAGGAGCTGCTGATTCGTTTGGGGGTTCCCGAACGGCGAGTTGCCGTCATCCCCAACGGGGTGGATGTGGACAAGTATTCGCCGGGCCACTCCTCCATCAAGGCTCAGGTCGGAGCTGAACAACTCTTTGTTTATCAAGGCCGTATCGCTCCTGAGAAAAACGTAGAAGCCTTGCTCAAAGCCTGGAAACTTGCAGGTATGGGCGATCGCAGCAAACTGGTCATCGTGGGTAGTGGCCCCCTTGCTTCAACGCTCATGCCCTTCTATGGCCCAGAGGCGGGTGTCGTTTGGCTAGGGTTTGTGGCCAATGAGCAGCGACGCATCGAGATTTTGCGAGGAGCCGATGCCTTCATCCTGCCTTCGCTCGTGGAGGGTCTTTCGCTATCTCTGCTAGAGGCTATGGCTTGTGGAATTGCCTGCTTGGCGACTGATGCTGGGGCCGATGGCGAAGTGTTAGATGGCGGGGCGGGTGTTGTGCTCAGCACTCAGCGGGTCTCTTCCCAATTGCAAACTCTGCTTCCTCTTTTTCGCGATCAGCCTGAGCTCAGTGCCCTGCTTGGTCACAAAGCCCGACAGCGGGTGTTGGATCGCTATACGCTCACCCAAAATATTTCTCATCTAGAGGCGCTGTATCAACAGGTGTTGGATGAGGCTAAATCCCAAACGATTCCGATTGGCTCGCTGGGAACCGTTCGACAAACGCTCTTCTAACATCCTGCCCCACCTTGTTCAGTAGATTCCTGAACAACAGCGAGTATGGAGTGTTATCATAGGAAAGCGCTAATTTTGTCCTAGATAAATTCGGGAGTGGTGCCTGGATTTTGCGATCGCAAAATTCAGGCTGTGCTGCTTGTGTAGTGTGTCTACTCCTTCCCTCTCGGCCGCATTGGCTGAGTGCTCGAGGACAACATAGTTCTAGTTATGGCTCTAGTCTGGCGAAGGAAGAAACGCTGTGGCAGACAAAGAAGACACCAAAGTCAAAGAAGCAAAGCCCGCTGAGACCAAGACTTCTGAAGAGGGTTCTGGATTTAACGCATCCGAATTCCTCAAAGGAACGAAGGAAGAATTGGACAAAGTTGTGTGGCCAAGCCGTCAGCAACTCGTTAGCGAGTCCATCGCCGTCTTGCTGATGGTGACAATTTCCGCTGTCATTGTCTATTTGTTTGATAACCTATTCAGCTGGATAGCCCAGCAGGTGTTCTGATGATTCTCGCTTCAGATGATTCGGAAAACTTAATGCCCTCTGATGTGGACACGGCGGACGAAGCTGCTCCGGTTGGATCTGCTCGTTGGTTTGCCGTGCAGGTTGCATCGGGATGCGAGAACCGGGTCAAACTCAACTTAGAGCAACGCATCAATACGCTGGATGTGGCCAACCGCATTCTGCAAATTGAGATTCCCCAGACGCCAATTTTGAAGCCTCAAAAGGGAAATAAGGCGAAAGAAGGGGCAGAAAAAGTTTTTCCGGGCTATGTGTTGATTCGCATGGTGATGGATGATGAGACATGGCAAGTCGTTAAAAACACGCCCAACGTGATTAACTTCGTGGGGGCTGAGCAAAAACGTCGCTATGGACGGGGTAGAGGGCACGTAAAGCCTATGCCTCTCTCGAATTCCGAGGTTGAGCGCATCTTCAAGCGTGCCCAGGAGCAAAAGCCTGTCGTCAAGATTGATATGGCGACCGGAGACAAGATTGTTGTTCTATCTGGGCCCTTCAAAGACTTCGAAGGCGAAGTCATTGAAGTTAGCCCTGAGCGCAGCAAGTTGAAAGCGTTGCTTTCAATTTTTGGACGAGACACCCCTGTCGAGTTGGAATTCAACCAGGTTCAAAAACAGAGCTAGTTTAGACAATGGCAAAAAAGGTCGTAGCAATTATTAAGTTGGCAATTCAGGCCGGAAAAGCAAACCCGGCTCCTCCGATTGGCCCAGCATTGGGTCAGCATGGGGTCAATATTATGGCCTTCTGCAAGGAGTACAATGCGAAGACGTCGGATCAAACAGGGACAGTTGTTCCGGTTGAGATCTCAGTCTATGAAGATCGCAGTTTCACATTTATTCTCAAAACGCCTCCTGCTTCAGTTTTGATTCAGAAGGCAGCAGGAATTGAGCGCGGTTCGGGTGAACCCAACAAGAAAAAAGTGGGTTCGATTACTCGCGATCAGCTCCGCGAAATTGCTGAGAAGAAAATGCCTGACCTCAATGCGAACGATGTTGAGGCCGCAATGCGGATTGTGGAAGGTACCGCTCGCAATATGGGCGTGACCGTTAGCTAGTCGATAGCTAACTGAGTGTTTGGAGATGAGCGATCGCCCGTTCCCGCCTCAGCAGTCCCGAATATTTAGCCCACGGTGGCTAGTTTCGTTAATTCATCATTTAGTGGGGGAGAGATCTGTCTCGCCTGTACCCCAAGGAGAAACCATGGCTAAGAAAGTATCCCGTCGTCTGCAAGAGTTGCAGAAAAAAGTTGAAGATCGGCCCTATGAGCCTTTGGAAGCACTAGCGCTGTTGAAAGAAACCGCTACGGCTAAGTTCTCTGAGTCTGCTGAAGCTCACATCCGCCTCGGTATTGACCCAAAGTACACCGATCAGCAGCTTAGAACCACTGTTGCGCTACCCAAAGGGACAGGTCAAACTGTACGGGTTGCGGTCATTGCTCGGGGTGAAAAGGTGACTGAAGCTGCTAACGCAGGAGCCGATATTTCTGGATCTGAGGATTTAATCGACGAAATTCAGAAAGGCATGATGGACTTTGACGTACTGATTGCGACTCCTGACATGATGCCCCAGGTGGCAAAACTCGGTCGTCAACTCGGCCCTCGTGGTTTGATGCCCTCTCCCAAAGGTGGCACCGTTACCTTTGACCTGGGTCAAGCCATCAACGAATTTAAAGCCGGTAAATTAGAATTCCGGGCTGATCGTTCGGGTATCGTTCATGTTATGTTTGGCAAGGCGACTTTTTCGTCTGAAGATTTGCTAGTGAACCTCAAAGCCCTGCAAGAGACGATCGATCGGAACCGTCCTTCTGGAGCCAAAGGTCGCTACTGGCGCAGTGTGTTTGTCTCTGCTACGATGGGTCCTTCCATTGAGGTGGACATCAACGCTCTTCGTGACATGAAGACATCCGACGCCACCGCATCTTGAGTTCGAGCATAAGTTTATCGACAAATCCCCAACTCACAATTGAATTGAAAGCCGGAGACAGCAGGTGCGTCAGCTTAATATCCTGCCGAGGCGTGTGAATGCACTCTCATCGTATCCCTGTGTCATGGTGATACGGCGTATGCTTCCTCGACCCCGGTACTCATGCCGGGGTTTCGGCTTTCTCAGGGGTGGCAAAAGTTTGGTAGTTCACACCCGAATTAAGGAGGTGATTGATGTATGGGTAGAACACTAGAAAACAAGCAAGAGATAGTCGCTGAGCTGAAAGAACAGTTGAGTCAGTCTCAGATGGCTGTTGTCATCGACTTTAAAGGGCTAACCGTTGCCGAGATCACCAACCTGCGCAACAAGTTGCGTGAGAGCGGAGCCGTTTGTAAGGTCACCAAAAACACGCTGATGAAAATCGCGATCGATGGTGATGACAATTGGCAGCCCATGTCCGAGTTCTGTAAGGACTCTGCGGCCTTTTTGTTGCTGAAGGATGACATTGGTGGCGCTATCAAGGCTTACCAAGATTTCCAAAAGGCCAGCAAAAAGACGGTCATTCGTGGTGGGGTCATGGAAGGCCGTGCCCTATCCGAGGATGAGGTGAAAGCCATTGGCGATCTGCCATCCAAGGAGCAGCTCATGGGTCAGATTGCTGGTGCTATCAATGCTGTGACGACCAAAGTGGCCGTTGGTATCAAGGAAGTACCATCGTCTCTGGCTCGCGCTTTGCAGGCTGTTGCCGACAAAGAGCAAGATGCCGCTTAGTTCGGTTGGCATGCCTAGAATCGCGATTTAGATTTGTTCGATTTGTAATTTACGTACTAGTGGGAGATCCTACACATGTCTGCTACAACTGATGAAATTCTTGAGAAGCTAAAGTCGCTAACCCTGTTGGAAGCGGCTGACCTAGTTAAGCAAATTGAAGAAGCCTTCGGTGTGTCTGCTGCTGCTCCTGTTGGTGGCATGATGATGATGGCTCCTGGTGCTGGCAGTGGTGCTGCTGCTGAGGAAGTTGAAGAGAAGACCGAATTTGATGTTGTGCTGGAAGAAGTTCCTGCTGACAAGAAGATTGCAGTTCTGAAGATTGTTCGTGAACTGACGGGTCTTGGTTTGAAGGAAGCTAAGGAAGTTGTGGAATCGACTCCCAAGGCTGTGATGGAAGGTGTGGCTAAGGATGCCGCTGAAGATGCTAAGAAGAAGCTGGAAGAAGCCGGCGGTAAGGCCGCTGTGAAGTAAGGTTTTACTGAAATCTAACAGCTGAAAGGCGAGAGGTAAGCTATCCAGTGAGAGCTTACCTCTCGCTGTTTGTTTGATTGCTTAGGTGAGTCTGTGTTTGCGCGATCGCCCCAATCTTATTCGACAGGGGCTTGCCGGTCCCTCCTCGCCTGACCAAGATGAGTTCAGCTGTAATGCTAATGGCGATCTCGGCAGGAGTGAGTGCGCCAATATCTAAGCCAATGGGTGCATGAATGGGCGGTGCAGCTTGGAGAGGAATACCTGTCTGATAGAGTGTATGGAGTGCTTGACGAACTCGTTTGGTGCTGCCAATCATGCCGATATAGCGGCAGGCGATCGGGCGTTGAAGCAGGGCAATCAGTGCGTCTAAGTCATACTGGTAACCCCGAGTCACCAGAGCGGCGTAGAGTTCGGAGTAGAAGCCCAGAGGCGCGATCGCTTCGTGAATCGGTTGGTTGAGAACTTGCAACGCTTGGGGATAGCGTTTTGGATTTGCCCATGTGGGGCGATCGTCCTGCACAATAATGTTAAATCCCGCCAGGTGAGCGGTTTTGGCTAACTGTTCGCCACAGTGACCAGCTCCCACAATGAGTAACGTTGGCAGGGGGGCCAAAGTTTCGACAAACGCATCCGTTGAAGACTGGGTTGTCGATTGGGCGGGTGAGTTCAGCAGATAGGGTGACTGAGCCGTAAAGGGAGTGACTAAAGTAGCGGATTGCCCAGTTTGTAATTTTTGCAGCAGCGTTTGCACCAGGGCGATCGCACGACTATCCCATCTCTCTAGCCATACACGCATCCATCCACCGCAGATTCCTTGGGTCTCCCGATGAGGAGCCCCGGAGAGATCGATCTCAACCGCGCACTTTTGGCCGGTGGCTAACAGTGCCTGCCCCTGTTGAAGCACTTTGGCCTCTCCCGCACCACCGCCAATGGTGCCGTACAGCAATCCATCAGCGCCAATCAGCATTTTGGCACCAACCTCACGCGGTACCGAGCCCGTGACCTCAACCACCGTTGCCAGCACCACAGGATGCTGTGGCAGCAGTTGAGCCAATTGTTCAAAACAGTCAATGGTCATAAGCGCTACTCGAAGAGCGCTGGCTGGGGAGAGGTTGATGCACTCGTCACAGAGGGGGAGTGCTGCTGTACCCACTCAATCGCATCTAAAATGGCCTCGGGTGTGGCAGGGGATGCTAACGGTACAGCCTCAGCTTCGCCAAATGCCGCGATCGCTGCTCGAATGGCTTCTCGGACAGACATCGCCAGCATAAAGGGTGGCTCGCCCACGGCTTTGCTGCCGTAGATGACGCCATCTTGGGCAGCACGCTCCAGCAATTGCACGTCAAAGTGTTCAGGAATTTCGCCAATCGTGGGAATTTTGTAGGTGCTGGGAGCGACAGTCCGAAGGCGGCCCTGCTCATCCCACACCAATTCTTCCATCGTCAGCCAGCCCATGCCCTGCACAAACCCACCTTCCACTTGGCCTTGATCTACTAATGGATTTAGGGATGAGCCTACGTCATGCACAATATCGACTTGGCGCAGCTTAAAGGTGCCTGTGAAGCCATCAACTTCTACCTCGCTAATGGAGGCACCGTAGGCAAAGTAGTAGAATGGGCGACCTTTGCCTGCTTTCTCATCCCAAAAAATGTTGGGGGTGCGATAGAAGCCCGTGGCCGACAGGCTGATGCGATCGCTGTAGGCTTGAGCCACTACGTCCTCAAACCGCACACGACGGCTGGGGTAGGTGCGACAAAACGCCCAATCATCTTCAAACACGATCTCTTCTGGCCCGTCTAAATCCAGCAGGCGGGTGGCCACCTCTGCTAGGCGGGCTTTGACGGCTTCGCAGGCATCTTTTACCGCTTGACCATTCAAGTCAGAACCGCTGGATGCAGCAGTCGCAGACGTGTTGGGTACCTTGTCGGTGCTGGTGGGCATCATGCGAAAGCGCGACATGCTCACCCCCAGGCTCTTGGCGGCAACTTGCAGCATCTTGGTATGAAGCCCCTGGCCCATTTCGGTGCCGCCGTGGTTGAGTTGAATGCTGCCATCGGTATAGATGAGGATCAGCGCCCCGGCCTGGTTGTACTGCTTTTTGTTGAACGAAATGCCGAACTTGACAGGCGTAATGGCTAACCCGCGTTTGCGGTGAGGGTGGGTTTGATTGAATTGGGCGATCGCTACTTGCCGTTCTGCAAAGTTGGCGTTGGCCTGTACGGTATTCCAAA
Source organism: Leptolyngbya sp. AN02str (assembly GCF_050565595.1). Lineage (NCBI taxonomy): Bacteria > Bacillati > Cyanobacteriota > Cyanophyceae > Leptolyngbyales > Leptolyngbyaceae > Leptolyngbya > Leptolyngbya sp. AN02str. The sequence goes on along the minus strand of NZ_JBNXVR010000006.1, from coordinate 167,928 downwards.
CCCGAGCAATGCGGTTATCGATAATTTCTTGATCGTAATGGGTTGTGTTGGTTTCGCCAGAACCATGATAGAAATTGCGCTCCCGTACCAGTTCTGGCGGCAAGCGTAAATATCGAGCAATGCGATCGACCACATCCTCAATCACTAACATGCCTTGGGGGCCACCAAAGCCACGAAATGCTGTGTTGGAGACTTTGTGAGTTTTGGCAATGCGGCCTCGTACGGTGATGTGGGGAATGTAGTAGGCGTTGTCGGCATGTAGCACGGCCCGCAGCAGCACCGGAGGCGACAGATCCAGGCTCCAGCCGCCATCGGCAAACAAGTCCATATCTAGCGCCGTGATCAGTCCTTCGGCGGTAAAGCCAACTCGGTATTGTCCCAAAAAGCCGTGGCGCTTTCCGGTAAGGGTCATGTCGTGATCGCGCTTGAGTTTGACTCGTACTGGACGGCCTGTTTTGTAAGCGGCGATCGCCGCTACTGCTGCAAAGGGATTAGCTTGCGATTCTTTGCCACCAAAGCCACCCCCCATCCGTAAGCAGGTGACTACAACCCGATTACTGGAAATGCCCAAAATGCGCGCCAGAATAATTTGCGTTTCGGTGGGATGCTGCGTTGATGAGTAAACCTGATAGTTGCCTTCCAAATCAGGAACTACCCAGCTCGTTTGCGTCTCCAGGTAAAAATGATCCTGCCCATTCATTTCTAGCTCGCCCTCTAGCCGATGGGGAGCGTCTGCCAGCGCTGAGGCTGCATCGCCACGCTGCACCGTAATGGCGTTGCCCTGAAAACGATTGTGGGCGATCGCGGCTTGAATACTCACAATCGGTTCCAACGGCTCGTACTCGACAATCACCCTAGCTGCCGCCTGTCGGGCGATATCCTCCGATTCTGCCACTGTCCATACGATTGCCTGCCCCCAATAGCTCACAAATTCGGTTGGAAAGAGCGGCTCATCGTGCAAAATTACCCCCGTATCGTTTTCGCCGGGCACATCTTCTGCCGTGAGGACGGTGACCAATCCTTCAACCTCGTAGGCCAACGACACATCAATTTTGGTGATGCGGGCGTGCGCATGGGGTGCCATGACGGGCCATACCGACAACATGCCTGCTGGCAGCCGTTGCTCATCGGTGTAGACAGCCTTGCCGGTCACGTGGCCTTGGGCGCTTTCGTGGCTATTTCGCTTGCCAACCGTACTCATAGGGGTACCTAGCTAAATTGATATTGGGGTTGAATGATAGTGATGTTGAACAGGGACGATCCTTGGCGGAGAATGCGATGGGTGCGATCGTCAATCGTCATCCCATCTCGACAAAAAATTTTTCGAACAAATTGGCGACTAATCGCTGGCGATAGCTGGCGCTACCCCGTAAATCTGTGAGAGGGGTGAATGCTTGTAGCAAAAGAGGTTTGAGCGATCGCACCGTGTCGTGAGTCCAGGGTTGGCCCACCAGCGCTTGCTCAACGGCGATCGCCCGAGCCGGAGTGGCGGCTACGCCACCGTACCCGAGCCGAGCCCGCACCACACAGTCATTGGCATCTAGATCAACACAAAAGGCCGCTGCGACAATGCTAATGTCGTCCGTGCCGCGCTTGCCAATTTTGTAGGACTGGCACAGGCGACGCACCGCACCAGTCCCTAAAGATTTGGGAATCGTGACAGAGACAATGACTTCATCTGGCTGACGCTGGGTTTGGCGATATCCTGTGAAAAACTCTGACAGTGGCAAAGTGCGATCGCCCCGAACGCTCGTGACCGTAATCGTCGCATCCAGTGAGAGCAATACAGGCGGCAAGTCGCCAATGGGCGAAGCAGTGCCAATATTGCCGCCCACAGTGGCCCGATTGCGCACTTGCCGTGCCGCAAACCAGTACAGCATTGTATCTAAACTGGGGAAAACTCCTTGTAGCGTTTTCTCCACCTGGCTTAGGGGAACGGCTGCGCCAATGGTGACAGCAGCATCGGTTTGGGTGATGCCCTGAAGCTCTTGCACGGCTTCTAGAGAAATCATGATTGGGTAATGTTGGCGATGGTGGCTCAACTCTAAGCCCAAATCGGTGCCTCCAGCGATGAGTGTGGCATTGGGGTATTCTGCCAGCAGGGTCAGGAGCGATCGCAGCTCAGTCGGCCGATAAAATGCATGCTCGTGATGCTCATAGCTCACCGGGGCCAATGTTGGCGTTGCTGCAGTCAGCTTTTGGGCAAAGGAGTCGCACGCTTGGGGCGATCGCGCTTCGACAACTTGCTGGGCTGCTCGGCGAATGGGCAAATACCCCGTACATCGGCACAAGTTGCCCTCAATCGCTACATCATCCATTGGCCCATCGTAGTAAGCCGCAAACATACTCATAATGAATCCGGGTGTACAGTAGCCACACTGCGAACCTCCCAATTCCACCATGGCCGCTTGCACCGGATGCAACGCGCCATTCGCAACCCCCTCAACGGTAATCACATCTCGCCCCACTAGCGCCCCTACCGGAATGAGGCAGCTATTGACCGCCTGGTACTGAGGTTGGCCGTCGGCATCTTGACCAACCAGCACCACCGTACAAGCCCCACAGTCGCCATCTCCACATCCCTCCTTGGTGCCGGTGCGTCCACTCTGCTGAAGAAATTGCAGCAGGGTCATTGTAGGAGGCGTAGATGCCAAAGAAACGACAGAACCGTTGATGCTTAGAGTAGGGCGATCGCTAGATAAATGCGTCATGCGTTCAAAGATGTATCAAATAATGTATTAACGAAACAACGGAGCGGCGAAACAGAGATGACTAGGCTGCAAACGAAGCAAAGCCCGACTCACACGTTTTTAGAATAAGTAGTTTCATAATAAATAGCTGCATGAATAGAAGATACATAAGCCCATGAATCTTATCAGTTTGTATGCAGTATACAGGTGCTGTCTCCCCAGTATAGAAATTGCATTTCCCAAGGATTGTCACGAGAATTACCATTACGGCTTTTCCCTACAAATTTCTTCCCTACAATCCTCCTGACTAAGGTCGCAATGTCGTCGTTCTGCGAGCTTAGTCAGCGTGAGGTGGTTGAGAGGAACTCGTCCTTGGTTATTCCTCGTAATTCTGCAATTTTCGTAATTCAGTGAAGATACACTTGTAGATGTTTCTAGAGCACCAACAGAAATCCTCTAGAGTCGCGTGTGAATATTACTTTGAACATCGTGTGGCGATGCTTTGAGACCTTACTTTGCTATGTTGGCAAGAGATTCTGGTATATCGTTTGCCTGTTTTTAACGGGCTTGATTAAATGGTTCTTGGGATGATGTTAAAAATGTCCATCTTGTTTTTCGTGTTGTAGTCTTTTCCTCCTTTATTAATGTGATTTTTTATATTAAAATTTTTCTTTTATCTGTCTTTTTTTGTCTTTAGCTTTTCTAAGCTGATTTCTACTGCTATCAATTTTTCAATCTTTATTTAGCTTGGATTTAAGATCACCTTGTATATCAACCGTATTCATAAGGCTATTAATTTAATGATTCAAACAGTCCTTTCTAGGCTTGGGTGTGTCCGATGAACTTGTTCACAACGGTTCTCCAAATTGGCAAACAAAACCGTGAAAACCAGAATCCAAGGGATGCTGCTGTCGTGAACAACTACATATCAAGAACAACACTGCTTGCTTGACTAGCCCCAATACTGTTCTATATCAACCTCAAAAAAGCCCATTTTGGCGGACGCGTCGCGCCCGCCAAAATGGGCACTTCAGCTTATCCAAAACTCAGGTAATGTTATGAAGTGTCGCAGTGGGAGTGTGGGAGCCCTGAAAACTAGGACGATTGCCCAAAGCTATCGACAAACCACCCTCTGATTCTGCACTCGCAAAATGCCCCATTTTAACCCTAGGCTCATGCCAAACATGGCTAACAACGCCCAATAAACATGCAAGCTCTCTAAACATTGAGATCTTGCTGTAAGCCATGTATTGCTTCCACTTAAGATGGCTCAGGCGGGATTTGAACCTGCGACCTTGGGCTTATGAGTCCCCTGCTCTAACCACTGAGCTACTGAGCCGTGCGCTGGAAATTTCCAACTTTCTTAAGCTATCATATCACGACTGCGATCGCTACCCCTTCGACAATTTTTTTTGAATTTGGCGGTGTTGGGTAGGGCGGATGCCAGAGGGTAGATTCAGTAACAAACCGTGCCCTCTGGCATCTGCCGAAAATTTAGCTTACTGCTTCTTTAGTCAGAAACTTTTCCAACTCTGAGAGCGCATCTGCATCGACCTTGGTTTGCATAGGGCAAAACTTGGGACCACACATCGAGCAAAATTCAGCTGTCTTATAAATATCTGCTGGCAACGTTTCGTCGTGATATTCGCGTGCACGCTCCGGATCAAGCGCCAACTCAAACTGGCGGTTCCAGTCAAAGTGATAGCGTGCCCGAGAGATCTCATCGTCGCGATCGCGCGCTCCGGGTCGATGTCGGGCAATATCGGCTGCGTGGGCCGCAATCTTGTAGGCAATCAAGCCATTGCGCACGTCCTCAGCATTCGGCAGTCCCAAATGCTCCTTTGGCGTCACGTAGCACAGCATTGCTGTCCCGTACCAACCTGCCATCGCCGCCCCGATCGCACTGGAAATATGGTCATAGCCCGGTGCAATATCCGTAACTAGCGGCCCTAATACATAGAAAGGCGCTTCAGAGCATTCCTCCATCTGTTTCCGCACATTGAACTCGATTTGATCCATCGGCACATGGCCTGGGCCTTCTACCATCACCTGCACATCCTGCTCCCACGCTTGACGGGTGAGTTGGCCTAGCGTTTTTAGCTCCGCCAGTTGTGCCGCATCCGAGGCGTCATGCTGGCAACCGGGACGCAACGAATCGCCTAAGCTAAACGATACGTCGTATTTCTTGAAGATTGCGATGATGTCATTGAAGTGGGTATACAGTGGATTTTGCTGGTGATGATGCAGCATCCACCGGGCCAAAATACCGCCACCACGAGACACAATTCCTGTAAGCCGACCCTTGACCAGCGGCAAATGCTCAATCAGAATCCCCGCATGAATAGTCATGTAATCCACTCCCTGTTGGGCGTGCTTTTCAATGACGTGCAGAAAGTCTTCGGGCGTCAGGTTTTCTACCCTGCCATGCACTTGCTCTAACGCTTGATAAATGGGGACTGTACCAATTGGTACAGGAGACGCTTGAATGATCGCTGTGCGAATCTCGTCCAGGTTGCCACCCCCAGTCGATAAGTCCATCACAGTATCGGCACCGTATTTGACCGCAAGATGCAGTTTGGCAAGTTCTTCTTCAATTCCTGATGAATTTGGAGATGCCCCAATATTGGCGTTGACCTTGCATTTCGAGGCAATGCCAATTGCCATAGGCTGCAAATTGATATGGTTGATGTTCGCAGGAATAATCATGCGCCCCCGGGCAACTTCGGAGCGAATCAGCTCAGCGGGAAGGTTTTCCCGCTGGGCTACATATGCCATCTCCTCTGTCACCACGCCCTGACGCGCATAGTGCATTTGAGACACATTGCTGTGTCCACGACGCTGAGCAACCCAGTCGTTTCGCATATTATTTAGTTCCTTCAAGTAAACAGCTTCCCTCCGCCGGTATTAGCCGGACTCAGGTTCTAAGGGTGTAATCTCAGCCTGGACTGAACGCTCAGGCACCCCTAGCTTGTGGGTGATTGTATCACCAATGACAGTTGAGTTTGCAACCAACGTGTTGGTTAAGCCTTGTTGCTAGGTTGCAACATGAGTGAGAGCGATCGCGATCGCTCTAGAAATGCGATCGACAGCTTTATGCCAATCCCTCGTTTCCTCGTCAAAAAGCGCACCAAACCCTGACAGAGAATTTGATTGAGAGGCTTTGCCCATGCCACAATCGTTCATCTTGGCTGCTGGATCAGGCGGCAACCGTAAAGCAGCCCTTAGCGATTTCGAGCCCGACATAGGCCAGAACATGAAACTAGAGTTATAACTAATGTATCTATTTGTAGAGTTTTTCTTGCCAAAGGTGCATAATCAACAGAAAAACTATGGTAGGTTCCTTAAGATCTTGGGGTAAAACTTCTAAAACTTCAATTAGATTTAACCTGATCTGCGTAAAACCTTTGTTGAGATAAAACCATTTAAATGCCTCGGATTCTTGTCATTGATGACGATATTGCGATCTCTGAATTGGTCGCTGTCAACCTTGAAATGGCTGGGTACGACGTTAGCCGCGCGACTGACGGAGTCAAGGGTCAAGCCTTAGCGCTGCAACTGATCCCCGACTTAATTATGCTCGACCTAATGTTACCCAAAGTCGATGGGTTTACGGTGTGCCAACGTCTCCGTAGAGATGAGCGAACCGCCGACATCCCCGTGCTGATGCTGACAGCACTGAGCCAAACCCAAGACAAAGTGGAGGGGTTTAACGCGGGGGCAGATGACTATCTCACCAAGCCTTTTGAGGTAGAAGAGATGCTGGCGCGGGTGCGGGCGCTGCTGCGCCGTACTGATCGCATTCCTCAAGCGGCAAAGCATACGGAAATTCTTAACTTTGGCCCGCTCACCTTGGTCCCAGAGCGCCTAGAAGCGATTTGGTTTGATCACACCGTTAAGTTGACACACCTTGAGTTTGAGCTGCTCCATTGTCTGCTTCAGCGGCATGGACAAACGGTGTCTCCCAGCGAAATCTTGAAGGAAGTGTGGGGCTATGATCCCGACGATGATATTGAAACAATTCGGGTTCATGTGCGGCACTTGCGCACTAAGCTAGAGCCCGATCCCCGTCGTCCTCAATACATCAAAACGGTTTATGGAGCGGGCTATTGCCTAGAGTTGCCAACAACGGCTGCGACGGCAGATGAGGGAGATGAGGTTCCCTCAGCTAACTAGTGCAGTGCGATCGCGCATGTTTAACCCAATATTTTGCACGCAGCAACAAAGGCTCTAAGAAGGACTTAGAGCCTTTGTTGCCGTCTGTAGCAGCGATGGGAGGAGGATTTGAGAGCTTACCAGCAGATGCGATCAGAAGGTTTACAGTGGACCTAAGGGTTGGGTGCAAGGCGACTGTGCGAAGCAATGCGATCGCTCAATCTTAGCAATAGCAGGAAATATCCACACCACATTCATCGGCCAAGTAGCACAGGGCACGGAATCGGAGTGCCACAACTTCTTCGTAGAAAGGGTTGAGCTTGCAGAGGGGAGGAATGTGTAAGAGCGTTTTGCCAAATACAGAGATATCGCGCTCAAAGGGACACTGCGATGGGATCAGTTGGCATAGTTTGTGAGCCAATTCGGGAGTGTTGACTTCGATTTGATTGATGTATCGGCGCAAGGGTAGAAGGAGGTCGGCGGTTAGGAGCGATCGCCAAGTGGGAGTAGGAGAAGAAGCGGGTTGAAGAGAAACCTCTTCTGGCGAAGGTTGATGGAGGGCAACCCAGCTAACGAGAGCCAAATCGCGGGTTGTAGAATCAAACATTTTCATATCCATTCCTCAATGTTGCTGCACATCAGCAACGCAACAGGCTTGAACAAGTGCTAAATCATGCAACGTAAGCAGTGAAAGCAAGCTAATGGATGTTGTGGTCCTTTTTTAACAACAACAGGAATAGCGGCTATTCCTAACGGATTGAACAAAGAACTCAACGATACGGTCTGGTGAGAGACGGAGTCCGATAAGGGACTTACTTGATCTGTCTGCGTTCTTCTTCGATCCTACGTTAACTTTTATTGCAAAAAGTTGTTGTTGATACAAGAGTAGAGATTTCCGCCCACATTGGAGGGTTGGCTTATCTCAATCTCATTGGGAGTATGCCCTGCCTGCCTGGGTCATACCGCGAGTGAAATTACGGAAATTTTTGAACGAGATCTGTTGTCTGCGCAATTGCACTCAGTCTTCTTTAACAGGACTTAGCAGTTGAATGATGTTTAAGCGCTTAGCGCTTAAACATCATTCAACCCCCTGGTTTTTCGGATGAAGTGCGTCAGTCCTATCTAAGACAACTGAGAGACGCAAACTTATACTCTGAAGCGACAAAATGATTGAGCTTTGATGATTTGTTTTGACAAGCTAGATGATTTGTTTTGACAAGCTAATAGTCACTGCTGCGGTAAGCTTTATTCAGTCTATACCCACACGCTACATCCACACAGTGACAACATAGAAAAAATAAAGCGAGTACAACGCTCCGATGATGCCAATGATGAATTTCCCTGCTGCGGAATGATAATTCTGAAAGAGAATTGCAGAAGTCATGGCAACAGATAATATTTCTACGATTGAAACGATATTGCCATAATGTTTGGGATCCCAATAGGATATAGGACTGACAAAACGCCAATCGGAAAATGGAAAGAAGTGACGATGACCGTCGTCATGGTGCAACGGCAGATCTCCAGCGATGTGCAGCAACATGCTGGTGAAAAGGAGAATCCCAAATTGCGATCGCCCCCATATTGCAATACCAAGCCCAAGCAACATGAGCGGAATTGAATTGAACAAATCAATAAAATTTTGCCAGTGTACTTGGTAGTAACCCTCACGCCAAATCCAAGATTCCGACATTCCGCGAATGATGCGCTCATAGCCGTAAAAGATAAACATGGGCGCATCTGGTAGAACTGCCCCAACAATAACAGGTGTCAGCACCGAAGCCAGATCTCGACGCCCAAGGCACAACAAATTGAGAACAACATGAGCAGGCGTATTCATCGCGCTAGTTTGGTCAGGGGATTATGGTGTTCAGACAATAGTTCCAAAAGCCTTGAACCAACTGAAGTGACAGCTCATAAAAGACGGGCATGGAACTTGACCGATTGTGCTTGGACTAACTGCTCGGCAATTGGCATCCTAGCAAGATTGCTTTCCTAAAATTTGTTTGTGTTGTATGACTATCTCGCAAATCTAACCCACCTAAGTTGGCCCAGCTCAAATTTGCCATCGATAGCTGCACTTGACGCGTGTGAGCACCGCTCCAATCCGATCGGGTCAAATTGCTCCAGCGGAAGTCGGCTTCTAACACGGTCGCGTTTTGTAAGCTGACTCCAGACAGATACGCTCCCCCAAAGCGCGATCGCACCAAATTTGCACCCTGCAAGTTTGCATTGGGCAACACGGCCCCAACCAAATCTGCCTCATACAGCGTGGCTTTGCTCAAATTTGCTTCACTGAGGTCAACCCGCTGCAGATTAGCAAAGCTGAGATTGGCCCGTTCTAAATTGGTAAAACTGAGATCGGCAGTCCGAAAGTTGCCGTGACTCACATCTGCACCAATGCAGTTCGCAAACGCCGCCATCGCCCCCTGAAGCTGCACCAACGGCAGACTGGCTCCCACCCAGATCGTATGCCTGAGATCGGCCATGTTGAGAGATACGGCCTGACCCTGTACGAGGGTAAAGTCGGCCTGCGCCGCATTGGCATTCGTAAAGTTGGCAGCATCGAGGATGGCATGACTCAGGTTGGCCTGAACCAGCTGGGCTGAGACAAAGTGAACCCCGGTGAGATTGGCATGATGAAACGAAACCCGACTCATGTCATAGCCGCTAAAATCCGCTCCAGACAAGTTTTGATAGCTAAAGTCAATGGCAACGTGGGGATGCTTAGCCCGCCATACGTTCCATGGAGCGCTTCCCTGCTGGAGCAAAGCCCACACCTGTGAGATAGCCGGATCAACCAACGCCATGGCTATTCCATACGAACGGTCTTAGGAACATCCCGTCCGGCCAAACTGTCTAATGCGGCTTCGGCAGCTTCGGCTCCTGCCAAAATATCGCGCTCTTCGCCACCCAAAAACAATCGGCCAAAGCTGCCCACTGCCGAAACTTGCAGAATATTGATGAGAGCGGCTTTTTCGGCTTCGTTTGCGGCAAGGGATGCGTAGGCTGCAGGCTCGACCTCCAGAATGTAGAGGGTTTGGCCCGTTAGAATCATTTGACCCCGACGACTACGGTTAATGAGCTGTGCGTGGTTGGAGTCAATGTTGCGAATAATTTGCCGGGAGATGATGCGTGGTTTCATGCAATCGTTGGCATTGAGCCCTAGCTCTTGCAGTACGGCGCGTCCGGCAGCTTGCACTTCGCCTTGTTTGCTGGCATGCACTTCTAGCAGGCCGTACAACCGTTCAACAAACAGTACCCCAGGGCGAACAACAGCCGCTTTGAGTGCCTTATCCATGAGATTGTTGATTTCTACGCCCGGAGAAATCTCAATCCAAAGAGATGCATCACCTGGAAGTGGCAAAAAGCCTAATGCCACAGTTCCCAAATAGGCAGCATGTTGTGGCTGAAGGCGGTCGATATAGACGTAGCTGCGGAGATCGATTCCCAAGGGTTTGACACAGATAAACGGCTGGCTGTAAGGACACGCAGCAAGGGCACGCACAGAAACACGCAGCACAATGCAGTGACTTCCTCTCAGGTTGAGGAAGTATCCCCGTTTATTATCCCTCGATTTGGAACGTTTGGCGGGGTGCAATCAGTCCATTCGTGAGATTATCAGTTGCGTTCAAGCATGAGGGTAATGTTCTAGACCTGTGGATGTGTGTGGTAGAAGGACGGTGGAGCCGTCCTTCTACCACACACATCCACAACTGTGAAACACAACCAATCATGAGAGGGGCAATTTTTGCTGATGCTCCATTTTTGTTTTGGTTGGAATAAATGGCGATCGCCCCTATCTAACCCGCATTTGGGTACCATGGCAGTTGTACCATTTCCTGGAAACCATGCTAGATGGGTTGACCATCGCAAGTGATACACCGCTAGCGACAACGCTACAGTTTGTCATTGCTGTTATTGCAGGCATTAGCGCGCAAGTGCTGGCCGATTTTTGCAAGGTGCCCAGCATCGTATTTTTGTTGGCGTTTGGCATTTTGCTGGGAGCGGACGGGGCCGATGTTCTACAGCCGCAGCAGCTTGGTAGCGGACTAGAGGTGATTGTCACACTCTCGGTTGCCCTCATTTTGTTTGAAGGCGGGCTAAATCTGGAACTGCGCAACTTGAAGCAAGTATCTGGCAGCTTGCGCAACTTGGTGACCATTGGCACGCTCATTACGCTGGTGGGTGGGGGCATGGCCGCTCATTGGCTGGGTGAGTTTCCCTGGGCGATCGCATTTTTGTATGCGGCGTTGGTTGTTGTAACGGGGCCAACCGTAATTAGCCCCCTGCTGAAGCAAGTGCAAGTCGATACCCGCGTGGCCACCTTGCTTGAGGGCGAAGGCGTACTCATCGACCCGGTGGGTGCGATTTTGGCGGTGGTGGTGTTGGATGTCATTTTGAACGGAGATGCCGATCCCCTGCTGGTCGTCAGCGGCCTATTTTTGCGATTGAGCATTGGTGGCGGCATTGGCGCACTTGGCGGTTGGGTGCTGAGCTACTTTCTGAAGCGCACTCGATTTTTATCAGAAGATTTGAAAAATTTAGTGGTGCTGGCGGGGGTTTGGGGACTGTTTGTGCTGGCACAAGCGATTCGCGATGAAGCGGGGTTAATGTCGGCAGTGATTGCTGGCCTGGTGTTGCGATCGTCCTCCATTCCCGATGAGCGATTGCTGCGACGATTCAAAGGACAGCTCACGATTTTTGCGGTGTCGGTGCTATTTGTACTACTGGCTGCCGATTTGTCGCTGGCCAGCTTGTTTGCGCTTGGACAGGGGGCTGTCTTCACGGTGGCCGTGCTGATGTTTGTGGTACGCCCCATCAATGTTGCGGTGTGCACCTACAATAGCGACCTGAACTGGCGACAAAAGCTGTTTATTTGCTGGGTGGCACCGCGCGGCATTGTGTCGGCTTCAGTGGCATCGCTGTTTGCCATTTTGCTCACCGATCGCGGCATTTCCGGTGGTGAGGCGATCAAAGCACTGGTGTTTCTCACGATTATTTCGACGGTTTTTCTCCAGGGGTTGACGGCCAGGTGGATTGCCCAATTGCTAGGCATTACATCCGATGAGGCGACGGGTGTGGTCATTGCAGGAAGCAACCCACTCAGCCGTTTGCTCGCTCAAGTGTTTATTGACAAAGGCGAACCGGCCACTTTAATTGATACTGATTTGCAGGCGTGCCGAAAAGCAGAATTGGAAGGGTTGCCAGCATTTGCCAGTACGGCTTTGGATGCGGAGGTGTTGACCCAGGCGGGAATGAGCCAGCGTGGTACCTTTTTGGCGATGACGAATAATGGCGAAGTGAATTTGGTGTTGGCGCAAAAGGCTGTAGAAGAGTTTAATCCGCCCCGAGTCGCGGTTATGGTTACCAAGGATTCGGCGGGGGCAATTCCGGCGGAGTCGGCTGTGAATGCTGGCAAGGTTAAGTCTGCTTTTTTGCCGTTGGTGCCGCTGAAAGCCTGGAATCGATTTATTAACGATCGCGAAGTTCGCTTGGGTGAAACCTTCTTTCAAACCGACAAGCTGCCGCGTCAAATTGCCCATGTTCGCATTTTGATTGAGGATGAGAAGGTCATGCCTCTGCTGCTAGAGCGCGAAGAAAAGTTGCTTATTGCCTCGGCATCCGATGAATGGCGTGATGGCGATCGCCTCATCTACCTTTACCATGCGCCTAAAACCAAGTTGCTAAAACAGTTGGGTGGGGCGAATAGTCAGGCTCGTTTAATTGTGGAGCGCATTCCCGAAGTTGAGAACCTACCCGACCTGGATTTTGAGCCTACGCTGGATTCCAAGCCGGACTCCAAGCCGGACGCTAAGCCGGACCTCAAGCCAGAGCTACCCACTAAACCCAAGCTTGAAGCCATTCAGCCAACAGACGCGATCGCTCAACCTGAACAAGTGATTGAGCCTTAGTGCTTTTTTTACATCAGTTTCGGTTAAGGGCTTTTCCAAGGTTTGCGTGGCTCGAAAACCTTGGAAAAGCCCATTTTTGCGCACACAAAAATGGGCACTTCAGATTATCCAAAACTCAGGCTGGAATAGGGTTGCACAGCGTGCACCTCCTCATGCTTGCGACAAGATGCTTGCAAAATCATTTAACTGCATAAGTCCTGGAGGATTACACATCCAGGGTGGTGTCTTGGTCTGTGGTTGGCAAAGTTCCCTGAAAGACGCTGATTTGATGAAGCAGGGCTGTTGCCTGACTGGCGGGGAGAGGAGCTGAGAATAGATAGCCTTGACCATAGTCGCACTGATGCTCCCGCAGGTTGGCCAGATGGCTCGATCGCTCAATGCCTTCGGCGATTACCTCCATGCCCAGCTTATGCCCCAGGCTAATCATGGTTTGCACAATGTCTCGATCTTCGCTGCTTTGCTCCATGCGGCCAACAAAGGATTTGTCCACCTTGAGCGCATCGACCGGAAGCCGATGTAAATAGCTAAGGGAGGAGTAACCTGTACCAAAGTCGTCGATGCTGAATCGCACGCCCAGCTGTCGAATGCGCACCATCAGGGCGATCGCTGCTTCGACATCAATCATTGCTGTACTTTCTGTGATTTCGAGTTGAACGGTGTTGGGCGGAATTTCCACCTCGGTTAACACCGTGTCAATTTGTTGAACCAAATCGGCCTGTTCAAATTGGCGCTGCGATAGGTTAATGCTCATTTTGAGCGCATAGTCAGGAAACTGCTGCTGCCACACCTTGAGTTGACGGCAGGCCTCGCGAAAAATCCACTGGCCTAGCGGCACGATCAATCCGGTATCTTCGGCAATGGGAATGAACTGATCCGGTGGCACGAAGCAATTTTCTGGTTTGCTCCAACGCACCAAGGCTTCAAATCCGGCAATTTTTCCGGTGTCTAACTGCACGATGGGTTGGTAATACAAAACGAACTCATCTTGATTGAGTGCGGTTTGTAAATCGCTTTCGAGGCGCAGTCGATTCATGGCTTCAACTTGCATCCCCGTGGAAAAAATTTCGTAGCGCGATCGCCCCAACGATTTAGCCCGATACATTGCGGTATAAGCATCCCGCATTAAATTTTCGGGCAAATATTTGTGTCCTTCTTGGGCGATCGCCAACCCAACGCTTGCCGTAATCGAAAGCTGATGATCGTTGAGTTGAAACGGTTCAGACAAGATTTGCTGAAGTTCATCCAATGCTTGCTCAATTTGTTCGCGAGGGGTATTTTGAAACAGCAGGGCAAACTCATCGCCACCCACCCGGGCAAGTTGTACAGCTGGGGGGATAGCTTGGCGAATGCGCTTGGCAATGGTTCTCAACACGCGATCGCCTGTTGAGTGTCCCAAACTTTGGTTAATCAGCTTAAAGCGATCCACATCCAAAAAGGCCACGCTAATGGCGGGCACCTCATGCCGCATGGGCGAACTCTGGAGCGATCGCTGAATTTGCACAATCAACACATCGCGCAGCGGTAGCCCGGTCAGGGCATCGTGAGTACTGCGATACAGCAACTTTTGCAGCGTCGCAATTCCACCCGCTATCAACACCCCCAACATGGGTTCTGCAATGGGCAGCCACACCAAATTGGCAATTCCCAACCAACCCAAACTGGTAATGCTCAGCAGCATGATAGCGCCCGCTCCCACCACCCCCAGCGGTCGCTTAATTGCCCACACCACCACCCCTGCGGCGATCGCCCACCCCAACAGCCATAGCGTTTCGCCCCATTGCGGCATAAACCGATACAGAGCCGGGGTGCCCGCTACTGCATCCAGCATTTGGCTGATCATATGAGCGTGAACCACCACCCCCGACATCATGAACTCGGTATCTCGTGTGGCGCTGTAGGGATTGTAGAACTGATCTTTGAGGCTCGCAGCAACGCTACCAATCAGCACAACGCGATCGCGAATGAGGGCTGGATCGAGCTGCCCACTCAAAACCTGGCTGGCCGAAACCATGAGGGCAGGCGCTGCGCTGTTGCGGTAGTGCAGCAAGATTTGATAACCCCGATCATCAATATTTTGATACCCTCCTGCACCAGGGGTGATCACAGGAAACTGAGTATCTCCAAGAATGAGCGCGTCGTCTGTGGTTTGTAGCGGCAAGGCGGAACCCAAGTGCTGTAGCACAACGCGCAGGGCAAATGAGTAATACGCGGTTTGGCGCGATCGCACAAAAATGAGACCCCGTCGCAAAATACCATCTGGGTCAATAGGCAGATCGTTGAACCCAACCCGCTCTTGCGGCACGGAAGGTGGGGCCGGCACTTCGCCAATGGTGGAGTCGCTACCGACATTTTTAATCGCAATTAAGTTTTCGGCTTGAAGCTGAGCCTGCAATGCCTCGGAGCCGGGTGGACGGTCATTGCTGCGATACAGATCCAACCCAACCACACTGGGTTGGTGAACTTGGATGTTAGCAAGCAGTTCAGCCAGTTGAGCATCTGACATGGGCCAACCATACTGCTGGAGATCGGCCTCAGTGATGCCAACAATGAGCAATCGTGGATCGAGAGGGCGATCGTCCTGGAAACGTAGCATCACGTCAAAACTAAAGCGCTCTAGAGGCTCAAATAATCCAAGCGGTTTTGTACTGGATAGAACACCCGTTGCCACTAAGCTTGCAATTAAAATGGAGCGTCCTCTTGCTGTCCATAGATGGGAAATTGGCTTGGAAAAAGTTTGTAGCCAGGTTGTCATGGAGCGCGAAAACATTGTGTGTAACTCAGTTTTTAATTACCGCATGCCAGTAGCTAAGTTAACCAAGAATTGCAGCAGCATTAGGTTGCGTGATCGTCCTCCTAACGGCCTTTTTTGGATATAAATCAAGTCTTCACAAGCGGCAATGGCTGATCCGGAAGCAACAAGAGAATGTGACCCTTTTTTCATCAAATGATGATGCGATGCTCTTACTGTTGTCCGCGAAAGTGGACGCCACAGATTGAGCCAGCCTGCAATTTTTCCCTAAAGCGATGATATTGACGTTATCCGTTTGCTGGAAAAAACGGCTCAAGTATCTAGATGGCTCAAATTTGCGATCGCTCAAAATATTGATGGAATGCGCTAAAAACCATACTGTTACACAACGATATCTATCCCACGTTTAGTAGGATAGTGCGATCGCTGAGTTCCCATACTCAGCAAAATCGTTAATTATATCCGGCCAAGTGGCTTAATCTTGCCGTGTCTGTACCTGGAAAGGACACGACGATTGGTGTAGCCTCTCGTAGACATGACGTGATTCCTGTCATGAGTTGCTGCAGCCCAAAAACGTCGAATTAACTAATAGAAAAGCATAGTGTATTCCAAAGGCAAAGAAGGCTTTAACCCCCTACGATCCTGCTAAGAAAATATGATGGCTTTGCCTCATTTTCTCAAGTGTATTCCCAGGTTTGATTCGCTCAAGTACCAGCTTGAAATGGGGCACTTTCTTGCGGTTGGAGCTGTTGCCGGAGGAACAATTCTATTTGCTCGTGCTTGGCAATCTGTTGTTCTTGATGGCGAATGATATCTTCTAACGCTTGGGTGCGCTGCATGAGTTGGCTAATTTCTTGTTTGAGGGTCTGGGTTGAGCTGGCGATCGCCTCCTCTGAGGTGGGATGGGGCAAACGTGAGGCAACGGCCTGGTTGGCGCGATCGGCATAGGCATATTGAGCATGCTTTAGCACTTGAGCGATCGCCTCGGCGGGTAGCGGTTTGCTAAAGAAATAGCCCTGCGCAAACGCACAACCGAGCGATCGCAGAAACTCCAACTGCTCTGCGGTTTCAATCCCTTCTGCCAAGATCTTGAGGTTGAGCCCTTGTCCCAGCGCAATCACAGCTTTGGCGATCGCCATATCGCTGGGATCTGTCAACAAATCTCGCACAAAGGATTGATCGATCTTGAGCGTGTGCAACGGAAAATGCTTAATGGAATTGAGCGACGAATACCCAGTGCCAAAGTCATCCATGGCAATTTGCACCCCCATGTCTCGCAGTTGTTGCAGCACCTTGACCGTGAATTCCACATCTTGCATGGCCACACTTTCCGTAATCTCAATCTCCAAATAGCTGGGGGTGAGATGGGTTTCCTGCAAGATGTGCACAATCGACTTCACCAAATCCTGCTGCTGAAACTGCCGCGCAGACAAGTTCACCGCAATTCGCACCGGAGCAAGTCCCTCAGCCAGCCACGCCTGATGCTGCTCACAAGCCGTACGAATGACCCATTCCCCAATTGGACAAATCAACCCCGTTTCTTCTGCCAAGGGAATGAACTGGCTGGGAGGCACCAGTCCCAACTGGGGATGCTGCCAGCGCAGCAACGCCTCTAGGCTGACAATTTCGCCCGTCTTGATGTCAACTTGGGGTTGGTAGTACAGCAACAGTTCCTTGCGGATGAGGGCTTTGCGCAAGTCGGTTTCTAGCTCAAGTTGCTCCCGCGCTTTGGTATTCATTTCTGGCGAGTAGAGCTGGTAGTTATTTCGTCCTTGTTGCTTGGCGCGATACATGGCGGTATCGGCGTTTTTTAGCAGGCTAGCGGCATCCTTTCCGTCATAGGGAAAGAGGGTGACTCCCAGGCTCGCGCTGGCATAAAGCTCTTGCCCTTCCAAAAAAAAGGGTGCACTCAACACTTCCAGAATGCGACGGGCAATTTTGCCCACTTCCTCAATATGGTTAATTTTGGGAAAGAGCAGGGTAAATTCGTCGCCGCCCCATCGGGCAACCACATCTCCCTTGCGCAAGCACTTTTGCAAGCGTTGGGTTACCTGCTTGAGCAATAAGTCACCCAGGGCATGGCCCAGCGTATCGTTGACCGTTTTGAAGCGATCTAAGTCGAGAAAGGCGACCGCGAGAATTTCTCCTTGTTGTTGCGTATTGAGCAAGGCTAACGATAGTTGCTCATCAAACAACAGACGGTTGGGCAAATCGGTGAGGCGATCGTGTAATGCCTCGTGGCGTAGCATGGTTTCCACCCGCTTTTGCATGGTGGCCATATATAGGTGAATACCAATGGCTTGGGCCAGGTTCACTTCGTCTTGCCGCCACGGTTGGCTTTGGTTGGTTTTGATTTCGCGCCATGCTTCGAATGAACGGCGAGGAAGCTGATTGCGTTCATCGAAGTTTTGGCGGCCTGCCCACAAAATTTCGCTATCGTAGCCGTTGCGAAATACGGTGAGCCAGCCAACGCATTGGTGGTGGTATTGCAGCGGAACGATGAGCGCGGTACGAATGGGGCCGTTGGGGTCGGCACCTAGCCAGTCTGGCCAGTCTGTGTCTTCGGTAAAGTCGAGCAGCTTGGGCTCAGGAATGCCACGGGTATTGGGAGTACCTGGGTGGTCGGGCAGGTCGGTGGGTAAGAGCGATCGCCCAGCATGTTCCCAAGCGGTAACGACTTCAGCATGGGTTGGAAACAAACTAGTTGGATTGTCGTAGGAGTCCATGAGGTGCTTCCAGCGATCGCTCTCTTCCAGCATGTCAGAGGTAAAGCTGTCTCCTGCTGTGTAGAGTTGGGCATGGGCGTTGACCGACTCCGAGAATAGGTAGAGCCGTCCGCTGGAGCCCCCCAGGGCTTTGATCGTTTCTTCCAAAACGGATTGACGAATCTCGTTGATGGCTAATGGGCTGTGCAACAAGCTGCTGATGCGGTTGACGATGAGCTCGTATTGGGCTTGCTGCTGAACCTGATTGAGTAAATTGGACTGGGCGATCGCAATCGAGACCTGATCAACCAGCAGTTGCACAATTTGCAACTCGCGCTCCGAAAACTGACGCGGCTGCGAGTGGTGAATGGCAAACAAACCCCAAAGCTGATTCTGATGGAGAATCGGCAAGATCAGTGAGGAGAGCACACCCATGCCCAGTAAATATTCGACATGGCACGGATCTGCCGTCGTGTAGCGAATATCCTTTACGGTCAAGGGTTCTCTCGTATCGATATGATCGAGCTTGCTAGAAATTTTGCGCTGAGCGGCCACATCGATAATGACGCGCTGTCGAGCCTTTAAAAATAGCTGGCGGGCTTGAGGGGGAATATCATCAGCCGGAAAGTGCAACCCCAGCAACGAGGGCAAGCGTTTTCCACGAATCGACTCTGCAATGACTTCACCAGAGCCATCGGGCTTGAAGCGGTAGATTTTGGCGCGGTCAATGTGTAGTAATGTGCGGATTTCATGAACAGCGGTCGACAAAATTTCTTGAAGCTCCAGAGATTGACGAATTCGACTGCTGATGCGGTGCAGCAAATGCTCTTGCTTCTGGAGATTAACGGACATATCGTTCCTGCAACTTAACTGAATGACGAATCAGATCCAAATCAGATCAATGGGACTAGATCTAATGAGCCCAAAAAATATAAAGATGTAAAGCAGAGCAGACCACTTTATCAGAAATTAATTGCTTTTCTGATAAAAAATTGCGCTTTGTTAAGAAGTAAAAATACAAACCGGGTGAGTGTGTAATTCGTCTGATCTCAGCGTAAACTGCATGGCGACTCATCTTTGTCTTCAGAAGATTAGCCTAAAATTAGGCCATTTAATCAGGTATAAATGCTGAATTTTGGGTTTATGCGCAGGTTTGAAAGCTTATTTGGTTCAAGATTTTTTAAGCGATTGGGCTTGGTAACTTTGAGTTAAATATCTAAGTTTTGTGAACGATTGTTTGCAACAACAGGCTGGATAAGAGAAGCGATCGCGCATTGAGATTAAACGCAGTAGCTTTGTAAATAACTGGTGATCAAGCGCTTGGTTTCATCGACTAGTGCTTGCCGAAATTCCTCATCTCGGGTTAGGGATAGCCACAGCAATTCGTTCACCGTTTTGAGGATTGTAAGAGCAATAATCTCGCACTTGTGGTTCGGTAAGGTGGCGTTGCGCTGGGCTAGAAAATGAGTCAACTCAGCCAGAATTTGTTGATCAAATTCATCAAGTTGGCTGGCATCGGCAACAGTCATAAAGTCAATCACCTGTTCCAAAATCGCCTGGTATCCGGGATGATCGGTCGTGAATTGGTCAAAGGCATCCACCACTTGCTCAACATAGACTGCGATGGGTGCTGTGGATAGTTGACGATGCAGGGTAACAAAGAGTTGATACTGCTGCGCAAAGTACCGTTGGGCGATCGCTCTCACAATTGCATTTTTGTCAGGAAAGAATTGGTACAGCGACCCGATGGGAACTTGAGCCTGAGCGGCGATCGCCCGAGTTGTGGTTTGGTCATAGCCTTGGTCAATGAATAACTGCTCAGCCACATCCAGAATGTGGTTGACCCGCTTTTGGCTGCGGGTTTGCTGAGGCTTGCGCTGTCGATTGGGGGTGGTTTTTTCTGGGTTCATGATCTGGTGGGTCTGGAGCAATGCCTCACTTTGCCGCCTACCCACAACACCAATGCGTAAGTCCAGGGCTTGACAAAAAAGTGAACATTGTTCATATTGTGAAAATGAACAATGTTCATATTTTATCCGAGATTGATTCGGTGAAAGGCCAAAATTGGCTGGGAAGGAAACAATGCAACGATTGAATCATGTGGTGAACCATGGGGCGATCCCGCAGAAGAAGACGGACTCCACGCCTCAACAACCCGCTGAAACTCAAGCTGAGGAAATTTTTCAAGCGTTTGAAGCGATGCTCATGGCCGACCTGGATGACTCGCAGCCCGTAGCCAATCTGAGCCATGTACTAATGCATAGTCCTGCATCTCAGGTGGCGATCGACCAGCTTCGACAAGATCCAGCGATCGTTGCCCTACTGCAAGAACGGTACTGCCCGCCCCCTCATTCCCTAGAGTCCCTGTTGGATCTGCCCAAAACCTCGTTAGGGTTTGTGTATGCTGCCTATCTTCGGCAGTTAGGCTACGAACCTGGCTTCTACGCTGAGGACGTGGCGGTCAATGATGATGCAAGCTATGTGGAGTTTCGTTGGCGACAAACTCACGACATTTGGCATCTCATAACCGGATTCGATACCTCGTTTTTGGGAGAAATCGGTTTGCAAGCGGTGTACTTAGCCCAGTGCCAGCTGCCGTTTTCGAGTTTGATTGTGGCGAGTGGCTTGATTCAGGCCACGGTGGAAGCGCCTTACCAACTGTTTCCTGTGCTGCGCCACCTTGAGCAAGGGTGGAAGATGGGGCTTGCGGCCAAGCCATTGCTAGCTCAGAAATGGGAAGACCATTGGGAAAAGCCTGTGGAGGTTTGGCGTTCGGAATTAAATATTCAGTCGGTTACCTATCCTGAGCGGCATGTTCTGTGACTTATGACTCTTGAGTCATGACTCATTTGATGAACCGATGAGTTTACGGATGGATTCGTTTGGCTGTGGCTGTTGATTGATGCTTGGTCTAAAAATCTTGTTCGTCGATTTATCCCCAATTCATGTCTGAATCCATGCTGTGCAAACTCTACTGGCGCTATTTACGCAGTACCTATCCTTGGATCCCATTACTGCTGTGTGTGTATGACCTGGCTGTGTGCTCTGTCTGTGCAGGTGATGTATCCCATGTTGATCGGGTACGGGTACGGTTTTGGAGGCTTTGGATGAGGGTGGATTTTGCCAGTTTGCTGGCGATCGCCCTTGAGCTTGCCCAGCCTGAGTTTTGGGTATAGCTCCAGATCAGAATCTTAAAATTTGCAGAAGGCAATGAGAAATGCAGGAAACCCTGATATAGTATTTTTGTACTATTTTGGTGCCCCCTCATGGCTCAAAATTCCTTGTATGCTCTTGATGCGGAACAGTTGGCGTTGTTGACCGCTGACTTGACATCTGACTTGGCATTGGAGATGGATGAGATTGCGGTGGAGGTTGCAGGGGATAGCGAGGCTGCCGACTCTAGCGATCTGTTGCAAATTACCCGCGATATGTTTGGTCATACGGGTACCGATCAAGAGCTGTTGGATCGGGTGGTTACGGCTATCGAAATTTTGTGCGATCGCCTCAATCTTCCCAACGATCACGTTGCCTAAACTTTGGTGATGGCTGCGGCTGTCCCTATTGACGGCTGAGGGCGATCGCCCATTCCCGCTCCAAACCGACGCGTAGACTTCCCACTCTTCAGAACTGGTGCGTGCATCCCAAAGGATTTAGACCCGATGCTGTGGTCTAGGCTCACGGCAAATCATTCAAATACATCAATCTGGCTTTTGGCAACCTGCTAAAAACGCGCCCCCTCGTCGCGTTTGGCAGGTTTTTTCTGTGCATTGTTAACCAACCTGAGTTTTGGATAAGCAGAAGTGCCCATTGTTGCGTACGCGTCGCGTACGCAACAATGGGCACTTCTGAGGGTTGCGCGACCCGCAACCCTCAGAAAAGCTCTGAACCAGAACTGACGTTAACCAGAGTTGGACGACGAATTTTCGGATGCGGCTTGCTGTTGGGCTTCCTCTTCTTCGATTGCCTCCTGAATGAACAGTCGAGCGAGGCGATCGTAGTTGCCCGCGCCCATGTACTTGGGAAACTTGTGCTCGCGACTGTACAGCCACACCAACTCATCCAGCAGGTAAATGCGAACATCCTGCGTTAGTCGTTTGCATTGGGGCATCAGTGCTTTGGCGGCGTTGAGTGCATCAGTCCACCGCTCGAATTCTTCTACCTTGCCCGCCATCACGACTCTAAACATACTCAGCGCACACAAACGACTGTTTTTAGCTTAGCGGCATGCAGGGCAAGATAAGCGACGCTTGTCAACGAGGCTCCCTGATCGACCGACTCCAGTGTCAACGTTCCGTTCCAACTTCTAAACGGGGCTGCATCTTAGCGAGTGGCATCTAGCTCAGTCAAAAGGCGTGTGGCTTCGGCACACAGATGGTCATGACACACCCCATTGCTGGCCATGAGTCCGCCCCATTGATTCACATCGCCTGTGTTGTAGCGCAATGGATCGCCGTTGAAGTGGGTAAATTTTCCGCCTGCTTCGGTCAAAATCAGCTCAGGTGCAGCCATGTCCCAATCTTTGGGGGCGGACTTGCCCGACAGAGAAATGTACATATCGGCTCGCTGATCCACCAGGGCCGCAATTTTGCCGCCAACGCTGCCGACCGCTAGCTGATTTTGGCAGGGAAGCGCTTGCAATAACTGGTTGAACCGTCCGTCGCGGTGGGTGCGGCTCACCACAACGGTTAAGTCCTCGGGGCGATCGCATGTTGACACATGGCGTTGGGTTACGGTGCCATCGGGGGTTTCTACATAGCTGCCGCCGCCCAGCACGGCAAAGTACAGCCGCTCCAGTTCGGGGCAGGCCACCACGGATAAGGCAGGCCGCCCGTTGTGGGTAAGGGCTAAATGAAAGGCATATTCTCCGGTTTGGTCGATAAAGTCGCGGGTGCCATCCAGCGGATCGATGATCCAAACCCAGGATTGAGGAAATGGGCTTTGAGATGCTTTGTACGTTTCTTCACTCAGGTAGCCAAAGTGTTCGGTACCGAGTGCGGATTGCAAGCGCTCCAGCACGTATTGGTTCACTGCCAGGTCGGCAGCCGTAACGGGGCCATCCTTTTTATCTTGAATTTGCAGATCTTGATCGCTGCCATCATCTGGCGATTTGCCGCGATAGTAGGCCCGCAAAATTTTGGAGGCGCCCCAACCCACCGAACGCGCGATCGCCAACAGATCTTCAACCGGGGTTCCTTCGATTGTGTGTAAAGAAGCCAAAATTCCGTTCCCAACTGACAATAGCGTCCTCGTCATTATAAAAAAGCCGTTGACCAAAACAGCGCCGTCAGCCTTTTTTTTGTTGAAGTTTATTCATCAAGCGTGTTCGTTTTTTGCTGATTTTGGGCAGGGATTTTAAGGGGATAGATGTGTGATCGCCTCTATTTTTTAAGTTTTTCCCTTGATCCCTCATAGGTTTATCAAGATTTGTGATTGGCAATTCATCCAGAAAAACGCTGAACCCTGAGCAATCTTCAGCCTTTGGGCGATCGCAATTAAGCAATGTTTCTCTCTGGCCAGTGGTTAGCATAGGCATAAGAAAACTCGGTATCGAAACGCACTTCACGCTACGTAAGGAGGCGGTCTATGCTGGTGACGCTGCAAACTGATGCGCGGATGGCGCGCGAGCAGTCGTTGGTGTTGTGGTTGGATGATGTGAGCATTGCGGATGTACCGCTGGTTGGGGGAAAGAACGCTTCGCTTGGCGAAATGATTCAGCAGTTGGGCGCAAAGGGCATTCGGGTTCCCGGTGGGTTTGCTACAACGGCCTTTGCGTACCGTTGCTTTATGGAATGTGCCGGATTAGACCAGCGGTTGCACCAGCTATTTGCCGATTTGGATGTGGAGGATATGGCCAATCTGCATTGGCATGGTGCCCAAGCGCGATCGCTCATTCTCAGCACGCCATTTCCCGAACCCTTGCAGCGGGCGATCGCCACGGCCTATGACCAACTGGTGCAGCGTTACAGCTCTCACATTTCGGTAGCGGTGCGCTCCAGTGCCACCGCCGAGGACTTGCCCGATGCCAGCTTTGCCGGACAGCAAGACACCTACCTGAACATGCATGGCTTGGAACAGGTACTATCTGCCTGCCAGCGATGCTTTGCATCGCTGTTTACCGATCGCGCCATTTCCTACCGCACGCTCAAGGGGTACGACCACTTTGATGTGGCGTTATCCGTTGGCATTCAGCTCATGGTGCGATCGGATTTGGCAACCTCTGGCGTGATGTTTTCCATCGATACCGAGAGCGGGTTTGCCAATGCTGTATTGATTACCGCGGCCTATGGGCTGGGCGAAACAGTGGTGCAGGGAGCCGTCAATCCCGATGAGTACCGGGTATTCAAACCCACGCTAACGGAAGGATTTCGGCCAATTCTCAGCAAGCGGCTGGGCAGCAAAGCCATCAAACTGGTGTACGGTGGCGCGATGGGCCACACCACCACGGTTGAAGTGGCGCAAACAGAGCGCGATCGCTTTGCCCTCACCGACGACGAAGTTTTGCAGTTGGCACAGTGGGCCTGCCAAATTGAGCATCATTACTCCCGCGTGCGCGGTGTGGCAACTCCCATGGATATGGAATGGGCCAAAGACGGTGTGACTGGCGAGCTATTCATCGTTCAGGCCCGGCCCGAAACCGTCCAATCCCAAAAGACCCACAACACCCTCCGCCACTACTCCCTCCTCCCGCTTCCCGACTCTCTCCGTCCCGTCACCACCGGACGCGCTGTTGGCGACATGATCGGCCAGGGACAAGCTCGGGTCATTCTCACGGTGGCGGATATTGGCCTGTTTCAACCGGGAGAAGTGCTGGTGACGAGCCGCACCGATCCCGACTGGGAGCCGATTATGAAGAAAGCCAGCGCGATCGTGACGGATCAGGGTGGACGCACCTGCCACGCGGCGATTATTGCGCGGGAAATGGGCATTCCGGCGATCGTCGGCTGTGGCAATGCAACAACCGTACTGCAACTGGGGCAAGACGTGACGGTTTCCTGTGCAGAAGGCGAAGAAGGCCGTGTGTACCCTGGCTTGCTGCCCTTTACGGTTACAGAAACACCGTTGGGGGATGTGCCGCGATCGCGCACTCAAGTGTTGATGAATGTGGGCAATCCCGATGAGGCGTTTCGGTTAGCGGCGATCCCCAATGATGGCGTGGGTTTAGCGCGCATGGAGTTCATCATTGCCAACCAGATTCGGGTGCATCCTCTGGCGCTGCTGCATTTCGATGAGCTAGCGGATGAGTCGGTAAAGGAGGCGATCGCCCAGCTCGCCCGTCACAATTCCTACAAGCCCGATTACTTTGTCGATCGCTTAAGCCAGGGCATTGCGACCATTGCGGCGGCTTTCTACCCCAAGCCCGTCATCGTGCGCATGTCGGACTTTAAGAGCAATGAGTATGCCAACTTGTTGGGAGGAGCCGCCTTTGAGCCCAACGAAGAAAACCCGATGATTGGCTGGCGTGGTGCGGCTCGCTATTACGACGAGCGCTACCGAGCCGCCTTTGGGCTAGAGTGCAAGGCACTCCGGCAGGTACGAGAAGACATGGGCCTCACAAATGTCATTCCCATGATTCCGTTTTGCCGCACTCCAGAGGAAGGGCGCAAGGTGCTGGCAGAAATGGCGCTGCACGGTTTAGAGCGGGGCAAACAGGGTTTGCAGGTATACGTCATGTGCGAGGTGCCCAGCAATGTGATTTTGGCCAACGAGTTTGCCGATGTGTTCGATGGCTTTTCCATTGGATCGAATGACTTGACGCAACTGACGCTGGGGCTCGATCGCGATTCGAGCTTGGTGGCGCACCTGTTTGATGAACGCAATGCCGCTGTGAAAACGATGATTCAATGGATGATACAAAAAGCAAAAGCCAAGGGACGCAAAATTGGTATTTGTGGACAGGCTCCAAGCGACTATCCTGAATTTGCACAATTTCTGGTCAGTTTGGGAATTGATTCCATTAGCCTCAATCCCGATACGGTGCTGAAGGGCCGCCTGGATATCGTACAGGCTGAAGCTGCTGCGGTCGAACCCAAGCTGTAGAGTTCGAGAAAGCCTCCATAACCTATCGTAGCCACCTTACCCAAATTGCCCCATGTCTTTGCACCTGTGGAATCCCTCAGCCAACTGGATTCCACAGGTACTTTGGTGTGTGGGCTAGATTTGATGGTGTTAGGGTTAATTCCGCAAGTTTCCCGTCACGTCGAGTTGGGCACCACGCAGTCTTTAGAAAACACCTGAATTAAAATGACGTTTACTGCATCGGCATCGACCTATAATTGCAACGCCGTTATTCCACATCTCTGAATTCGAAAAATCTCAGATTTCCCAACCACGATGATTCTAATGAGGAGATATAGAGAACGTATTTATGGATTGATACAGTAAGATTGGCGGAATGAGATAAATGATGAAAATCAGAATCAAAATAGTGGGACTGACGACGTAAACGCTATGTATGATGGAGAAGACACTGTTAAGTTGTGAAGTCTGATGTTCAGACGATTATCAGAGAACTTAAGGTTGAAAATCGATCGAAATTTTATTTGCAATCCTGGTGGCAACGCCGTGTTTCACCGTTATGGATGTCTAGAAAATCAACCCTAGTGGCGATCGCCCAGACGGATACCAAAGCCAGGATGAGATGGCGATCGCAATGTCACCCAATCGGCCATCAAGACCTAGATAAAAGCTCCGATTTTTCAGCCGTTTTTAGGGAAAAGCTGGCTTGGAAAAATCCAACACTGGGTTAGAAATTTGGAAATCACCTGTTCGGATTGCCGCGCTGCTGAATGACTTTTCCAGAACTAATAAATGAAATGCCCTGCCCTCCAGAGGTACTAATCATCACTGCCTCAATTACCGGGTCTGAGACTGCTTCTTCTGCCACCCATTCCACAATAAAGTTTGCTCCTACCCCTCCACGGGTATCATCTGCCGCCACAAAGAAGCTAGTAGAAGCCATGGGATTTAACGCTACTGGACGCTCAACATCCTGTCGAATGAGTTGGCCAGCTGTATCGTAGTACCTGACAGACGTGACGATGATGGGGTTGGCAAAGTCTGTATTGTGAATGCTCAGCGTTGCCGACAAATTCATCACCTGATCTTTGCTGTTGTAATGATAGATGTGCGAATAAATGGGGACATAAACGGTTTGTCCCACAACAACTTTTTCCTCATTTAAGGAAACAAACTGAAGCGGATTTTTTTGGTTTTCAACCAAGACTGGATCGGCCACGTTGGATTGGGTTGAGCAAGACACAAGCGCGATCGCTCCAATCACCGCCGCAAAACATACATGATGTTTCAGTCCCATCCCACTTTCCTCATGACCCAGATCAGTCTTGCTCCTTCAAGCATAGACGGAACCCTTGTAGACTCAAACACTAGTCACCTTTTAAACTCTTGGGAAAATTGCGGTCGATGGGAGATTGGGTAATGACGTGGATGGTTGCACAATTATCAAGAATAAACACTACAGCTTACTATGGGCGTTCCAGTTAGAACGGTTGCAGATGGATGAAGCGAAAACAACCGTTGAATCTGTTCTGTTTATCTGCGAGCGATCGCAACCGTGGCAGACCTGACACCCTTGATACAATCCCAAACGCTTTCAACGATGTTTGCAGGCTCAGTCCACAAAATCATTCAATTACACAAGCCCTAAGTGTGATGTATGACTGAATTTAATATTAAAGAATTACCATGACAGCAATTTCATCGCTCTTATTTTTTGTGCTATCGGGGCTGTGTGAAATTGGCGGCGGCTATCTCATTTGGTTATGGCTGCGCGAAGGAAAAAGCACGTGGCTGGCGCTAGTTGGTGCAATTTTACTGACAACTTATGGGTTTGTTGCAACGCTTCAACCTGCGAATTTTGGACGAGCCTATGCCGCTTATGGTGGCATCTTTATCATGTTGTCAATTCTTTGGGGATGGAGAATTGATCAGGTTGCTCCCGATCGTCTGGATTGGTTTGGAGCGGCGGTCATCATTGTGGGGGTTTTGATTATGATGTACGGCCCAAGGGGGTGAGCGCATAAGTCGCGTCAGGTGAGGCATGGACTTATGCCCCGAATGGATCTACTGGCAGTCTTTGTGAAGTCGCTGCAAGTTGCGTTCCTACTGAATAAACGGTGGCGAAGTGAAGGGTGGAGGAATGTTGCTAAAGCACTGAGAAACAGGAGTTAGAGGGACCGTGCGATCGCCTTGAGCCTTGAAATTGTCTTGAGCCTTGAAATTGTCCTGAGCCTTGGTTTGAGTGAATTTCCTGCAGGGATCGTTCCACCATGAGCATCCCGGAGTATGCTGAATGCGGAGTTGCATCCTGGTGCTGGGTTAGGGTGGCATGGCAAGTCTGACAGCAGAACAGCGGAATCAGTGGTATCAAGTTGAAGCGATGCGGGCGGGAATTCACGCGCCGCTCTTGGCTGCGTTGTACAAGGTATCTGGCACGCCTACCCTAACCGAGGGAGACACAGGGCTGGGCATTTCTCCCGCCAACAAAATTGGGCTGGAGCAGCTTGCTACGTTTGGCCAGCAGGTATTTTACGCGGCCAATACAATTCGCAGCATGACCAACCGCGCGATCGCCCTGGGCTGGAAAGGCAAAGACATTTGGGATGAGGATACAGGGCGCTACTCAACCCGGTTTTTGGGGGCGATCGCCGAAGGATATGTCCCCGAACCGAGAGATTATGAGGCGGCTCGGCTAGAGGCGACCGACCTTGATTCTTTGCAGCAAATATACGCCAATGTGTGCGATGCAGCTTATCGTCAGGTTGGGCTGCCAGAGAACCTCTCGTTTGTGGATGCGGCGTTGCTGCGATTTGTTGAAGAAGTGCCTACCGCCTACAAAGGCATTCATGCCCAGCGACACGCCCTAATGGAAGGATTGCGGCTTTGGCGCAAAGTAGACTCATCGGATGATGCGATCGCGGCTTTGGCCCACAGCTTGAGCATTCCACTGCCAACTGAAGACCTCGAGCGCGATCGCCTAGTGATGACCCTTATTCGCACCATTCCCGAAGCTTATGCGGGCTTTCCCCACCAGCGAGAGGCGCTACTGCGGCTGGTGCAGCTATGGCGACAGTTGCCATCGCGCGAAGGAGCGATCGCTTCTCTGGAACACGATTCCACAGCAGACACGCCGCTAGATATTTTGGACGCGCCCTTAATGCGCGTTGTGCAGTCCATTCCCCGGCGATACCAAGGCAAGGGCGAACAGCGCAATATGCTCACCGAAGCCTATCGCCTGTGGTACGGGCTAGAGTCTCGGGCCGATGCCATTAGCCAATTGGGGATCGATCCAACTGTCCTCGCCACCGCTAAGCCCGAAGCCTTGGTCAAAGCGGCGCGCCAACTCGATCGCGAACTTCTGCTCTTTATCAAGCACATGCCAACCCAGTACCGCCAAACCGATGAGCAGCGTCAAGCGTTGCTCAAGCTGGCGCAACTGTGGCAAGGCTGCGAAACTCAGCCAGAACTGTTGCAAACCTTGCTAGACGATTTGCTGCACATGGAACGTGCCCCTGCCCAAGGGGCGGAATCTCCGTTGGTGCCGCGATCGCTGCCTCTGGCTACCCCACCTGCTACATGGACTCCAGGCAATCTACAACTCTTTGCGCCCATCGTTTCTGGTGGAACCTTGACCTGGGCCGATGCTACGCAGGGTGGGTTTTGGATGCCTGGCAACCAGTCGGTTGTGGATGCGGTTGTACAACTGGCGCAGCACTTGTACGGTGTGAGCGATCGCCTGGGTCGTCCGTTGCGGATTGTGGCGTGGTATTGTCCCTCGTTTGTGACGGGGCATGTAGGGGCTTCGTCTCAGGGTGGTGGAGCCCACGATAGCGATCGCCACAGTCTAGGAGATGCCGTTAAATTTTATTGCGAAGGGCTAACGGCTCAACAACTGTACTGGGTGCTAGACCCTTGGTGGAATGGCGGCTTGGGGCGCTATTCCACTCATCCCTATCTGCTCCATCTCGATTTGCGTCGCCATCGCGCCCGCTGGCAAGATTCGCAATGATGGAAAAAGCAAAATCAGGGGCATCCTGAAACTAGATAAAGTTTTTGCATACTTGCTATGTCAGCCCATATCCTACTCTCTGAGCCAACTTTGGCTCAAGCTCCTTCAACTGCTCAGGCACGTCCAGGCCAAGTCTGGATGTACTCGACAGGGGGGTTGTTCTTGCTTCTGCTTGGTTTGGGCATCTACACAAAAATCATGTTTGACAAGCTCCAAAAAGCCAAGCGCTTTGAGGAGTATAAAAACCGCGAATTGCAGAAAAAGCTGAAGCTGGCGCTCAACACGATCGCCAAGATGGAGAAAAACCCTGACCTGATTCACTCGCGTGAATTTAACCTCGACTACTTGCGCATGCGCATGGAAGAGGAACGGTTCCACTTCTCCATCGTGAACCAAATCAAAATTCGCGTAAAAGAAAAAATTTCGGTTGCGCTTCGGCCCAACCAGGCTGAACAAGGCACGTTGGGAATTGCTAGCGCCCCCCGCCAGGTGGATGAAATTTTTGATGTTCAGTACGATTTGACCGATACGCCCGGTGCCAAAAAGGCTGTGCTGTTCCGCATTCAAATCAAGCTGGCGAAGCTGCCAACGCAGCCCACCTCGGCTACGGTCAGCCAAATCATTCAATGCTTACAAACCTATATGGGCCAAGAAGCCGATGAAAATTGGCAGCCCACGATTCAAGGTCGCATTGCCTACATTCATTGGGATCAAAAAGCGAAGCCCACACCACTGCTGGTGTTGGAGCAATCGACCGAAGGCGTTAATGTGACGTTCCGTACGAAGGGAATGACAGCCCGCCCCAACTAATGCATCGACTGATTTGCCCCAGCGAACCCCAACTCATGGGAATGTTGGCTAACGCGGAATGCGCTTCTGGTCTGCTTTTTGACCAGATTTGGATTTTTGAATGGGATCGCATGCAGCCCGTTTGGCATCTTTGCGCCATAATTGCGCTGTAAAAGAACCTGAATTTTGGATAAGCTGAAGTGCCCATTTTTGCGTGCGCAACGCGCACGCAAAAATGGGCTTTTCTGAGGTTTTCGCGCCGCGAAAACCTCAGAAAAGCCCTTAACCGAAACTGACGTTAAAAGAGAACCGTTGGCTGGAAGGCTGGCTTCTGGGTGCAAGATGGCCAAAATGGCCAAAACAACTTGCTAGTTGGGTTGTGTGATTCGGTCGCGGCATCAAATCTGGCAACCGTAAAGCCGAAAAACTGACACCTACTGCGCAGTGGTATGGGTGATATGGACTTCGCGATAGCCCATCATCCAACCCCATGGATTGTGCCCGAAGTGCGCCCGTTTGCTCTATCCGTTTGATTTATCCGTTGAGCCCTCATTCAGGTTGTGAAGGGTGGCTCAGCGGTTTTTTGCACAAGCCCGTTTACCCAATGAATCGGTCAGATCTACTAATTTCTATCGTTGCCACCTTGGCGATCGCTGGCTAAGGTAAATAAAATCCTGCCAAATGCATAAGATTGCAGTTTAGGCAACATTTCTGTAACAGTTGATTGCGCTTAGATAGAGCAGGTCAAACCTGCCTGTGTGCAAACATGGGCTGAGCAATCAGCCCACCAGCCAACCCTTTAACAAACCCTTAGCGAGGACGTGCCCCATGACAGCACAGAACACAGCAACTCAACACCGTGTGGTGATTGTGGGCGGCGGGTTTGGTGGCTTGTATGCCGCAAAGGCTCTGGGGTCAAGCAATGTGGACGTTACCCTGATTGACAAGCGCAACTTTCACCTGTTTCAGCCGTTGCTGTATCAAGTGGCAACGGGAACGCTCTCTCCGGCCGATATTTCGTCCCCGCTGCGGGCGGTGCTGAATCGCCACAAAAACGTGCATGTGCTTATGGATGAAGTGGTGGATCTCGATCCCCACGCTCAGGAAATTATGACCAAAACGGGGCGCGTTCCTTACGATACGGTGGTCGTGGCTACGGGCGTTAGCCATTTCTACTTTGGCAATGAGCACTGGAAAGAGATGGCTCCTGGGCTGAAAACGGTGGAGGATGCGCTAGAAATTCGACGACGTATCTTTATGGCATTTGAGGCGGCGGAAAAGGAAACCGATCCCGAAAAGCGCAAAGCGTGGCTAACGTTTGTGGTGGTGGGGGGCGGCCCAACGGGCGTGGAACTGGCAGGAGCGATCGCCGAGTTGGCATTCCATACCCTCACCAAAGACTTCCGCAAGTTTGATACCCGCGAGGCTCAAATCTTGTTGTTGGAAGGAATGGATCGGGTGTTGCCGCCCTACGCGCCAGAGCTATCCACCAAGGCCAAAGAAGCGCTGACCCATCTGGGAGTCACGGTTAAAACGAGCACGCTAGTGACGGATATTTCCGAGCACACCGTGACCTTAAAACAGGGCGATACAGAAGAACGCCTGGAGGCGAGAACTATCTTGTGGGCGGCAGGAGTGAAGGCATCTGGCATGGGCAAAATTTTGGCCGCACGGACTGGAGCCCAGCTCGATCGCGCCGGACGAGTGATTGTCGAACCCGACTTGAGCGTGCCGAACTATCCCAATATCCATGTGGTTGGCGATTTGGCGCACTTTGCCCATCAGGGCGATCGCCCCTTGCCGGGAGTGGCTCCTGTGGCCATGCAGCAAGGCGAGTATATGGCCCATCTCATTCAAAACCGCGTCAACAGCCAAACCGTCGCCCCGTTTGTCTATCAGGACAAAGGCAGTCTAGCTGTGATTGGCCAAAATGCGGCAGTTGTGGATCTGGGCTTTGTCAAATTCAGTGGCTTTATGGCATGGCTCACTTGGGTATTTGCCCACATCTACTACCTCATCGAATACGACAACAAAATGATTGTGATGCTGCAATGGGGCTGGAACTATTTCACCCGCAGTCGCGGCGCACGGTTAATTACCGGTGAAGCCGATTTGATGTCGGTTGAAATTGGAGATGACGGTGAGTACCACATGCCCGCTCATAAACCCCAGTCGCCCGTAGAGGTCTAGGGTTGGGTGTATCGCCTAAGGACGGTGCCTTGTGGAATAACTGGAAATCGGGCTTGCGATCGCATAGCAAAGCCCGATTTGGTGAGCGCATAAAGGCAGGCGTGCCAACTGATGTTGAGGCACGAGCGGACACTAGTTTTCGAGAAATCGATTGAGTACCATGACGCCTGCCAGAATCATGGCAATGCCCATCACGCTGCCCCAGTTTAAGGATTCTCGAAACAGGAACACACCAATCAGCACGGTGCCAACAATGCCTGCTCCCGACCAAATGGCATAGGCCACACTCAGCGGAATGTGCTTGAGGCTGAGAGAAAATAGGTAAAACGCCAAGCTGTAGCCAATGACCACCACAATTCCCAACCCTGGGCGGGTGAACCCATTGGAAGCCTTGAGGGCGGTGGAGGCAGTAATCTCGCTGGCGATCGCCAGAAACAAAAAACCGAGTGCAGACATAGGGAACGGCCTAAATAAACGCCAGTGGTAACAGGTTGCTGCTTTATCATTCCCTAAGCGCTGGTTTGCTGCAAATGGCAGCCCAAGATTGGCAAACTGGCACCTGCGTTGAACCCATACCAAAGTGATACATTGGCAGAATGGTGATTGTTTCGTTTGATGAAATTGAGCAGTATCGCGCCCTGCTTGCCGACAATGCAGCGGCGCAGCGATCGCTCGACGTGATTAGCGACTGCGAAGGAGACTTGGAAGATGCCGCGATCTCCCTGGCGTTGCGCGTTGGGCAAGAACCCACCGAATCGGAACGGTGGCTTGATGGGTTTGCCAAGCGATGGCGCGTGCAGCTTTGTAGCAGTGCGCTCCGCACGTTACTCATCGATGGCGCGTTTCCCGATGCACTAGATACCCTGGTGGCCGAAACATCAATTCCCATCAGTCTGGCGGTGCCAATGCTGCTGTATGTCCACAAAATGGGTCTTGAAGAATTCTGTAAGCCGCTCGAAGAAAAGCTGTGATTGAGTAAGATTGCATCCAGTAAGAGGCAACGGAATTCGCCATGAAGGGAAAGCACGTGTTGTTGACAGGGGGAACGGGCGGCCTGGGCTTGGGGGTGACACCGACCGTATTGCAGCAGGGAGCGAGCTCGGTCACCATTCCCGTGCACAATGCTCAAGAATCGGAGCGGCTAAAGGGGCGCTTGGCGCCGGCAGACTTGGCACGGGTGCGGTTTGTGCCCGCCGACCTTACCGATGAACGCTCGGTGCAGCAGCTCATTGATGAGATGGAGCGTGTGGATGCCGCGATTCATTTGGTGGGTGGCTTTTCAATGGGTAAAACCCACGAATACAGCCTGGAGCAATGGCAAAAAGACTTTCAGCTCAATTTGGAAACCACGTTTTTGGTATGTAAGCACAGTCTGCGGCGAATGCTAGGCCAGGACTATGGACGCATTGTTACGGTGGGCTCTCGCGGAGCCGTGCAACCGGGTGCCCAACTGGCGGCCTACTGTGCTTCCAAGGCGGGGGTGGTGGCGCTGACTCAGGCGATCGCCGACGAAACCCGTGGCACCAACATCACCGCAAATGTCGTCATGCCCAGCGTCATCGATACTCCAGCAAACCGCGCCGCCATGGGGGCTGCCAATGCCGCCCAATGGGTCAAACCCGAATCTCTAGGAGGCGTCATTTGCTTTTTGGCTTCAGAAGCTGCACAAGACATGCGCGGGGCAGTCGTTCCGGTCTATGGAAATGTGTAACAACCAGATGATCCTTCCACCATGCAACAATTGACCATCTCAACCACTTATCTCGACTGGTTGGCCGTACTTGGATACCTCGCCTTTGCGGCCTTTGTGGCCTGGGCCGTGTTCAATACTAAGCCGAGGGGCTAGGGGTTAGGGGGCAGGGGCTAGAGAGAGAATCGGGAGTGGGGAGTTGGGAATATACCGGACATACACCTGAAACACTTCAGCACCTCTGGTTCCTTTGCCTTCCGCCTGTGGCGGGAGAACTTCCACCCCAAGTCCCTAAATCCCAAATCCTAACTCCTACTCCCTACTCCCCTCTTCCCCCTCTACCGCGATCGCGGGACGATGCTGGCTCCAGGGTCGCGCAGCTTCGATTTGAGCGGCGATCGCAATGATGGTCATGTCGTTGGCGGGTTGGCCGACGAGCTGTATTCCAATGGGTAAGCCGTTGGGAGTAAATCCGGTAGGGATGGCGATCGCGGGTTGCCCGGTTGCGTTGAACGGTGGGCAGGGCGCAACCCAGTGCACAATCTTGTCAAACATTTGGGCGGTTCGGAGGCGTTTCCATTCCCCAACCCGAATGGTGGGATGCATGTACACGGGCAGCACCAATGCATCCAGGTCTTGCAGTTGGGTGACGATGCGACGGGCGATCGCCTGCATTTGCATCACAGCTCTTAGGTATACCCCACCCGAATTTCGGCGCGATCGCTTGAGCAACCAGCGATTCAGCCGACTCATCAAAAACCAGGGCACCCCCATATCCACTCCTGCCTGCCACACCGTAATCAGCGGCTTCACCAAATCGGTCATATCCAGCGTAATTTGCTCGGCTCGGTGGCCCATCTCTTCCAACAGCTGCACCGTTTCCATCACGGCTTTTTTGCACAGCGGATCAAACTCGCCCATCGGTGGCAACGCGGTTAAAAAGCCAATTCGTAGTGGCTTTATGGGTTGGTTCACGGCTGTTACAAAGGGCTGCTCTGGCGTCGGTAGCCAGTAAGGATCGCCCGCAATTGGCCCAGACATGGCATCCAGTAGAGCAGCAGCATCGGCAACGGTGCGGGCAATTGGCCCATCCATGGCAAGACCACTGAGCTTATCGCCAATGGGCGCATGGGAAACCAGGCCTCGTGATGGCTTGATGCCGACCAATCCACAGCAAGAGGCTGGTCCACGAATTGAGCCGCCACCATCGGACCCGTGAGCAACCGGGCACAACCCCGCCGCCACGGCTGCGGCAGCACCCCCACTAGAGCCCCCCGGTGTATAGTCCACATTCCAGGGATTGCGTGCGGGTGCAAAACCTTTGGGCTCGGTGTAGGGGGTCGCCCCAAGTTCCGAGGTTGCCGTCTTGCCCAAAACGACAAAGCCCGCCTGCTGAATCTTGGTCACAACGCCAGCATCTTCGGTGGCCATGCGATCGCGCAAAGCCTTGATTCCATAACTACAGGGCACACCCGCCATGGGAGTCAGGTCTTTAATGGAAATGGGCACACCAAAAAAGGGCGGTAAGGGGTCTGCATTGGCTCCCAAATTTGCGAGTGCCTCCGTTTTCGTAGCGGCATCTTCCAACGCATAGTCTGCCAATACGGTGAAATAGCTCCCCAGCAATGGATTGAGCTGTTCAATCCGCTGCAGATATAGCTCTGTTAAATCCAAGGGTGATATCTCCCCCTGGCGAATCATACGTGCTTGATCAAGGGCTGAAGTGAAAGCAAGATCGGCCAGATTCATAACAGAGTTAAGCGAAGAAAGTTGGGCAGCGACGATGGATGTAAAACCGGAAGAAATGGGGCGAAAATCAGCCGGAAATCATTGGTCTACAGTCTATAGTAAAAGGCCAAACCTGACGCAAAATGTAGGCCAATTCAGGAAGTGGAGCGTCGCTGCTAAGAGTCCTTGGGGAACTCAATTCAACACCCGTTGGAGCGATCGCCCATTCATAGTTTCTCCCTCGCTTGTTCATCCCGGTTGAATCATCAACACGACTGGCGCAGGTGAATGATGCTTGGGCCGCTTAGCCCCGCAAACATCATTCAATCCCTGGTTTTTCGGATGACGTGCGTAAATTCTAATCAAATCAGAAAAAATCCCCTTCTTTCGCAGCGGAAAGAAGGGGAAACACTCTCGTTCGGGCTAAGGAATCAGTCAATGCAATGTCGATTCCTGGGGAAGAAATCTACCGTTGCAAGCTCTCTATGACACTCACAGGAATCTTAGAGCTGCAAGTTGGGGGGTAGCAGCACTTGGTCAATGGCGTGGATTACGCCGTTGCTAGCAACGATATCGGGCTCAACCACACGAGCCTCGCCAACGATAACGTTCGCACCTTCGGTAGCCACATTCAGGGGCTGACCCTCAGAAGTGGAAATTTCGCCGGGGGTAATTTCGGTAGAAGGAACCTCGCCGGACACTACGTGGTAGGCCAGAATCTGGCGGAGTTGCTCTTGGTTCTCAGGCTGTAACAAAGCATCCAGCGTTTCGGGAGGAAGGGCTTCGAAAGCCTCATTGGTGGGAGCAAAGACGGTGTAAGGACCAGGCTGGCTCAGCATGTCTTGAGCGCCAGCAGCCTGAATAGCCGCTTCTAGCGTGCTGAAAGAATCGTCGTT
Organism: Leptolyngbya sp. AN02str; assembly: GCF_050565595.1. Taxonomy (NCBI): domain Bacteria; kingdom Bacillati; phylum Cyanobacteriota; class Cyanophyceae; order Leptolyngbyales; family Leptolyngbyaceae; genus Leptolyngbya; species Leptolyngbya sp. AN02str. The sequence continues at coordinate 130,399 of NZ_JBNXVR010000006.1, read as the reverse complement.
AGCCACAACTTGATCAATTGTCTCGGTACCTGCAGCATCCGTTGCAGGAGCGCCAGCTACGGGTTCTTCGTAGGTTCCTGCAGGCGACTCTGCAGTTGCACCGGGTGCGGTCGAGTCAGTAGCGGTGGTGTCTGGTTCGGCGCAAGCTGCCAAAATCGTTGCTGCACCAACACCCATCACACCCAAAAACAGCCGCTTGGATAGTTTACTCATCATGTTCCTCCGGTTGAATTGTACGAGGGCGTACAGTTCATGAATGTTTGCGTTTGTTCTTCTCTACCCTACGCAGCCCACCTACCTTTGCCGTCTCCCATCCGACAGGCTTTTTGGTGCTCTAGTTTACATCTTTGGGCTGATGGAATCCTCAGCAAGCATGACTTTAGTAACGAAACGTTAAGCTGTCGGCACCAAATTTTTCTAGCGATTTCAAGGCTTGGGGAGGATAGCAAGGCTTGCAGAGGAGATAAGAGGACGCGATCGCCCGCTGTTCAGTTTTTCCCTGAGCCGACAAGCGCGATCGAGTGTGCTGGGAATGCACCAGTCGCCGATGGAATGTCTTTTGGCCTGATGCAGATTCAGATCAATGCCTCAACCATCGATTCAATCGATGGTTGGAATCGTTTAAGACTTGCGGTTTTAGATTCTTGAATCATCCCAGGCTTGCGGTTTTAGAATTTTAGTTGAGCGAGCCCATGTGGATGGCCTGGTACCTTAAAAATCCTCAAATCAAAACGTTAGATTTTCCCGTTGGGATGTCCTGACTGATGTTCCTTCAAGAGATATTGGGTGATGTTCTAGACGTTTGGTTATTGGTTAGGGAAGGGGTGCATCGCACCCCTTCCCTAACCAATAACCAAACATTTGAAACACGACCAGATATTGAATCCTCATTTTTCGCACGAAGAGCGTTTATGAATAGCTCCCTTATCGCAAATTTGCGTGCCGAGCTGGCCCATTGGGACGGCATGATCCAAAGTCAGGGTGGGCCAGCGACGGCCTATGTTCGCCGAGGAATGGCCCGGTTTAAGCTGGCGGATGTGACTGGAGCGATCGCCGATTTTGACCAGGCCGAAGTGTTGGAACCCAATCTAACTCCGTATCTGTGGCAGCGAGGCTTAGCGTATTACTACACAGGCCAGTTTGCAGAGGGGGCTGCCCAGTTTGAGCGGGATCTACAAGTGAACCTGCATGATATTGAAGAAACGGTGTGGCGCTATTTGTGCGAAGCTCGCCTCACCGATGGTGACGCGGCTCGACGGGTGCTCACGCCGATTGCAACATCGGTGCAGTCTGATGGCCGCCGGGTGATGCAGTTGGTGTATGAACTGTGTGCCCAAGCAGCGACCCCTGGGCAGGTGTTGGAGGTGGGGGGGCAACTGGGCGATCGCGGCCAGTTCTATGCGCACCTCTATGTTGGGCTGTACCACGAAGCGTTTGGTCGTGGGGATAAGGCTCAGCAATTTGTGGCGATCGCAACCCAATCCTTTCCCCAACCGGAAGACTACATGTGGCACCTGGCGCGAGTTCACTGCCAACTGCGCGGGTGGCCTATCGCCTAACCTTCAGCGCCTATCGCTTGTTACTCAACACAGAATTACTTTTTAACTTTTATAAAGGATTTATAAAGCTAAGCCTGGGTCGCAAAATCCTCGCAAAAAAGGATAATGTCGCGCAGCCTTGGCTGGTGGAGCGCGATCCCGCTCCCGATTGTCGATTGATCCAATCGGGTGATGCAGCCCAAGGGTGGCTCCGGTACGATTGCCCAATCAGCCCGATGTAAAGGTTTTTGTAGAGCAGGAACCTTTTACTCCGTGCCATTTCTACACATCATTTTTGCTCAACATTGCATGGTTGTGGCGGTCTCAACCGTGTTTGTTCATCATCTTTTGTTTGTTCATCTTTAGATGTGATGGGTTCCTTCGCACCGTTCACCACTTGTTCTTCTCAATCTTCAAGAGCTTCGATGAAACAGTTCACCATTCCACGCTCAGGGCGATTTTTGGGCACTGCTTTGGCAACAACCCTGATGCTCAGTTCTTGTCGCGGTGGCCCACCGGCTGGCATGATGGGCGGTCCACCGGCTTTTCCTGTGGAAGTGCAGCAGCTCGAAGCATCAACGGTGCAGGAGGCATCCGAGTTTGTGGGGGCGCTCGAAGCCTCGGATCGGGTTGCGTTGCGGCCTGAGGTATCGGGTCGAATTGTCGAGATTTTTGTAGCGCCGGGCCAACAAGTTACGGCAGGTACGCCGATTGCTCAACTGAGTGCCGATCGCACCCAGGCAGAACTGTCGGGGGCCGTGGCAGATGTGGAAGCCTCGCGAGCAGCTGTCACTACAGCGACGGCCCAGTTACGAGCCGCCGAGGCAGAGCGCGATCGCAATGCCGCCGACGTAACCCTGCGAGAAACGGAACTGCGCCGCATTCGCATTCTGGTGGATGAAGGAGCCTTTGCCCAACAAAATTTGGATGAAGCGGTGAATGCTCGTGCCACGGCTCAAGCCGCCTTAAGGGCTGCCGAAGAGCAAGTTGGTGCTGCTCGTGCCGCCCTTGCCGAAACCCAAGCCCGCTTTGAGCGTGCCCGTGCCGATCAGGCCGTTGCGGCAGAGGGGGTTCGCGATCAAAGAGTGCTGGCCCCCATTGCTGGCGTGGTGGGCAATGTGCCAGCCAAGGTGGGCGATTTTGTCACCCCCAGTGATGCCATTACCAGCATCATTCAGAACAGCACACTGGATCTCAACATTTCGGTGCCGATTGAGCGCGCGCCCGAGCTGCGGGTTGGAATGCCTGTGGAACTGCTCGACGCCCAAGGCAACGCCGCAGTGCGCGGACGAATTAGCTTTATTTCTCCAGAAGTGACAACCCAAAACCAGGCCGTACTGGCCCGCGTCACCTTTGCGAACGATGGCAGCTTGAAGGATGGCCAGCTTGTTCGGACTCGGGTGATTTGGGAAAGCAGTCCTGGTTTGCTAATACCCACAGCGGCGGTCACCCGAATTGCTGGACAAACTTTTGTTTATGTAGCGGAAACCGGGGAAGAACCCGGCCCCGACGGGGAACCCATGCTGGTGGCTCGGCAGCGTCCGGTCACGCTGGGTAGCATTCAAGGCAATGGCTATCAGGTCATTTCTGGGGTGCAGCCTGGGGAAGAGGTCATTGTTTCAGGCATTTTGAATTTGCAAGATGGGGTTCCCATTTCTAGAGGGCAACCAGTGAGCCAGCAGTAAGTTTGCCCCAGGTTTGTCCAACAAGTTGCTAGGAGTTGTGAGGCGGTCACCCCTGGATTGTTCTTCCTTCATTCTGATCGCCTGATTCACTATTTCACGATTTGCTATTCACTGTCTGGATTGTCCGTTCCTGATCGTGTTTTCAGTCCCTTCTCCACATCTGTCTCATGTTCGTCAACTTTTTTATCAAACGTCCGGTTTTCACCATCGTTTGCGCCATCATCACTGTTTTGCTGGGGGCGATCGCAGCACCCACGTTGCCCGTGGCTCAGTTTCCCGAAATTAGCCCGGTGCAGGTCGTCGTAACAGCCAACTATCCCGGTGCCGATGCTGAAACCGTTGAAAGCGCTGTCACCAACTTGATCGAACAAGAGATCAACGGTGTGAAGGGGATGAAGTACATTAGCTCCAGCAGTGGCAGCGATGGTACCAGCCAAATTACCGTAACGTTTGAAGGGGGCGTTGACCCAGATTTGGCAACGGTGAATGTGCAAAGCTTGGTCTCGCGGGTTGAGCCTCGGTTGCCATCGCTAGTTACCCAAACTGGGGTCACGGTTTCGCAGCAGTCGAGTAATTTTTTGATGGCGATCGCCGTTTTTGACGAAACGGGACAGTATGACGCCACCTTCCTGAGCAACTACATCGACCAGTACATGGCGGACTCTTTGCGCCGCATTCGAGGCGTTGGTTCGTTGCAAATTTTTGGGGAACGTAAGTATGCCATGCGCATATGGCTAGACCCCAACCGTTTGGCTGCACGGGGGCTAACGGCCGAGGATGTGTCGAATGCGATTCGGGAACAGAATATTCAAGTGGGTGCGGGGCAGTTAGGAGCGCAACCTGCCAACCCCAACCAAGACTATCAGCTCAATCTGCGAGCTGATAGCCGCCTTCAGGATGTTGGTGAGTTTGAAAATCTGATTGTTGCTACTTCGGAGAATGGCAGCTTGGTGCGGCTCCGTGATGTGGGCCGAGTCGAACTGGGGGCCGAAAATTACGGCACCTTCTTGACCTACAACGGGATTGAGGCAACCGGGATTGGGATTACGCAGCGGCCCGGAACCAATGCGATCGCCACATCGGAGGCGGTTCGCAATGCCCTAGCCGATCTCTCCGAGGCATTTCCTCCCGGTATCAACTATGCCGTTGCGTTTGATGCGACCACCTTTGTGTCGCGATCGCTTCAGGACGTTGTGTTTACCTTATTTACCGCCGTTCTGCTGGTGGTATTGGTACTGTTCATCTTTCTGCAAGATTGGCGCGCAACATTGGTGCCAGCCATGGCCATTCCCATCGCGTTGATTGGGGTGTTCATTTTCACCAAACTGTTTGGGTTCTCGCTCAACACGCTGACGCTATTTGGCTTGACCTTGGCAACGGGTGTGGTGGTGGATGACGCGATCGTGGTGGTGGAGTCGATTTCTGCCAAGGTAGACGCGGGGCTCTCTCCATTTCGGGCGGCGATCGAGTCGATGAATGAACTGGCAGGGGCCGTGATTGCCACATCGCTTGTGCTGATGGCTGTGTTTATTCCCGTAGCCCTATTTCCCGGAACTACGGGAGCCATTTACCAACAGTTTGCCCTCACGATCGCCTTTTCCATTGTCGTGTCAACCTTTAATGCGCTTACCTTTTCGCCTGCGATGTCGGCTCTGTTGTTGCGTCCTCGGCCTGAGCAGCATGGCTGGTTAGGCAGACAGTTTGATCGGTTTAATGGTTTCTTGGACCGGGTGCGGGTGCGGTATGAGCGATCGCTCAACCTCCTCTCCCAGCTGAAATATGTGGTGCTGGCGCTGTTTGTTGCAGCGTTGGTGCTGACGGGCTTTGTGTACCGCATTGTGCCTAGCTCCTTTCTACCGGAGGAAGACCAGGGCTACTTTATTACGCTGATTCAGGCACCGGAGGGCGTGTCGCTTAACTACACCAAGCGCATTGCCGATCAAGCCTCGGAGCTGGTGAGTGCTGAACCCGAGGTGGCCTCCAACTTTGCAGTGACAGGCTTTAGCTTTGCGGGTGTGGCTCCTAATCAGGGCATTATGTTTACCCTGCTCAAGCCATGGGAAGAACGCAAAGGAGCGCAGCAAACCGTTCAGGGAATTTTGCAACGGGTGCAGGGCAAGTTCTTTGGCATTACCGATGCGCGCATCTTTTCGCTGAATCCGCCCGCAATTCAAGGGTTAGGCAACTTTGGTGGTTTCCAGATGGAGCTGCAAGATCGACGAGGCAATCTGCCCCTGTCGGACTTTGTCGGCAATATGTACCAGTTACTGGGTGCCGCGAACCAAAATCCCAACTTGATGGCAGTCTTCTCAACCTTTACGGCTAATACGCCGCAGCTGCTGGTGGAAGTAAATCGCGATCGCGCCAAAGCCTTGAATGTGGATATTCGCGATGTTTTCAACACGATGCAGAGCTATCTAGGAGCCGAGTACGTCAATGACTTCAACCTGGGGCAACGTACCTACCGGGTGTATGTGCAGGCCGATGAGCAGTTTCGCGCCGATCCAGAAGATGTGAACCAGCTCTATGTGCGATCGCTCAACAATGAAATGGTGCCACTGTCGAACCTCATTACCCTCACACCCACCACCAGCGCCCAAACAATTACCCATTACAATCTGTTTCGGTCTATCTCGGTGCAGGGAAGCGCCGCTCCTGGCAAGAGTTCGGGACAGGCGATTCGGGCGATGGAGCAGCTGGTGGGGCAAGTGCTACCGCGCAACTTGGGCTTTGAGTGGACGGGAACGGCACTCGAGGAAATTGAGTCTGGTAGCCAATCCACGCTGTTCTTTGGCTTTGGAATTGTGATGGTGTTTTTGGTGTTGTCGGCTCAGTACGAGAGCTTTGTTGACCCGGTCATCATTCTGCTCACGGTGCCGTTGGCCATTTTGGGAGCGCTGGGTGGAGTTTTCCTGCGTGGTTTTCCCAACGATGTATACGTGCAAATTGGCTTGGTGATGCTGATTGGTCTTGCCAGTAAGAACGCGATCTTGATTGTGGAATACGCGAACCAGCTGCGACAGGAAGGCCTCACGATTACCAAAGCTGCGATCGAAGCCTCGCAAGAACGACTCCGACCAATCTTGATGACGGGAATCTCTAGCTTGGTGGGCTTCTTTCCGTTGGCGATCGCCACAGGAGCCGGAGCCGCCAGCCGCCAGTCGCTCGGCACCGCATTGGTAGGAGGTTACCTCATTGCCACCTTCCTTAGTTTGTTTGTGGTTCCGATTCTGTACATCATCGTGAAGCAGTTGGCCGATCACTTCTTCCCACCCAAAGATCCCTCCACTGCCGATGACGAGATTCACGGTAACCAACCCCAACCCCTTGAGGAGCAAGAAGGTATTACAGGCTAAAGGGTTCTCCTGAAGTGAACTAGCCTTCGCATTCCTTTCGCTCACCCTTTCTAAGAAACGGCTGAAACCCTGATTAGACATCAGGCTCAGCCGTTTTTTGCAAATATCTGATATTGCCATTTATGACTGTTCATCAGCCAAGCGTCAATGTGTTTTGTGTGTCCGTCTGCCCGTCAAAAGGGGGACTGCTGCCGATTCATCACGATTCATCCCTGAGATTTACGGAGTAAAAGTTCGCAAAATATCCAATTATCCCTCAGCCATGCATCAGCCGATGAATCCCCACAGCGAGCACGATAGATACAAGAACAAAGCTGGGTGTGGCTTCTACCCTAAAAGAACGATGGTTCATTCTGATGAAACTGCTGTAAGATTTTGGGCGATGGTGGGCATCCTGTGTTGGTGATTCGGTGCAGCCTTCCGAATTTTGTGGGGTTATTAAGGATAGCTATGGTTCATGTGTCTAAGTTCATCGCAACAATGGGGGCGATCGCCTCTATCGCAGGAGCACCCGCCCTAGCCCAAAATTCACTGCCCGAAGCAGAGTTCCTGCCGCCGCCGCCTGTTACTCCTGCTGCCAGCCCTGCTCCAGCCACCGAAACAACGGTACCCGTTGAAGTGGTGCCTATGACACCCACCAACCAAGCCAACCCTACGGCTGCTGAGCCGGACGCGGCCGCCGAAATGCCCATTACCGATGAGTACGTCACTCGGTTATATTCCGATGCGCAACGGCTGATTAGTCAGCAGGAATATGAATCGGCGCTGATCTTCCTCGAAGAAGTTTTGATCATTTATCCCGACTATGCCCCAGCCTATGTTTCCCGTGGGTATGTGTACAACACGCTGGGGGATACGGGACAAGCCCTCGCCAGCTTTACCGAGGCCATTAACCTAAAACCCGATTATGGTGAAGCCTATTTGAACCGGGGGGCGCTGTATCTGCAATTTCGCAACTATGTGGTTGCAGAGTCGGACTTGCAGTTAGCCGCTCAGTACCTACCCAACAATGCGCAGGCTGCTTTCCTGCTGGGGGTTGTGTATGAGTCGCAAGGGAATATCAATCGGGCAGAAGCTCAATTCAATCAGGCGATCGCCCTTCAGTCTGACTATGCAGAACCCTATGTGCATCGGGGTGCCATTCGGGCTGAGCGAGGGGAATATGAGGCCGCACTGGCCGATTTTTCCAGTGCGATTCGCTCTCAGTCCAAATATGGAGCCGCATTTCTAAACCGGGGTAGTGTTCACTTTGTGTTGAATAACACCGAGGCGGCGCTGCTTGATTTTAATGATGCTGTGCGCAATGACCCAACGGCGATCGCCTACTTTAGCCGAGGGTATGTGGCATCTTTGCTCAATGACTTGGAGCCTGCCTTCGAAGACCTGACTCGGGCGATCGAACTCAATCCTGAATACTATCTGGCTTATGTCAATCGGGGTCTGGTGCGAGGTCGAGCTGGAGACTATGAGCGAGCCATTCAAGATCTTGATCGGGCAATCGGTCTAGAGCCCTCCAATGCGATCGCCTACAAGGCCAAAGGCGATGTGTATCGCATGTCGGGGGATGTGATTAATGCAGTTGTGGAATACGATCGGGCGCTGGCATTACAGCCTGACCTGGAAGAGGCATTGCAAGCCCGCGCCGATGTGCGCCTAACTCAGGGCGATGCGTTCGGTGCCGCACAGGATCTCACGCAAGTGTTGTTCAACAATCCATCCGATGCGGATGCGCTATCGACCCGGGGAGCACTGCGCACCACCATTGGCGATTCCTACGGCGCAATTCAAGACTATAACCGTGCGGTAGAGCTGAACCCCTTTGATGCCGATGCCTTCTTTAACCGGGGGGTGGCTCGGCAAGCTGTGGGCGATCGCGCTGGGGCACGGCAAGACCTGATGCGGGCAGCGGAACTGTATCGCCAGCAGGGCAACGGACGCGGCTACCGCAACGCCATTAGTCAAATGGCTCGATAGTGCCGGGATGGATGTCGGGCGCGACATGCCGGACATTCATTACAAATACGGAGCGTGAGCCCCGTTTCACAAGAAAGCGCCCCCGATCGCGATGATGAGGGGCGCACTCTCTTTTGGAGCTGTTGAAAACGTGAGTTATGGATAAGCTGAAGTGCCCATTTTTGCGTGCGCAACGCGCACGCAAAAATGGGCTTTTCTGAGGTTTTCGCGCCGCGAAAACCTCAGAAAAGCCCTTAACCGAAACTGACGTGTTGAAACAATTAGCGAGCTGCCACCGGAACGCTGCGTAGAGCCCGAATGGTTTCGATGACCTGCTGCCCAACCCACTCAATTTCATCTTCCGTGTTGAAGCGGCCAATCCCAAACCGTACCGAGGCATAGGCCAACTCATCCGATAGCCCCAGTGCTTTGAGTACATGGGAGGGAGCGGTTTTGGAGGAACTACAGGCCGAGCCCGACGATACCGCAACAAATTGCCGCAGAGCAATTGCCAAAGCCTGTCCATCTACCCCATCGATGCTGATGTTGAGGTTGCTGTACAGCCGTTGAGTTGGGTGTCCGTTGAGGTGGATGCCGCCTGCCATCAATAACGTTGCCCACAGGCGATCGCGCAGTTGGCCAATGCGCCGCGCTTCCGTTTCTCGCTCGGCCAGGGCAAGTTCCACCGCTTTGGCAAATCCTACAATTTGCGGAGTGTATAGAGTGCCCGATCGCATCCCTCGCTCATGACCACCACCGTGGAGTTGGGGAGCCACCAGCACCCGAGGATTTTTGCGCCGCACATACAGTGCCCCAACCCCCTTTGGGCCGTAAATTTTGTGAGCAGTGAGCGACATCAGATCAATGTGCATGGCCTGCACATCTAGGGGAATTTTGCCGATCGCTTGGGCTGCATCGGTATGGAACAGCACGCCCCGCTCGTGACACAGCGCGCCAATTTTGGCCAAGGGCTGCACGACCCCTGTTTCATTGTTGGCCGCCATGATCGAGACCAAGACCGTATCGCTACGAATTGATTTTTCTAATTCACTCAAATCAACCAAACCATCGGCCTGCACGGGTAAATAGGTCACCTCAAAACCCAAAGATTCCAAGTATTTGCAGGTATCGAGCACGGCATTATGTTCGGTTTCAGCCGTAATAATGTGTCGACCTTTGGAAAAGTAAGATTCTGCAACACCCTTGATCGCTAGATTGTTGGACTCGGTGGCACCACTGGTAAATACGAGTTCTTCAGGTTCTGCATTGATGGCGATCGCCAAGGTTTCACGCGACAGGTTGACTGCGGCCTCGGCGGCCCAACCATAAGGATGGGTTTTGCTAGCCGCATTGCCAAAATGCTCCCGAAAGTAGGGCAACATGGCTTCTAACACGCGCTCATCAACCGGAGTCGTAGCATGACAATCCAAATACACGATGGGCTGGGACATGACGAGGCTCCCTGTGTCAAAAAAAGTGAGATTGCTAAAAAGTGCTCCTAATGTATCGCGACCTTCATGCAGCTTTTGTGAACCGAATGAACAGAAGGGGGGAATTTACTGAATCTTTAGCAAGCGACTTGTGGGGATTGCGATAACTCTATGAACGAATGTTAACGAACTTATAGTACGTGAGTTTGTGCGCTTGTCGATCTTGCTCCCTGTGCGATCGCGCGTAATCCCAGTATCAGAGCATTCCACCAGCGAGTCCGGGGATGAGACCTTCTGCACGAATCATGACGCAACCCTGCCGCGCAACGATTCATGTTTCCAAAAGCCGTGCGTACAGATGGCCTATTGATGTGATCTGACCAGTGTGGGCTTCCTGATGTGAGCCTACTGATGTGGCAGGAAACCCAGCGCTATTTTTAGCATGCCAAAAGGGATTGATGGTTGGCGGAGGCAACACGCAGTCATCAATCCCAAAATTCTGTGAATTGAATAGGACTTACGCACGTCATCCGAAAAATCATTCAACTGCGTAAGTCTTGCTGAAATTTGCTGAGATGTGGCGAAGGAAGCAGGTGTGAACTCAGCCTTGAATCAACCAACATTCCAGATCAACACGTGAGTGGAAGCCAACGCCAACGCCAGCTTGACATCCATTAGGACTGTTTGGATGGGCTAGTCGCATCATGGATGGATGTGCTCTCTATGGAAAACTCAACTGACGAGGAGCGATCGCCGCTGAGTAACTGCTGGACATGGTGCCGTACATATTGGCGCACACCCGTAAACTGAGGTTCTTGCTGGCTGTAAAGATACGCTTCTGTTGAACTATCAAAAATCGATGCTTCAGATTGGGAGTTTTTCATAGAGAGCTTAGGATGACACGTTTTAAAAAAGGGATATCGGTGATGCGAGTGTGCATCGATGGCAACAGGAAGATGAAATGCCTGCCCAACGCGGTTTACGGAACGCTACACGCTGGGCCAAACCTAAATGGGCGTGATGAAACTAATGTCCGCACGCGATCGCCAGCCGTGGTGTATCCAGTACCGACGAGCTACTGCCTATATCGCTACGGCACATATCTCACGGAAGGATGGCAAAACGACTGCTGCGCACAGAGCAAGAGATAAAGTTTTAGACCTGCCTTGAAGGGGAAGGTGCAATCTCTTCAGTACAGGGGATTGGATCTAGGCTAGCGGGCTGTTGCGGTTGGCGATTGTGGGTGCGCCATTGGTTCAACCGATAGTGCACATACTGCCGAATCCCTGAAAAAGTAATCTCCGTAGAACTACGGTCATATTCTTTAAAGGAACTGTCAAAAATTGATTCTTCGGATAGATGAATCTTCATTTTTTTCTGCACCTTGGGGGGTAAATGCAAAAATGATTAGGTGTTTAGGGTAAAACTTATGCTCTAAAAAAAGAATTGCCTTACCCGTAGATTTACGTAAACTTTAATTTTGGAAGTTAAGATGTTGACTTTTGCAACGAATTGCCAACTTTGGTGAGATGGAACCTGATGCGCTGGCCTTACGCCAAGCCGAAACAAACGTAATAATGGATGAATGGGTGCTGGCATCCATTACTTACTGTTGATGAACAAAACGGCTCGTACTGACGTTGACTATCTTCGATTCCATTCAGACCGAAACCCTAAACCTATTGGAATGGCCGCGCTTGTGTCAGCATGTGGCTACCTTTGCGGCTACGAAGCTGGGAATGACTGCCCTGCGGGATATGCCCATTCCCGAAAGACTGGAAGACAGCTTGGCGCTGTTAGCCCAAACTGAAGAAGTCTATCTACTAGAAAATAGGCTGCCGGGTGGTCTGAGCTTTGACGGCATTCAGGATATTGGCAATGCGCTGGATCGGGCAGGGCTGCACGGGTTGCTGAGTGGAGAGGAACTGCTGGCGATCGCCACGACTTTGTCGGGAGCCCGCAACCTGCGCCGGGTCATTGATAATCAAGAAGATGTGCCAACCTTGCAGGAGTTGGTTGGCGATCTGCGCACTTATCCCGAATTAGAGCAAGAAATTCATCGCTGTATTGATGAGCGGGCTCAAGTTGACGATCGGGCCAGTGCAAAGCTGGGTGGCATTCGCGAGCAGTTGCGCAGCCAGCGCGATCGCATTCAGCAAACACTGCAGCGATTGATGCAACGCCACAGCAACGCCATTCAAGAATCGCTGATCACTCAGCGGGGCGATCGCTTTGTGATTCCGGTCAAAGCCCCGCAAAAGGATGCAATTCCCGGCATTGTGCATGATGTGTCCACCAGTGGTGCCACGCTCTACGTAGAACCTCATGCGATCGTGAGCTTGGGGAACCAACTTCGCCAATTAGTGCGCCAGGAACAAGCTGAGGAAGAGGCGGTTCGGCGTGCCCTAACGGAGCAGGTCGCAGAAGTTTTGCCCGATTTGGAAGAGCTGTTGGCGATCGCCACCACGCTCGATTTGGCGACTGCTCGGGCTCGTTATTCCCTATGGTTGGGGGCCAATCCGCCTCGATTTGTCTCGTCCAGCCCCGAAGCGCCACAGCCAGAACCGATTGTCCTGCGGCAGTTGCGTCACCCTCTGCTGGTATGGCAGCAGCAGCACGAACAGGGAACCTCGGTGATCCCAACAGATTTGATCATTCAGCCCCACATTCGCGTGGTCGCCATCACCGGCCCCAACACAGGTGGCAAAACCGTCACGCTAAAAACACTGGGATTAGCTGCTTTGATGGCGAAGGTCGGCTTGTTTGTGCCTGCACGCGAACCTGTAGAGCTGCCCTGGTTTGATCAAGTGCTGGCCGATATTGGTGATGAGCAGTCGTTGCAGCAAAGCCTATCTACTTTTTCTGGCCACATTCGACGCATTGGGCGCATTCTTTCGGCGCTTGTGCCAGAGCTAGAAACGGCATCACCCCCATCTGAGCTGGAAGGTGCAGAGCAAGACGCGCTGCCAGACTTCCAAGCTCTATCTGTGGCTCCCAACGCGATCGCCCCGGCTCTTGTTCTATTAGATGAGGTGGGCGCAGGTACAGACCCAACGGAGGGAAGCGCATTGGCGATCGCCCTGTTGCGATATTTAGCCGATCACGCCCTGCTCACGATTGCCACGACCCACTTTGGCGAACTGAAAGCGCTGAAGTATGAGGATGAGCGGTTTGAGAATGCGTCGGTGGAATTTGACGATGTGCAGCTGGCTCCAACCTATCGTTTGCTGTGGGGCATTCCTGGTCGCTCCAATGCCCTCACCATTGCTCAGCGGTTGGGGTTAAATCCGGCCATTATCGACTCGGCGCGATCGCACATTGGAGTCGAGGCATCGCAGGATGTGAATCAGGTGATTGCCGGGTTAGAGAGCCAGCGCCGCCAGCAGGAGCAGAAAAACCAGGCGGCTGAAGAGTTGCTGCGGCAGGCCGAGCAGCTCCACCGCGAAATTTCTCGCAAGTCGGATATGTTGCGGCAGCGGGAACAAGAGCTGAAGCAGCAGCAAGAAGTGGAAATTCAGCGAGCAATTTCACAAGCTAAAGGCGACATTGCCGGAGTGATCCGACGGCTGCAGCGCGGCCCTGCCACCGCTCAAGATGCCCAACACGCTACGGAATCCATTCAGGCGATCGCCCAACGTGCCCTTCCTTCTCGCAAGCAGCCGCCCAAACCCAAGCCCGGATTTCATCCTAAAGTTGGCGATCGCGTCCGCATTCCTCGCCTGGGACAAACCGCCGAAGTGCTCACCAACCCAGATGATGCTGGCGAACTGATGGTGCGCTTTGGCCTGATGAAAATGACGATTTCCCTTAGCGATGTGGAGTCGCTCCAAGGCGAAAAGGCCGAAGTTGTCACCAAAAAGCCCGCCGACTCCGGTAGTCCCAAAGCCTCCCGCGACTCTGGCAAAGCGGACAAATCCGCTGATGCAGACGCAACCCCCGTAAACCAGGCACCCGCCGTTCGCACCTCCCGCAACACTATCGACCTGCGGGGCAACCGAGTCGCCGATGCCGAAATCACACTCGATCGGGCGATCGCCAGCGCTCCCGCAGGCCCCATCTGGATCATCCACGGTCACGGCACTGGCAAGCTCAAGCAAGGGGTTCACGACTTTCTCAAGCAACATCCTCAAATTTCTCGCTTCGAACCCGCCGAGCAAGCCGACGGCGGCACGGGAGTGACTGTTGCTTATGTGGAGTAGTGGGAAGAGAGGGGCTAGGAGTTAGGGAGTAGGGAGTAGGTTCCAGAGTTTGGGTAGATACCCCAATCCGCACCCTTTCGCCTACCTTGCGGGGGGAAGTTCCCCGAACAGGAGTGTTGCTGCAGAAGCGATCGCCAATACTCCTCCCTCCAAGCACTACAGCCTCACGCAATAATATTGCCCTCTTTAAAGGATTTGGGGCACCACACAAACGTGCAGTGCCCCAAATCTAAATCAAACCGAACGAAAGTGACGATACGGATTTCTCAGGACTCATCAATATGCCTGGGTTTACAGGCTTAAGCCCAGCCCTGTAGAAGAAATCCCATGTTCAATCCATTGCAAAGCTTGAATGCAAACCAACGAAGCTTAGAAACGGCGAGAATAGCCACCGCCACCGCCGCCACTGCGACGATTGCCACCAAAAGAACCACCACCCCGCTCTTCACGAGGCTTGGCCTTGTTGACCTTCAGATCACGACCCATCCACTCGGCTCCGTCGAGAGCTTCAATGGCGGCGTTCTCTTCAGCATCAGAAGACATCTCTACGAAGCCAAAACCGCGCATGCGGCCAGTTTCGCGATCGGTGGGCAATTGAACCCGCTTGACCGAGCCGTATTCTGCAAATACTGCGCTCAGGTCTTCATCCGTAACCTCGTAGGACAGGTTACCAACGTAAATCGACATAGATTGTCTCCAAAATCAGAAAAGTGCAGAGAGTGAGATTTCGGAGAGAAGGCCGCCAATAAAAAACGCGAAAAACTCGTCAATACCAGAAAAAACCACTGCAACCGAATTACTTAATCTCAGACTCTACTTTAACACTTTCGTACTGTTTCCAAAGAGCCGCAACCGAGATGATACAATTTGAGACATTTGCAGTTCTACCCGCTGCGACAGCATGTTGGGCTGATGAAAAGCGATCGCCCCTTGTCGGCTCCTGATCCCATCTTCCCTTTGAGGCAAATTTATGCCTTCAGGCATAGCTAGCTCACCAGGGGCTTTTTTCGGGACAGTCGCGAAACGAGTATTCGCCGCTGGGCAAGGTTGTTTCACAAATGATGGCGGTGTTAAGGCTGGCATTGGTTAGATTGGCTCGCCCTAGCGTAGCTCCGGTAAAGTCGGTGCCGTTCAGGTTCGCTCCGGTCAAGTTAGCGTTGTACATTCCGGCATAGCGCAGCTTTGCCCCTTGCAGATTGGCTCCTGTTAGATTGGCATCCTTTAGCAATAGTTGACTCAGATCCAGGTTGCTCAAGTTGGTGCCGCTGAGGTCGGCTCCCATCATGGAAACGCGACGGGGATCGCCGATTCTGGCCCCGCTGAAGGTGGCATTGCGCAAAATGGCCCCGTTGAGGTTGGCGGACAGCAGATTTGCGTTGGTGAGGTTGGCTCCGGTCAGGTTTGCGCCTTCTAGCACGCTGCCTTCAAAGGTGGTGTCGGTGAGGTTGGCGTTGCTGAGGTTGGCTCCGGTGAGGCGGGTGGTGCCGCTGCCAAACAGGGAAGGCGGACTGCTGAGCTTGGCTCCGGTGAGGTTGGCGTTGCTGAAGTTGGCTCCGCTAAGATCGGAGTAGACGAGGCTGACGCCAGACAGATCTTCGCTAGAGAAGTCGATGCCTTTGAGATCGCACTCGATGCATTCGCGTTGGGAAAGGACGCGCTGGCGGAGGCCAAAGCTAATGCTACAGCTTCCCAGCAACAGGGCACTCACGCTACAAAACACGGCAAGGACAAACCGGGGGGAGGTGTACTGCATGGGGAAGTACCTGAATGGATGGAGGTAGGGGTGTGTCGCGGTTCTCCTCTATCCTTCCCAGTTCAGCTCGCTCAATCCGAATTTTGTGCGGAATCTATGAGCAATGCTTGAAAGCGAGCATCATTCCGAATGGCATCAAAACCTGAATCCGTCTTTGCTTTTTCTTGATATCTGGAATTCAGTTCAATTGCTCGGCTCAAAGCTTCAACGGCTGGCTCTACTTTGCCCTGCAACCCGTAGCAACACGCTTTGTTATACCAGGGGCTTCCATAAGCCGGGTTGATGGCAAGTGCTTTGTCGTAAGCAACGATCGCCTCCTGATAGCGTCCTAAGTTCCTTAGCGCAATCCCTTTGTTGATGAGCGCTTCGTGTTTGTCGGGTTTGATGTTGAGGGCGTGGTCATAGGCGGCGATCGCCTCTTCATAGCGTCCTAAGTTCCTCAGCGCAATCCCTTTGTTGTTGAGCGCTTCGTGGTCGTCGGGTTGAATGGCGAGGGCGTGGTCATAGGCGGCGATCGCCTCCTCATAGCGTCCTAAGTCACTCAGCGCAATCCCTTTGTTGTAGAGCGCGTCGTGGTCGTCGGGTTGGATGGCAAGGGCTTGGTCATAAGCGGCGATCGCCTCCTCATACCGTCCTAAGTTAAACAGCGCACTCCCTTTATTGTTGAGCGCTTCGTGGTCGCCGGGTTGGAGAGTAAGGGCTTGGTCATAGGCGGCGATCGCTTCCTCATAGTCCTTATTGGCAGCAAAGACATTGCCTTGCTCAAATAGCAGACCTGCTTTGCGGTCTATAGTCTGGTTTGGGTCATCAATCAGGTTGCGCAACTCTGCCAACTTTTGAACTCGTTCAGCAGGGGTAAGCTTGAGGTATTCGTCGTAGTTTCCATACGCGGACAGCGAGCGAATTTGCAGATCAGCTTTGTCAACGGGCAATTCAAAGATGCCCGATCGCCAGTCAAAAAAGTCTGGAGCGCGATGGATTAAATAGTTTTTAGCAAATGGCGGAATGAGAAAGACAAAGCAAGTGTTTTGGAAGCTGTCGCGAAAGTTTTCGCGCTGTTGGTTCAGGTTCACCATCACGGGTGGAACACCCTTCCAGCTATAGGAGCGCACCTCCTTTTCTGTCCAGCCCAAATGTCTCTTCGTGTCTTCGTAGGCATACAGCGAGTGCTCTAGCCCCTGAATAAACAGCACATCAACTGCACTCTGCTGTGCCAAAAAGGCTTTGACTTCCCGGTAGAGGTTGCCGTCTAGGATGGTTTCTGTAAACTCCAGAGTTGCCATGCGCTTCTGTGGCACGTCTTCCCTTAACCGCCCGATAATATGCGCTCCCATAGATGGGGAACATTGCACAAACAGCAGCCCAAACCCCTGGTTGCGGCGAATCGCTCGTTGCAACGCCTGGTATTCTTCTTCCGGTTCGGGTGGCAGGTCACTATCCCAGTCAATTACCGCTTTAGTCATCGCCAGGTTTCTGCTCTTTTTCAATATCTTGAAGGAGTTGGGCGATCGCATCCTTAAATTCCTGCACTCCTCTCAGCAAGGGATGCACGTCGTACCACGGACACAACTCATCCTCATCATCCAGATACCGATATTCTAGGATGCACCGCCGAAACATGAGATTGCGATACGCCGAGTCGTTTTCAATGCGGTGGGTATGAGCAACCTTGGCCAGTAGATGCCATTCGTTGTGCTGCGGCACGGGGCGGTAGGTGGCACGAGTTTCTGTAATGGCTCGTTGCACAGCCCGGTTAGAAATTGGCAACTTGTCACTGCGGTTTATGGCTTCTTTCATGAGCAGAAACAACTCGCGCATGTGGCCGCCGCTCATCAGGCAAAGTTTTTCCAGAGCCTCGGCAGACTCAAAAATCCCTTCTTCTAACGCGGCATCCGGCAGCACTGTTTGAATGCGTTGCAAAATGAGCTGCTTCATTCGCGCCAAACCAGACTTATGAATGGTGCCATCTGGGTTTCGCACCATCACCATGGGCAATAGGCGCGGATTGCACGCATAGACGGATTGCAAATCGCTGGATCGGTTGGAATGCACCATCGAAACAGGAATGGTGTAGATCAAATGACACTTTAGCCCGCGCAATTGGCCACTGCGTTCAATAAAAATTTCGTCATGGTTACTGCGTCCATCGTCGCGGTATACAGGCACAATCCGATCCAGGTTATCGGCAATCATCACCAGCTTGGTCTTACCCGCAGGCAGTTTCCGCTTTCCGTCTTCGATGAAATCGTTGAGGGCTTGGATAAGCGATGGGGTATCTGGATTGACCAGGTTTCGGATCTTCGTCCGTTCTGACGGTACAGCTCGAATCGTCGTACTCAGATTGGTAATTTCCTGAATTCCAACCTCGACATTCAAATCCTGCACTTCAATTCTGGTTAGGCCGAGTTCATGCAAGCGCTGCCATCGTTCTCTAAACCAACCAATAACGGGGTTCGCATCGGCCAACTTTAGCTGAGTGAGCAAATGCCGAGTGCAGGAAAACAAGATGTCGGTATACTCAGCATCTTCTGGATCGACATCCTCTGTTTCACCCACAGCGGCAAAATAGACCACAAAGCAGCCATTTTCTTCTAAATGTTGCTTCAGCCGCAGCAACTCCGTCGATTTGCCCGCACCTCGGTGCCCGGAGTAAAGCTGGCAGGTGCGATCCTCTCCTCGCAAGATTTCGACACCCAAGTCGTCAATCACGTTGGTATCGCCGCGCTCATCGTCACAATCCACATAGGTCGGATCGCCGGGTGGCACTGGCTCCGATGGATTAATGACACGGGCAATTCGGGTCAGAATATCGGTTTCACTCATGGGTGTAGAAGGCGAACTGAATTTTATTGCGGCTGAAGGGTTACGTACACGTCATGTTTGGTGCTGTGCCTTAAATTTTAATGCGACGAAGAGATTTCAAAACTGACAAAATTGGGCGGTGTGTCGCGGCATTACTCACGGCACATCGCCCAAACAGGGTGAAAATAAATCAAATCATTCCCCTTCTAAGATGTCTAAACGAACCCGACTAAAAAGGAAGGCGGATTCTGGGGCGACCACCGGGAATGGGAACCGGGATGCGATCTTGCACCTCATCCAGTACCCGATCGGTGACTCGGTTCAGCACCAAATTGCCTACGGCCTGGGCAAAGCTAGAATCTTGGGTCACACCAACATCAAAGATGCAGCCTTCCAGGAACAACGGGTCAACCTGTTGATCGCGGCAAACCTGCTCAGCACCGCGCAGTTGGGTGGGAGTGAGCGATCGCAACGACAGGAACGAACTGGGGAATCCCCGTAGCGTAAACGTTGCTGTTGTTTGCCCCGGTGCATAGTCAAACAGCGATTCTGCCTGACTAATACGCCAGCTATCCCCAAACTCCCGGTGCATTTGCTCAAAGTAGAGCGTTTCGGCCTCTCGCAGCGGAATCGAGCGGGGTAGCACGCTCGACAGCACATTGCTCACATCGCCATAGGTGGATTGGGGTTCAATCACCCGACCATTGCGCGTTTGCAAATCATCCTGAGCACGCCCATCAAAATTACCCCAAATGCCGGTGTACAGCGCCAGATCGGGCGTGGTTTTGGGCACATCCACCACCACATTCAGGAACGGGAATTCCTCACGAGGTGCGATCGCCACGGTCACTTCCTCGGTTCCCGGCCCCGCGACCACATAGCGCGTGGGGCTAATGCGCCGAACGTTGCCGCCCGTCGGTAGCCGCAGCTCATCATCCGTCAGGGTGACAGGTGTTCCATTCACTCGCAAAGGCGTGCTGGTGTTGCCATCGGGAAAGTTTTGCGTGTAGAAGGTGATGCGATCGCCCCCCACTTTGATCGCCACCCCTGTGTTCAGCGACAGATCCCGACCCGGAAAGCGAGACTGCCGCGCCTGCACCTCAAACAGGTTATCCACCGAGCGCGTCAGAATGAACTCACCCACCGTTTGAAAGCCGTAGCGCAACCCATCGTAGGTGACGATGTGTGGGTCGCCGTGGCTGGCCCCACTGCCCCGCATCAAATCGGCAAAATCTTCGGGATTTTCCAACGCGTCGCGCATGGTTTCCCAAAAGTCTCGTTCCTGGTCATTCATGGGGGAACTGCCAAACAGCGGGTCACCATCAATGATGCGTGAGTCAATGTGGTGGCCAACGCGACCTTGCACAATGTCGCTAATGCCTTCGATCGCCTCGGCCTGCAACGATGGATCGAGGGAGCAATTTTCGGGCGTGATGGCACAGACGGCGATCGCGGCTCCGGCCTCTCCAGCATCCATGGAAGTTGTAGCGCTAATGACCGAGCTGCCATAGGCGATCGCTGCTTGAGCCTGACGACTGGCCTCGATCGTGCGGCGAATATTGTTAAGCGTTTCAATCGATGCATCCCCCAAATACGGCGGGTAGCCATCGTCAGCGAGGCTGCGTTCTGCACCCATCAGTTGCCCTAACAACATTAGCCCACAGGTGATGACGCTGAGCGCCACATAAAATAATCGTCTCATCCTTCACTATCCTTGCAATACAACTGATGCAACTGTCATGATTCTGAGAAAAACCAAATTCCCAAATGGTTGAATGGTTCGTTACTCAGGGTTTCATCTCGGCCAGAAAACATGCTCCAGATGCAAAACTCCATACAAAGCACTTGGCAAAACACTTGTACTAATATTGGTGGATTCACAGTAAACTAAGAGGATGTCTGAGCAGTCAAAAAATAGCCCTCATCCCCCAGCCCCTTCTCCCAATTTTGGGAGAAGGGGAGCTGCAAACCCTTTCCCCTCGCCCAAGTTTGGGAGAGGGGAACACAAGGGGTGAGGGCAATACACGGAGCTTCCGGCACTTTTCAGATGTCCTCTAAAGGGCAGATGAATGCTTTGGTGCATCTGGTGTGTTTGGTAGATGCAGTTCTGTGCGATCGCTCATCGCGGTGAGCAGGCCAACCCTGCACAAAGGCCGCGATTACCCTGCGCAATCGCTCTGTTGGATCGCCATTGCCCTGTCTATTGCATCATGCCTGGGTTCGGGTTTTACGCACGAAACACGGGCCAGTATGTAAAGTGTCCATGAAGTCTGTTGGCTCAGGCGGTTTGCGGGTTCACAAAGCCTGCCTGCAACTGAGCTGCGTGGAACCCACAAGGGCAGAACCTTAGATTCTGTCTGGACTCTTGGGTTTAACGTTACAATCGTTAAGATGTGTTACTGACCTGGCGATCGCCCGTTATGCCACCCCGCTCCCGCAAAGCCACATCCAATCCCGACGTTTCGCTGAGCGATGCGCTGCCATCGTCTGCTGCGAACGGCAATGGCAAATCGGTTGGTTCCAAGCGCAAATCAAAATCGGCGGGAAAAGCGATCGCCATCGACCCCGAAAACTGCATCCGCATTCGGGGTGCACGTCAGCACAATCTTAAAAATGTGGATCTAGAGATTCCCCGCGACAAGCTGATCGTGTTTACGGGTGTATCCGGCTCTGGCAAATCCTCGCTAGCATTCGACACCATCTTTGCCGAGGGACAGCGCCGCTATGTGGAATCCCTCAGTGCCTATGCGCGGCAATTTTTGGGCCAGGTGGATAAGCCCGATGTGGATGCGATCGAGGGTTTGAGTCCCGCCATCTCCATCGACCAAAAATCCACCTCCCACAACCCCCGCTCCACTGTCGGCACCGTTACCGAAATTTACGACTACCTGCGTTTGCTGTATGGCCGCGCCGGTAAACCCCACTGTCCCATTTGCGATCGCTCCATCGTTCCCCAGAGCATCGACGAAATGGTGGACAAAATCATGACTCTGCCCGATCGCACCCGCTTCCAAATTCTGGCTCCGGTGGTGCGCGGCAAAAAGGGCACCCACAAGAAGCTGCTGTCGGGCTTGGCAGCAGAGGGCTTTGTGCGGGTGCGGGTGGATGGGGAAGTGCGCGAACTCACCGACAACATTGAACTCGACAAAAACCAGTTCCACGATGTGGAGATCGTGGTGGATCGGCTGGTCAAAAAAGAGGGTATTGAGGAGCGGCTCGTGGATTCGCTGTCCACCTGCTTGAAGCGATCGGAAGGGATTGCCATCATCAACGCCACCCTGCCCGAAACCGATAACGTGGTGCAGTTTCCCACCAATCCCGATTTGCAGCTGGCGGTGCTGCCCCACATGGCGGCGGAACCTGCCGGACGCTATGGCAGTAAAGAAGAGACGGACGAGAAGAAGAAAGAGATGGATCTCATCTTCTCGGAAAACTTTGCGTGTCCTGAGCATGGCGCGGTGATGGAGGAGCTATCGCCCCGATTGTTCTCCTTCAATTCGCCCTACGGTGCCTGTCCTCATTGCCATGGTTTGGGCAGTTTGCGCACCTTTTCGCCCGATTTGGTGGTGCCCGATCCAAAACTTCCGGTCTATGCGGCGATCGCCCCGTGGTCCGACAAAGACAACACCTACTACTTTTCGCTGCTGTACAGTGTGGGGCAGGCGTTTGGCTTCGAGCTGCAAACCCCGTGGGAAAAGCTTACCCCCGATCAGCAGCATGTGATTCTGCATGGCTCCGAGGAAAAAATCTACATCGAATCGGATTCCCGCTATCGCGAAAATAAGGGCTACCACCGCAAATACGAAGGGGTGTTGCCCATGCTGGATCGGCAATATCGCGAGGCCAGCTCCGACACCTACAAGCAAAAGCTAGAGCAGTATTTGGTGGATCAAGCCTGTGAGGTGTGCAAGGGCGATCGCCTCAAGCCCGAAGCCCTAGCCGTGCGGTTAGGCCAGTTTCGCATCCACGACCTGACCGGGGTTTCCATTCGCGAGTGCTTGGATCGAGTCAATGCCATGGAGCTATCGCCTCGGCAGGCGCAAATTGGAGATTTGGCACTCAAGGAAATTAAGGCACGTCTGCAATTTTTGCTGGATGTGGGACTGGACTACCTGACCTTGCACCGAACCGCTATGACGCTCTCCGGTGGGGAAGCGCAGCGGATTCGGCTGGCGACGCAGATCGGCTCCGGCTTGACGGGCGTGCTGTACGTGCTGGATGAACCCAGCATCGGTCTGCACCAGCGAGATAACGATCGCCTGCTGGCCACCCTGACTCGTCTCCGCGATTTGGGCAACACGCTGATTGTGGTAGAGCACGACGAAGATACCATTCGCGCCGCAGATTACCTAGTGGATATTGGCCCCGGTGCGGGCGTTCACGGAGGCAACATTGTCATGCAGGGTGGGTTCGATGACCTACTGGAGGCCGAAACATCCTTAACCGGAGCCTACCTGTCGGGTCGCCGGGTCATTCACACGCCACTGGCTCGGCGAGAGGGAAACGGTTGTGCCATTCGCTTACTTCATGCTTGCCGCAATAATCTGCAAGATCTGACGGTAGAAATTCCCCTGGGCAAGTTTGTTTGCATTACGGGGGT
Organism: Leptolyngbya sp. AN02str; assembly: GCF_050565595.1. Taxonomy (NCBI): domain Bacteria; kingdom Bacillati; phylum Cyanobacteriota; class Cyanophyceae; order Leptolyngbyales; family Leptolyngbyaceae; genus Leptolyngbya; species Leptolyngbya sp. AN02str. Next base: position 107,083 of record NZ_JBNXVR010000006.1, on the reverse strand, counting down.
GTCTGGTTCGGGGAAATCGACTCTGGTAAACGAGTTGCTCTACCCGGCATTGCAGCATCACTTTGGTCACAAGGTGCCGTTCCCCAAAGAGTTGGGGGAAATGACGGGATTGAATGTGTTGGATAAGGCGATTGTGATTGATCAGTCGCCCATTGGTCGCACGCCTCGCTCAAATCCGGCAACTTATACGGGCGTGTTTGATGTCATCCGCGATTTGTTTGCCGAGACGATTGAGGCAAAGGCGCGAGGCTATAAGGCGGGGCAGTTCTCCTTTAACGTGAAAGGTGGCCGCTGCGAAGCCTGTGGTGGCCAGGGCGTAAACGTGATTGAAATGAACTTCCTGCCGGATGTGTATGTGCAGTGTGAGGTGTGCAAAGGCGCACGCTACAACCGAGAAACCTTGCAGGTGAAGTACAAGGGAAAATCCATTTCTGATGTTTTGAACATGACAGCAGAGGAAGCGCTGGAGTTCTTCATCAACATTCCTAAGGCAGCGGCGAAGCTGCAAACGATGGTGGATGTGGGCTTGGGTTATGTGCGGCTGGGGCAGACGGCTCCGACGCTTTCGGGGGGTGAGGCACAGCGGTTAAAGCTGGCAACGGAGTTGTCGCGGCGGGCGACGGGCAAGACTTTGTATCTGATCGATGAGCCAACGACGGGGCTGTCGTTCTATGACGTGCATAAGCTGCTTGATGTGTTGCAGCGGTTGGCAGATATGGGAAATTCCATTCTGGTCATTGAACACAATTTGGATGTGATTCGCTGTGCGGACTGGATTATTGATTTGGGGCCGGAGGGGGGCGATCGCGGTGGTCAAATCATTGCGAAAGGAACTCCTGAAACGGTTGCCGAGGTCGAGGGCTCGTATACGGGGCAATACCTGAAGCGAGTGTTGGCACAGCATCCACCGATGGCTGTGGCCGATTAGGTTGCCTACGTGAATTATTGGACTTCTTACATCAATGCATTTTTGAAGGCGTGAATTGTTGTGTGGCACTGCATACAACAACTCACGGAGATCCATTGAACGTTACGAACCATACTGACGTTCTTTAAATCATGCTGTTGATAGGCTCAATCGGAGTCTGCAATTCTGTTTGCCTTTCAACTTTGAGGAATCATTCCTACAGAAATACAGATCTTTCGATGACGGTTTAGTTCTTATTTGAATGAAGATGAAACAGTACAAAAATAAGAGTTTCTACTGTTTCAATTCATACCCTAACTCCGTTGAAAGCTCTTTTCATTCTTCTAGCTAAGATGCTCTACCCAACAACATCAAAGCCAAGATTGACTCTATAGCTGGTACGAATTCAGCTGTGGAACCTCTCTGTTGCAGCTTCAAGCGCAGCCGTTACAATGACTGCTGTGTCAAGCTTTCCGCAAATATACTGAATTTTGCGTGGCCATTCTGATTTTGAGTTCGAAGATGGATGGTGCGATCGCTAGCTTTCGCAAACTATTCATAACCGACCGCCTTCATTAAGGAGTTGCTGCGTTCATTAGAGCAAATTGTTTGGCCCAAATTGAGGGTTGCAAACTTCAGTAGAATTTGCCGTTAGCGTTCCTCGAATGGATAACTCTGCTATCCAAAAAACTATCACCACATAAAAACAATACCAAAAGTTAAGACTTGTATAAAGAAGCCCAAGTACCCTACTAGAGCTTTCTGTATGTATGTAAAAAATAAAACAGGCCAAATTCGCATCCCCTGAAATTCCTGCTAGCCGTTGCACCCTCTCTACTGGCAGCAGCCTGCCCCAGGTAGTCCTTTTCCCCCATTAGGACAACCTAATGACAAGCAGCTTTCTTGCTCAAAGCTCAGTTGTTTGGACGATCACCCCCGGTATATAAAGGTACGTTTCCTTACCTAGTCCGCCGCGCTTGAGTCGTGCATGTTTTGGTAGTTCTGCTTCAATTGCACTCTGTCGCTGCAATGCCTACGTGTATTACTGCAACCCGCTTATCGTCAACAATGTCTATGAAATCGCTTTTAATTCAGTTTTCTCTGTCGCCTTGTGCGTTGACGATGCTCGTTCTCACGGCCTTGCTAGGCATTGCATTGCCCTATACCGCTAGCCTCAATATTGCGAATGCTGGTGAGCGTCGGGATGAGTTTCCCGAGCGCCGTCGAGGTGGGGGAACTCACTGGCGATCGCCCAACTCAGCCGAACAGCCTGGACAAAGTCCCACGCCCACATTTGACTATTTCACCTAAAGCTGAGCGCGTTATCGATCCACGGTGAAGCCTGTGAGGTCTTTAATCTATAGGCTGAAGGGATGCAGGATTTCGTTGATTCTTGCTTCATGTAGACATTGTTCTAGGGTGCGATCGCTCCCAATTTGCCACCACTGCCCTGTATGCCGCATGTAGGCGATATTGAATTGATCCGGCCCAACGTATTCATAGCGAGCAAACCGGAACTCCTGAGTCTGAGATGATTCGTCATCCTCAGACCTGGTATGCATGCCGCAAATGTAGAAATAGTTGCGGTACCACTTACCAAAAATATCCGTAAGAGAGGAAAAGGATGAATCGGGTCTCGGCGGATTCAGGTACCTGGGTTTGTAACACGACTCAATTAATTCATCAAATTGCTGCTGAATGAGTGCTTTGGTCGGTTCTGGCACCTTTGGCTTGGGCTGTTTCGCTTTGGATGGCGCGTAAATCCACTTTCGTTTTCGGTTTGCCATTTTTACAAAGCTCCAACTTGGAGTTGCCACGCATCTTATCGCAACTATTTAGAATTCATACGGCTATACAACAATGGCTCGTGAGTCAAGCCCACAAGCCATTGTTGTAGCAGGCTCAGTTTTACCGTTAACTAGCGAGCGCTGGCGGTGGGCATGCCCAAAATGTCCTCAATGCGGGGCATTTCTTCCAGGGGAATTACACGGCCCTCATCCTCAAAGCCAACGATCTGGTCAAAGTTGAGGTAGCGGTACAGTTCAGCCTCAAAGGGATTGACGCGATCGGCCATCACCGCCAGGTACTCTTCCACCGTGGGAATTTTGCCCAGCAATGCACAGACTGCCGCTAGTTCCGCTGAGCCAAGGTACACCTGCGCTCCCTTACCCATGCGGTTGTTGAAGTTGCGGGTTGAGGTGGAGAACACCGTGGTGCCATCTGCCACACGGGCCTGGTTGCCCATACATAGCGAACAACCGGGCATTTCCAACCGCGCACCCGAAGCCGCAAAAATGCTGTAGTAGCCTTCATCCCGCAGCATCTTCTCATCCATCCGGGTCGGCGGACAAATCCACAGGCGAGCCTTGGCTTGACCTGCTCCTTCCAGCACTTTTGCTGCGGCGCGGTAGTGGCCAATGTTGGTCATGCAGGAGCCAATAAACACCTCATGCACCGGGTCGCCCGCACACTCCGACATCAGCTTGATGTTGTCTGGATCATTCGGTGCCGCCACCAGAGGTTGAGTGATCTGATCCAGATCCACCTCAATCACATCGGCGTACTCGGCATCCGCGTCGGCCTCCATTAGTGAAGGGTTGGCCAGCCACTCTTCCATCTTGGCCACCCGCCGCAGAATGGTACGCGCATCGCCATAGCCTCGCGCCACCATATTCTTCAGCAGGGCAACGTTCGAGCGCAGATATTCCGCAACGGTATCGACGCTGAGCTTGATGGTGCAGCCCGCCGCCGATCGCTCTGCGGTAGCATCCGTCAGTTCAAAGGCCTGCTCCAGCTTCAGGTCGGGCAGTCCCTCCATTTCAATAATCTTGCCGGAATAGATGTTTTGCTTGTTTTCCTTGGCAACCGTGAGTTTGCCCTGCTGAATGGCGACATAGGGAATGGCGTTTACAATATCCCGCAGCGTCACACCCGGTTGCAATTTGCCCTTGAAACGCACCAGCACCGACTCCGGCATATCCAACGGCATGACACCAAGGGCTGCTGCAAAGGCCACCAGGCCAGAGCCAGCAGGGAAGGAAATTCCCAGGGGGAAGCGCGTGTGGGAGTCGCCGCCTGTGCCTACCGTATCCGGCATCAGCATGCGGTTCAGCCAGGAGTGGATGATGCCATCGCCCGGACGCAGGGAAACACCGCCCCGCTGATTAATAAAGTCCGGCAGGTCATGATGAGTTTTGATATCCACCGGCTTGGGATAGGCGGCGGTATGGCAGAAGCTCTGCATCACCAAGTCGGCCCCGAAGCCGAGACAGGCCAATTCCTTCAGCTCGTCGCGGGTCATGGGGCCAGTCGTATCCTGCGAGCCAACGGTAGTCATCATGGGCTCGCAGTAAGTACCGGGCCGCACACCGGGAAGACCGCAGGCTTTGCCCACCATCTTTTGCGCCAGGGTGAAACCCTTGCCACTGTCGGCGGGCATTTGCGGACGGGTGAAAACAGGGCTGGGCTCAAGACCCATGGCTGCGCGCACCTTATCCGTGAGCGTGCGGCCAATCAGCAGGGGAATGCGGCCTCCCGCACGCACCTCATCCAGAATGGTGTCGGGCTTGAGGCTGAAGGTAGAAATGACTTCGCCCGATTCGTTGGTGATTTCGCCCTTGTAGGGATAGATGGTGATGACGTCCCCGGTTTCCATACGGGTGACATCGCACTCGATGGGCAGTGCCCCCGAATCTTCCATGGTGTTGAAGAAGATGGGCGCAATTTTGCCACCCAGGCAGAATCCGCCAGTGCGCTTGTTGGGGACGAAGGGAATATCCTCGCCCATGTGCCACAGCACCGAGTTCGTGGCGGACTTCCGGGAGGATCCAGTTCCCACCACATCGCCCACATACGCAACGGGATGCCCTTTCTCCTTGAGCTTGGCAATGGTGCCGATGGGGTCTTCCATGCGGCTTTCGAGCATGACGGTGGCATGGAGCGGAATATCGGGCCGGGTGGTGGCGTGGGGTGCGGGAGAGAGGTCGTCGGTGTTGGTTTCGCCAGCTACTTTGAAGACGGTGACGGTGATGGCCTCAGGCAGTTCTGGTCGGCTGGTGAACCATTCAGCACTGGCCCAGGATTCCATGACTTGCTTGGCGTAGGGGTTGCCCGATTTAGCTAATTCATCAATATCGTGATAGGCATCGTAGACGAGGAGAATCTTGCTGAGGGCGATCGCCGCCGTTTCTGCCAGTTCCGCATTCTCCGACTTCAGCAGTTCGATGAGGGAATTCACGTTGTAGCCGCCCATCATGGTGCCCAGCAGTTCCACTGCTTCCTTGGGAGAGATGAGGGGGCTAGAGAGACTGCCTTGGGCGATCGCCGTCAAGAACCCCGCCTTCACATAAGCCGCCTGATCCACCCCGGGGGGAACGCGATCGCGCAGCAGATGCAGCAAAAACTCTTCTTCGCCAGCGGGCGGATGTTGCAGCAGGTCACAGAGTTGAGACGTTTGCTCTGCATCCAGCGGCAGCGGAGGAATGCCCAGTTTGGCGCGTTCTTCTACATGAATTCGATAAGCTTCCAACATCGTCTACAACCTCTCCAGGCACCAGATGCGAATTGTTCAGTCAACGATTGGGACTTAGCGTTAAGTCCAGCACTATTTTGGATCAATGATTATATTCCCACGGTAGCGCGTCACACGGTTAGCTTGGGCGATCGCTTAGCCAGGGTGATAGACTCATCAGGTTAGAAGCCAAAGCTTGAGGCATTTGCCCCGTTCAGGCCCGCTAAGGATTGGACATGCCAGATCACAAACGAGCGTTAATTACTGGAATTACAGGGCAAGACGGCTCGTATTTGAGCGAGCTGCTATTGGACAAAGGCTACGAAGTGCATGGCATCATCCGGCGCACCTCTACTTTTAATACCGACCGCATTGACCACATTTACGTTGACCCACATCAGGGGCAAGCGCGCTTATTTTTGCACTATGGCGACCTAACCGACGGCACTACGCTGCGCCGCATTCTTGAAGAGGTAAAGCCGCAGGAAATCTATAACCTGGGAGCCCAGTCCCATGTGCGGGTGAGCTTTGATGCGCCTGAATATACCGTCGATACGGTGGGCATGGGCACGCTGCGATTGTTAGAAGCGATTCGAGATTACGATCGCCGCACAGGGTATCAAGTGCGGTTTTACCAGGCGGGTTCCTCCGAAATGTACGGCAAGGTGCAAGATGTGCCCCAGCGAGAAACGACGCCGTTTTATCCTCGCAGCCCCTATGCATGTGCCAAGGTGTATGCCCATTGGCAAACGGTTAATTATCGCGAGTCCTATGGACTGTTTGCCTGTAACGGCATTTTGTTTAACCACGAGTCGCCGCGTCGGGGCGAAACGTTTGTCACCCGCAAAATTACCCGCGCGATCGCCCGCATTGTGGCGGGTCAACAGCAAAAGCTGTACATGGGCAACCTGGAAGCCAAGCGCGACTGGGGCTATGCCAAAGACTATGTGCAAGCCATGTGGCTGATGTTGCAGCAAGACCAAGCCGATGATTACGTAGTTGCAACGGGTGAAACCCATTCTGTGCAAGAGTTTTTGGAGCTGGCTTTTGGGCATGTCAATCTCAACTGGCAAGACTATGTTGTTTTTGACCAGCGCTATCTGCGTCCTGCCGAGGTGGATGTGTTGATGGGCGATGCCTCCAAAGCTCGCAAAGAGCTGGGGTGGGCTCCTTCGGTTACGTTTGAGCAGTTGGTACAAATCATGGTGGAAGCTGATCTCAAGGCACTGGGGCTCATTTCGGTTGAACGAGATCCGGCCCCAACCGTTTTAGAGCAGGCCAAGATTCGGGGCACGTACGGCATATCTCCCTAAGTACCCGTGAAAGCGCAATGGAAATAACGGCTTTGGGCCAAATTTCCAGACGGTTGGCGTGCTGAGCCGATAAAAACTTGCAACATTCACCCAATCGATGACTTTTGCATTAATCAAATTTTGAACGCTCATCGGCGATCGCATAAGTTCGTCCTAAGTGCGATCGCACGTTCTCTAGCAAATGGGTTGCCGCTTGTTGAAAGCGCTTTTCTTCTGCCTTATCCCAATCGGCCGCGATCGCTGGCGGGTTGTCCCAATCCAAACGGCGATCGTACCAAGCAATCAACTCTTCCATGCGCACCACCAATTCCAGCGGCATTGGTAAAACCGTTGGTTCTACCGCATAGCCAAAACGGGCGATTGCCGTCTCATTGCCGCTCCACAAACATACTCCCGACCCGTACTCAAAGCAAAACCGAAGCTGGTAACGCGCCGCCATTTGGAACTCCGGCCATGGAATTTCGTCCATGGATATACACTTGGATGTTTCTTTTTATACTGCGATGCATGGTTTGACGGTACTTCGGCATGGATTGGCATGGGGTGGCAATGTCGGTCTGTTCTTCGTGATGAGTCTTCAGATTAGTGCTGCCGTTTCACCATCGCTTGCAGCTTCACTTCCATCCGAGGCATCTACACCCCGCACCCTGCACCTCAGCCAAATTATCATTCGGCCTGATATTGATATCTACCTGCCGATTCCTCGGCGCGATCGCGATCGCCGATATGAACCGCGCAGCTTGCCTTTTCCCCCGGATGCCCTGCCCACACAGAACACCAGCGATTGCACCACGCTGACTGTGATGGCACGGCTAGCCTACATGTCCGACCCCTTTGGCCGACTAAGCGATGAGGTGAGCAGTCGGCAGTTGGCCGTATGCCAGGGATTTGGCGACAGTCGCGGCATTCCCCAATGGAGCAATGGCCAGGTGGCCCGATTGGGCTCGTCGTGGAGCTATCCCAATCGCCAAACAGCCACTTTTGGCAACAGCTACAACTACCCCAACGGGCAATCTGCCAACTCGGGCTCGTCGTGGAGCTACCCCAACGGGCGCACCGCCAAGTTCGGCTCCGTTTGGTACGACCCCGACGGTCGCTCTCTGTCACAAGAGGAATTGCTGAGTTGGGCCTGTGGCTTGCTGGGCAGTGGACGCTGCCGCGATCGCCTGAGTGCGATGCAGGGTGCAGGCAACTTTTGGTACGAGCTAACGTTGGTTGAACTCGCATGGCTCGGCTACCAATACCCGCAGAACTAAATCGGGACTGACGCAAGCCGTTGAATTTTAGATGGGATATTGCAAGGGGCCAACTCAACGAAACAAAGCCCGCACCCAGCACCCATGAATGTGCGCCGAATGGGTCGGCATTCTGTACCCTGATATAAGCCAACTGTTTCCATTCACCCCCGTTTGGCAACCACTACTTTTAGCAACGATTTGTGAGCGCAACGGATATTCAGTCCAATTCAATTCAACCCACCAAAGCCGACCTGCGGCGATCGCTCTTGAAAGCTCGGCAGGCTATCCATCCTGAGATATGGAAAGAAAAAAGCGATCGCATTTGTGAGCATTTGCGTACCTGGCCCACCTTTCAGCAAGCCCGCACCATTTTGGTGTACTTCAGCTTTCGCAACGAGCCCGACCTCACGCGATTGTGGCGATTGGGTAAGCGCTTCGGATTTCCGCGCTGCATCGACCAAAAATTCCTGGAATGGCACCTGTGGTTGCCTTCCAGCTCCATTCCTTTGCAAAAGGGCGCATACGGCATCCCCGAACCGCATCCTTCTGCTCCTGTCATTCGTCCGCAGGATGTGGATCTGATTTTGGTGCCATCTGTTGCCTGCGATGTGCGGGGCTATCGGTTGGGCTATGGCGGCGGTTTTTACGATCGCATGTTGGCAAAACCAGAGTGGCGCTCGAAGCCAACTGTGGGCATTGTGTTTGAGTTTGCTCGGGTGCCAAAATTGCCCAACGATCCTTGGGATCGCCCACTCCAGGGCATTTGCACCGAAGCGGGCCTATTTCTGCCCTAGCGATTTGTCGACTCTGCTGTTTAGACCAATTGCCATAGAACCTATCCTGCAATGTTGCCGTGGTGCGGCTCTCGCCTTAGCGAATCAGGTTCGTCATTGGGCGAACACGATGGGCCATATGTCCCCATTTGCATCCACCCGTCTCCACCCGTCTCCATCTGTCTTCATTGGTACCCACTTTAAACTTCTTTAAAAAAGCCCCAATGCGAGATGCAATGGGGCTTTTTGCGGGTTCTCCAATCAATGAACAAGGACAAAGAAGGCGATCGCCCCTTTCTCTTTTCAGTCAAAATGTTATAGTACTCGTGTACTACTGGGGACGGATTTGCCCAGACGGTTACAACGAGACACTTATGACTATAGGTACCAGAGCCCGACGTTCGAGTAAAGCCCAACCGAATTCGTCCGGAACCCGCGTCCTGGCCCTTGATGCAGGCAACTACGATCTCAAGTTTTTTGATGGGGTGGGGCATCCCAAAGCCATCCGCTCTGTGCGGTACCAACTACCCCAAGGGCGCGATGCAGTTAGCTATTCCGATGCCTCGCCCCTCATCGAACTGCCGGATGGGAGCCGCTACCACTTTGGCGCACAAGCCTACAAATATCGCCGCCAGCAGCAAACCGTGGTGGAAAACAAAGTGGAGCTATCGCGCATTCACCTCTATGCCTGCCTGGAGCCGTGGAATGGTCAAACCGAGTTTGTGCTTCAGGTGTATGCCTCCACGCCAGATCCGGGTCGCAATGCCAGCGCCATTCGGGAGCAGCTACTCGGTATGCACGAGTTTCGCCGCAACGACCTGGATTACCGCGTCATGGTGGAGCAGGTGGAAGTGGAGCGCGAGGGCATGGGCGCGTACCGCTATGCCAAGCAGCTTGGCCTTATTCCTGGTACGGGCTACACCATTGTGGTGGATATTGGCGGCGGCACCTGGCTCACACGCTTAGTGGATGAGGATGGCGAGGTGATTGACGAAAATGTGATGGATCGTGGTGGAGCCTATGAACTCGCCGTTTCCATTAGCTTTGACAAACGCCTCAGCACGATTTTGGGAACCACTGCCGACCCCAGCCTGATTATGGATGGTTTCCGACATGGTCACAGCTATGCGGATACGGGGCTGTCGTGGGAGGAATGGCTGGACGAGCATCTGGAGCAGTGGTTTAAGGGCATTTTTCAAACGGTGCGGGCTCAGTACACGCCGTATATGCCCAGGGTGACCCGATTTTTGGTGACGGGGGGCAGCACTCATCTCATTTCAGAGCGACTGGGTGGCCATCGGTTGTTTACCGTCATGGGTGATCCGCAGTTTGCCAATGTTCGTGGGTTGTATTTGATGTCGAGCGATACGCAGCTATGTATGACAACAAAGTAAGACTGAGTCCTGATGTGCTAGAAAAGGCTAGCGCGATCGCCCATGAATGGGGCTTGAAAAATGCGCGCGCGGCGGTTGAAGCGGTGTTTCGTCGCTATGCCGATGAGTATTTGACAGGTCGCCAACCTGAGATGTCAGGGATGTCGGCGATCGCCCCACCACCGGAAGCTGCGCCGCCGCCCAAGAGCCAACCCCGCCCTGTGCGCCAACCCGAAGCAACTCCAAGCTGCGAAGCTTTGGATGCGCTGGATGAGCTATTGGGTGCCTTTTAGCGAGGCAGTGGATTATTGGTTGTAAAGCAGCGGGCTAGCGCGATCGATTCGTGCAGCCACTTAAAATCAGGGCTGCATGAACTCCTCTCAATCAGCTCCCAGGCCATCAGCTCGCAATCAAGGGTTGGCCGTGCCAGTCAAAAGATAAATTCCAGCCGAATATCCCAGCGATCGCCCTCTCGGATGAATTGAATCTGCCGAATAAACTCTCGAAAGTAGAACCGCCGTTCCGACTCTGACAGGTCAAGCCAAAACTGTTGGAGCGAGACAACTTGAGCGATCGCCTGCAAGTTTACTGGTGGTAACTGTGACAGCTTCGCCTGGAGCGCAGCAGTCTCAGTTTGCAGTTTGTAAGCTCTCAAATCCGCTGTTTCTTGGTCCAGTACTCCCGTATCTACCAGATTGGGAAGCTGGGTGAGGATGTGCTGTTTTGTGTCAATCTCCCTTTCCAACGCTTGTTTCACCAGATCGATATCGGGTAGGTCTGCTCCGTTGACGGCACGGGGCAGTTCATCGCAAATTTGGTCAATAATGCGGTTCAGGATTTGGTGATAGGGGAGTGCGCCACACTTGGGGCGATTGGGACACTGCATCGGCCGCAGATAGAGATATTCCTGCTCGCGGCGAGGTGCGGTTACGCGAGTGACGGTCATGCCCGATTGGCACGTGCCACACTGCACCAATCCGGCGAGCGATCGCGGCGCACTGGCGCTGCGGGGCGGCAGTTTGCGGTTTCGGCGCAGTAGCCGATCGACTTGGGCAGCCTCCTGCCGCGATAGGATTGAGGCATGGGTATCGGGCACGACATCCCCAGTTTGATAGACGAGATCTCCCCGATACACCGGGCTCGTGAGCCAGCGCTTTCCCGTCGAAACGGAGATGCGCTTGTTGTACTTCTGCTGTAAATGCCGTACACTGCCCCGGAGTGAGCCATACAGCAAAAAATGCTCAAAAAACGCCTTCACAACAGGTGCGGTTGTGCGATCGACCACATATCGATCTTTGCCTCGGCGATAGCCGTACGGCGCTCGGCCTGGGGGCGGTAACGCTTTGATTCGGTTTTGAGCATGCCCCTTGCGAATGCGGTGGCTGCGCTGGTTGTATTGTAGTTGGTGGATGAATTGCAGCAGGTGCGATCGCCGCACAGGCGAAATGTTCTCATTGGGCGATTCTTCAATCGGCTCATCCAGGACAATCAAATTCACACCCAGGGCTTCTAACTCTGCCAAATGAGCGCTCATGGCCTCGGCTGTATCACCCAAATCGCTAAGCTGCTGAACTAAAACGTATGCTGGTGGGTTGGTGCGGCAGTCTTGTAGTAATGCCTGCATTTGGGTGCGATCGCCCAAATCCTGATAGACCCGATCCACTGTCTGACCCCACACTGAAGCATTCGGTACAGATTCGAACATCGGTTCGATGTATGAATAGGCAACAATTCTCATGTCGTGGTGGTTTACCGATTCCCTAACAACGCCCAAACCCCAAACGCAATCCGTTAAACTGTTTCAGCCGTTTCGCAAACAGGTGTGATCGCTCTTCTGTCCCTCAGACGAAAACTTTTGTCCCGCGGACTTAAAGAAAAACACTCAAAGGCACTCGTTTTCAGCGCTTCCCAATACCATCAATTGTAGACACCCTCTCTTCTGTCCAACTCACTGCACCTCGCTGTCATTTACATTCACCTCGCTCACATTCACACCACACCTATGGTTAACAGCATCTCTCCAACCAAAACCGTGTTTCCCACGCATCTCCCCAAACGACATCAAAAAATTTAAGCTTTATTTTTGAATTCAAACCGCGCTTTTGCCATACGCGTTGTATCCAAAAAACCCTAGAATTATCGAATAAAATTGCCGGGAAGACCATGAGCTCGATCCTCCACCCATCAGACGACACCTTTCCCTCTAGCACCACAACCTCATCCACCGCAGAGCCAGATCTCACCACCGCCTCATCAACCGATCTGTTCCTGCGCCATCGCCTTCGAATCGTGGAAGACTTGTGGGAATCGGTGTTGCAGCAAGAATGCGGTCAGCAGCTTGTAGATTTGCTGCGTCAGCTTCGAGCCATGTCTTCTCCCGAAGGCCAAGCCGCCGATGAAGGAGGCGATGGTGTTCTCAAGCTTGTGGAAAATCTCGACCTCAACGATGCCATTCGGGCGGCGCGTGCCTTTGCGCTGTACTTCCAGCTCATCAACATCGTCGAGCAACACTACGAGCAGCGAGGCCAACAGCAGCAATATCGCGCCTCCTACGACAACTTGGCCATTCATCAAGCAGCCAACAACGCCGAGTCGGAGGAGGGCAACGGCCTGCATACCGATTATTTGGAGCGCAGCCTGCAAAACAATGTGGCTTTGTCCACTCGCGAAGCCAGCACATTCCAGGGGCTGTTTCCCAAGCTGAACTATCTCAACGTGCCTCCTCGGCAAATTCAGCAACTCATCGACAATCTCGATATCCGGTTGGTGTTTACGGCTCACCCCACCGAAATTGTGCGCCACACCATCCGCGATAAGCAGCGTCGCATTGCCAAAATTTTGCGTCAACTCGATCTCGTCGAAGAAAGCCTGAGCGGAGCCGAACTCTCTTCCTCCTGGGAAGCAGAAATGCTGCGCGAACAGTTGACCGAAGAGATTCGCCTGTGGTGGCGTACCGACGAACTGCACCAGTTCAAGCCCACCGTGCTGGACGAGGTGGACTACACCCTGCACTACTTCCAGGAGGTGTTGTTTGATGTCATTCCCCAGCTCTATCAGCGCTTTCGTAAGGCATTGCACACCACGTTTCCAGGGCTCACTCCGCCCAAATTCGACTTTTGTCAGTTTGGCTCTTGGGTCGGTTCCGATCGCGATGGCAACCCATCCGTCACGCCCGACATTACCTGGAAAACGGCCTGCTACCAGCGCAACCTGGTTCTCGAAAAGTACATTCAGTCCGTTCGGCATTTGATTGATTTGCTGAGTCTGTCGCTGCACTGGAGCGATGTGCTGCCCGATTTGCTGGAGTCGTTGGAGCAGGATCAGGCTCAAATGCCCGAGGTGTACGAACAGCTCTCGATTCGGTATCGACAGGAGCCGTATCGCCTCAAGCTATCGTTTATTCAAAAGCGGCTGGAAAATACACTGGAGCGTAGCCTCAAACTGTACAGTGGTGACTGCTTCCAAAGCGAAATTCCAGAAATTAATCCGGCAACGATCTATGCATCGGGTAAGGAGTTTTTGCATGAGCTGGTGCTGATTCGCCGCAACCTTAAGGAAACCGGGCTGGAATGTCGGGATCTGGAGAATCTGATCTGCCAGGTGGAAATCTATGGCTTCAACCTGGCCCATCTCGACATTCGCCAGGAAAGTTCGCGCCATTCCGACACGCTGCACGAAATCGTGGAGTATTTACAGCTTTTGCCCAAGCCTTACAACGACATGAGTGAGGCAGAGCGTACGGCTTGGCTTGTACAAGAGCTTAAGACGCGTCGGCCACTGATCCCCACTGAGTTGCCCTTTTCAGAAAAAGCCAACGAAATCATTGCGACGTTCCGTATGGTGCGTAAGCTGCACCAAGAGTTTGGCCCAGAGATTTGCCAAACCTATGTGATTAGCATGAGCCATCACGTTAGTGACTTGCTGGCGGTGTTGCTGCTGTCCAAAGAGGCGGGTCTTTACGATCCCAGCAAGGGTACGGGAGATTTGGCGGTTGTGCCGCTATTTGAAACGGTGGAAGATTTGCTGCGGGCTCCAGCGGTGATGCGAGAGCTATTTGAACTGCCGCTGTACCGGGCTTATTTAGCGGGTGGCTATGACGTACCTGCTGATACTCAGCTGCGATCGCTCCAAGAGATCATGCTGGGCTATTCCGACAGCAACAAAGATTCTGGTTTCTTGAGTAGCAACTGGGAAATTCACAAAGCTCAGCAGTCTTTGCAGCGGATTGCCGAGGAGTATGGCGTGGCCATCCGCATCTTCCATGGTCGCGGTGGCTCGGTCGGTCGCGGTGGTGGCCCCGCGTATGAGGCTATCTTGGCGCAACCGGGCCGCAGTATTGATGGCCGAATTAAGATTACGGAACAAGGCGAGGTGCTGGCCTCGAAATATAATTTGCCAGAACTGGCCCTGTACAACCTGGAAACCATTACGGCAGCGGTGGTACAGGCGAGTCTGTTGCGCAACGGGTTTGACGATATTCAGCCCTGGCACCAAATTATGGAAGAACTGGCGTCGCGATCGCGCTCTCATTACCGGGCGCTGATCTACGAACAGCCTGATTTTGTTGATTTCTTCCATCAGGTCACGCCAATCGAAGAAATTAGCCAATTGCAAATTAGCTCTCGTCCGGCGCGGCGTGGTGGCAAAAAAGATTTGGGCAGCCTGCGAGCCATTCCCTGGGTATTTAGCTGGACTCAGACCCGGTTTTTGCTGCCGTCTTGGTATGGGGTTGGCACGGCGCTGAATGAATTTTTGGCGGAAGCTCCCGAAGAGAACCTGAAGCTGCTGCGCTATTTCTACTACAAGTGGCCTTTCTTCAAGATGGTGATCTCTAAGTGTGAGATGACTTTGGCCAAGGTGGATTTGCAGATCGCCAAGTACTATGTGCATGAACTCAGTCATGCCGAGGATCGCGATCGCTTCCAACGATTGTTTGAGCAAATTGCCAGCGAGTATCACCTGACTCGAGAATTGGTGTTGGCGATCGCTGGCCACAAACGGTTGCTCGATGGCGATCCCGACTTGCAAAAATCAGTTCAGCTGCGCAATGGCACTATTGTTCCTCTTGGCTTTTTGCAGGTGTCGCTGCTGAAGCGCTTGCGCCAGCACAAATCACAGGCGGCTTCGGGGGTAATTCGCTCGCGCTACAGCCGAGGCGAGCTGCTGCGGGGCGCACTGCTCACGATTAATGGCATTGCCGCTGGAATGCGCAATACGGGTTGAAGCATGGGTGATAGCGATCGCACCATCACGGAATGCACCATCAACTGAATGGGTCTCCACCACAGGCTGTCATATGGCTTTGCTATACGACAGCCTGTGCTTTGTCGTGCTCTCAGCGTTCACTGAGGAATCGACGGTGGCGGTGGCAAAAAGTGAGACAGCATTGCATCAATATCGTTGCTGTAGGGATTCACCGTAGCCGCCTGACCACCCTGAGTTGCTTGACTGCCCGGAGCGGAATGGTTGGATGCCGCATACTGCATGGCTGAAACCTGGGCCTGGAGGCGATCGCCCAAATCCTTGGGAATTTTGCCGTACGCATCCAGCAAGCGCTGGGCCTCCATGCCTGCAACCGTTTGCTGAGGAATGTTTTGCAAACGGCTGAGGGCAACCTGCCACGCAACCTGAGTCAGCTGCCAGTCCTCGGGGGTTTTGGCTTGGGCGTGTTTGGCTTGGGCAAGCTGAATTTCTTGCTTAGCGATAGACAGTAACTTGCGGCCCTCGGTTTCCTGTTGCATTTGCATCTGAACCTGGGCCATACGTTGCTCGTACTCTGCCTGTTTGGTTTGGGCAAAGCGATACAAATTGCTGTCTTGGGGAATGGTTTTTAGCTGCTGGATTGCCCGCTGCCACAATCCCAACACTCGGTCCCAACTGCTTGCATCGTACAGGGGAACCTGGCTTTGCTGGGAGGCCGTTTGGGCGAGCGAGGCCGCTGATAAAGCCGCATTTAAGCGCTCAAGCTGTTGGGTAAGGTCGGTGGATAGCTGGCGTGCTTCGGGCGATCGCCCCGACCATTGAGGAACCGTTTCCAGTAGCCCCAGCGCTCCCTGCAAGTAAGCTTGAGCCTGGATCAAATCCTGCTGGCTCGCCGCTGTTTTTAGAATCTGAGACGACTCTTGCTGTAGCACCGTGGCCGTTTGCAGCTCACTGCAGGTATCTCCTAGCACGCAGGGTTGAGCCAGCGTATAGCCACCCATCGCCAGCCCAATGACGCTCAATCCGCCAATAATGGTGAGTTTTTCATCCCACTCGGCAACATTCCACAGCCCCTTACTGGCCGCATCTGCCACATCCACTCCATTGGATGTGGGCTCTTGAGTTGACTGATGGTTTCCCATCTGGGGTACAGCATCGACCACTCGCAGCGAAGCCGCAGGATTCGCTGGCGATCGCACCGTTTCATCCTGGGAAACCGTACCGGGAACCAACCGCAACTCGGGAGATTGTAAGACAAAGTGGCATCGTGCATAGGGCGTTTGCTCCCCGGCCTTGCGCAAATACATTTGCACTCGCTGGGCGATCGCCGGATGCAATGCCTTGACCAAGCGCTGAAGCAACCGCAACGTTTGCACCGGCTCCAACGGAGTATCGGCCCGATGGTGCCCGACAATAATGAGCCGCTCATCCTGGAGGGCGCAGCGTACCCCCAGCGTGATTTGGCGCTTACTGAGGTACGTCTCTAACTGATGTCCAAGCGATCGCAAATCGACAGCACGTTCAGTGGCCTGCATGGGGGAATGCTCCTGCCAGTTTTAGAACTCTTTCCCTAAACATTCTACTAATAGGATTTTTTCCTTCCGGAAAAAGCTGCTCGGGGCATTACAAACTTAGACAACCGCTTCTTTTTGTTGACGTTTAGTTGACATCTATATGTTCCAAATAGTTCCCAAAAGGATGCTTTTGCTCTTTCGGTGTTCGGTGTAAATGTTCACGGAAAATTCATAATTACTGCCAAGTTGTAATCAAAAGCTAAATTTCTTTCAGGGAATTTTCGATTGAACCCGACAGTCAATGGTATAAATTTGGAGAAGCTAGAGAATAATTTAGCTCCAAAAATCGCTAAATTAAGTAAAAATACTTGATGGCAAAAAAGAGAGATATAGCTTAGATAAACCCGCAAATCTTGTGCGTCTAGTTTGCTGCAATGCCACAGCAATTCTCATAGTCTTGTTTTTTCATATTGATGAAATCACATGAGATCAGAAAGCTATTCAGCCTTAAAAAGCGGAAATGGAATTGAATCGAAGAGATTATCGAACACATTTTGAGCCAATCTTTGAGAAACAGCTTCTTTAAAGGCTGGGTATTGCAAAAGAATCTTACATTGGATTTTTTTGGAAATACATGTTGTGTAGGCTCACAGGATTTCACATCAATCGCCTTTTCTATCTCTTAGTCATGACATGAATTTGAAAACTAATGATTCAAATTCATGTTCGTAGGTGTCTTTCGCTCTTCTCAAAACTTACTCCCAAACTTATGCCCTCACCAAACGACAACACCCTTGCAACAGCCAATCAAGTCGGTATCCTTTCTGGCAACTATACCCAGTCAGGGTTTGTAGGAACAACCGATGGAGTGGACTTCTACACGTTCACACTCAACCAAAATAGTGACCTTACCGTTGGCTTTGTAGGTGCATCTGCATCTGTGGATGTAGACCTAATTTTCGATGCCAACTCCAATGGTCTCGTGGATAGTGGTGAAATTATTGATGGCTCATTTGGCACTAGTGGCAGCTACTTTGAACCTTTGCCCACAGGTACCTATTTCATCCGAGTTCAGCCCTTTTTCTCCAATAACTCAACTCAGTACGAACTGACCCTGACCTCGACTGCCCGTCCTGGTAATGTGACACCTCAACCCGGCAATACCATCAACCAGGCTTTCAATTTGGGGGCACTTTCTGGAACTCGCGTCCTCAAGGACTATGTTGGCGTCCTAGGTGAGGTGGACTTTTACAGGTTTACGCTCAACCAAAACAGCAATCTTACCGTTGGCTTTTTGGGTGCATCCGAGTCTTTGGATGTAGACCTAATTTTTGATGCCAACTCCAACGGTCTCGTGGATAGTGGTGAAATCATTGATGGCTCGTCTGGTGCTAGCGGCAGCTATTTTGAACCACTCCCAACCGGCACCTATTTCATCCGAGTTCAGCCCTTTTTCTCCAATCGCTCAACTCAGTACGAACTGACGCTGACCTCGACTGTTCGCCCTGGTAATGTGGCGCCTCAGCCCGGCAACACCATCAATCAGGCTCTTAATTTGGGCCTCCTCTCCGGAACTCGTGTCCTTAAGGACTATGTTGGCGTTTTGGATACGGTGGACTTTTACAGGTTCACGCTTAACCAAAACAGCAACGTTACGATTGGCTTTTTAGGGGTCTCTGAGTCTTTGGATGTAGACCTGATTTTTGATGCCAACTCCAACGGTCTCGTGGATAGCGGTGAAATTATTGATGGCTCGAATGGCGCTAGTGGCAGCTACTTTGAGCCACTGCCCACAGGTACCTATTTCATCCGAGTTCAGCCTTTGTTTTCTAATCGCTCAACTCAGTACGAACTGACGCTGACCTCGACTGTTCGTCCTGGTAATGTGGCGCCTCAACCCGGCAACACGATCAATCAGGCTCTCAATCTGGGGGCGCTCTCTGGAAGCCGTGTCCTTAAGGACTATGTTGGTGTTTTGGATGGAGCGGACTTTTACAGGTTTACGCTCAACCAAAACAGCAACCTCACCGTTGGCTTTTTAGGTGTCTCTGAGTCTGTGGATGTAGACCTAATTTTTGATGCCAACTTTAACGGCCTTGTGGATAGCGGTGAAATTATTAATGGCTCGTCTGGTGCTAGCGGTAGCTACTTTGAACCACTGCCAGCAGGTACTTATTTCATTCGGGTTCAGCCTTTGTTTTCTAATCGCTCGACTCAGTACGAACTGACCCTGACGCAAACGATTGTGGGAACAGATCAGCCAAATAATTTAGTTGGTGGGGCTGGTAACGACACAATTAATGGATTGGGCGGCAATGACACGCTTGTAGGCTTGGCCGGGAATGATCGCTTATTTGGCGGTGCTGGCAACGACGTATTGAATGGCGGTGCTGGAATTGACATTCTTTACGGCAATAATGGCAATGATACGTTGCTAGGTGCGAATGATAATGACGTCCTGTACGGTGAAGGCGATCAGGATTTGCTGAATGGAGGGTTGGGCAATGATTCTCTATTTGGCGGCGCTGGCAATGATACGTTGTTGGGAGAGGATGGGCGCGATCGCCTAGAGGGCGGTGACGGTAACGATATCCTCCAGGGCAGTTTGGGCAGCGATACATTAGTGGGTGGAAATGGAGCCGATGTGTTGGTGGGCGTGAGACCGTCTCCTGCTTTTGCGTTGCCCGGTGCTGGTGAACTGGATGTGTTTATTGGTGGTGCTGGCGCTGATATCTTTGTTCTCGGTGACGCAACGCGCGTTTATTATGACAACGGGAACAACGCGATCGCAGGCAATAATGACTATGCCCGGATCTCCGATTTTCAAACGGGACTGGATAAGATTCGGCTAAGAGGAACCGCACAACAATATGTGACGGGTAGCGTAACCGCATTAGGGTTTGGCCCCACTGCGGTGGGGATTTACCTGAGGAAGGCCATCAATCAGCCGAATGAGCTGATTGCAGTGGTGCAAGGAGTGGGCAGCCTCAACCTCAGTCAGCCCTACATTCAGTATGTCTAGCGATCGCAGGGTGTAGGAAATGTGAGGTTGCATCTGCTGCTTGACTTCAATTCCTAAGCTGCTGTACTCAGAGTATCAGGGCTGGCGCTGTTGTAGTGTCAGCCCTGACGCCAACGCAAGCCCACCGAATCTAACGTGTTTGTCTTGTGGGTTGGGTTCAGAGGCTGATTCTCCTGCAAGTGTGCATACCCGTTGGGTGGGGCAGGTTTAGGCATCGGTAGGGAGACTAAGATTCACCAACGGAGCCACTCGTCTCAGTTCCGGCAAGAAGACACAAAACTCGATTTTGCTATCGGCACTTTCTACCGAAATTTCGCCGCCTAAATGCTCCACCAGTTTTTTCACCAGGGCTAGCCCCAGCCCTGTACCGCTATGCTTCCAAGGATCGCTACTGGGTAACCGATAGAACTTATCAAATACGTAGGCTAGCTCGGTTTGGGGAATTTCTACCCCCGTGTTGATAATGCTGATCTCGATGCCGGAGGTTTCTGCCCGCAGCCCTTCTCTAACCGCAAGCGTAATGGTTCCACCTGCTGGCGTGTACTTGCAGGCGTTATCAATCAGCTCGGTTAGCACCCGCTCCAGCAGGGTTAGGTCGGTGGTTAAAGTCGGGAGCTGAGGTGGTAGATCAATCTGAAGATGCAGGAATGCTTCGCGAGCCCGTCGCACAAAGGATTCTGTGAGGTGAGGAACCCAACCGTAAAGGTTGAGTGTGGTGAGGGTGAGTGGTTTGGCCTCGGCATCTAGCCTTGACAAATCCAGCAGGTCGTTAATCAGCTTGGTTTCGCGGCTACACTCCTCATTCAAAATGCTGAAGTAGCGGGCGATCGCGGGTGCATTTTCATCGCTATCGGCATTTATATCCAGTAAACCTTCGCGATTCAGGCTAATTTCTAGCATTTGAATCGCCATTTTAATGTTGGCCATGGGGGTTCGCAGCTCATGGCTAATGGTGCTTAAGAAGTCATCCTTCAGCCGATTTAACCGTTCTAGTTCGGCGACTTGGGCCTGTGCTGCCTGAAACAACCGCGACTGCCGTAGGGCGATCGCACATTGACTGGCCACCATTTGCACCAAACGCAGGTCTTCTTTGCTAAAGGCAGAAAACTGTTGAGTCGTGAGCCAAAGATCGCCCAAAACGCCCTGATCATCCTGGATGGGGCAAGCCAGCATCGCCACACGGCCCCGCACCGGATTGGGCAACATGGAGCAAAACTGAAAGGTCAGTCCTTGGAGCAACTGATCGTAGATGTGGGGGAAATTGGTAATTCGAGTGATTTGCCCTTGAAACGAACATCCCGATGTAGTGTATTCGTACCGAATGGTGGAGGTGTCACGCCCCAAGTCATAGAGGGCGGCATTGCAGCTATGGGCACCCAGCGCGATCGCCAACTCTTGCACCGCTGTTTGCAAAATTTGGTCTTCATCCAGCGAATCTCGCACCTTGTCGGTAATGCGCTTTAGGGTTTCCTCCATATCATTTGCGGCTTGTAGCTGCACATTGCGAGCTTGCACTTGCCGCTCTAGCTCAGCATTGAGCAGCGTTACCTGCCGATACAGATTGGCCTGATGGATCGCCACACTCAGCTGATGGGCCACCGTTTGCACGCTTGCTATTTCCCAAGGTTGCCAGGATGATCTGGCTGGATCTCGCTCTAGAACCAGGCCACCCCACACGGTCGTTTTACCTGTGCGATCGCCCGATTTGGGTGCAGCTTCATACAGGGGAACTAGCAGCCAATTGCCCACGAATGCTCGATGCATCCGCTCATGGCTAGAATGCGGCGATGCAGCCATCAGGATATTGGCCTGCTTCATGGCCTCCACAAGTTCACCCTGCTCATCGATTATCACCAAGTCCGCCGCTGCATAGGCATCGCGAATGGGTGGGTAGATGCACGCTTTTCTCCAATGGTTTGCCGCTGGCTCTACCTCCAGTCGATATTGCAAAACCGTAACGCGATCGGCCTCTAGCATCTGAGCGATCGCCTTTGTTGCACCCGTAAAAATAGAACCCAAATCCAGCGATTGATGAATGGCCTGCAAGATCTGGTTTACCGCCTGGGTTTGAACTACCTCTGCTGTAGGTTCAAGCTCGGTTTCGGGTCGAGCCGAAGCGAGATTGACGGGGAGTTGCGGTGTTGGGGTGGTCATGGCAGGCTCGGGTTGCGGTGGGGTTGGCATGTGCCGAATCATGACTAAGACGCTTCCGGGATCTTCCAGCGACTGAATCGACAGATCAACCGCCTGCAGCCCACCCCTGAGCGATCGCAACTGGACTTGAAGCTGCTGTGGATGAGCATGGGCCAACGCTGCCTGAAGCTGCTGCCGATCGGTCGGGTAATCGCACAAATCGAGCAACGAATGTAGCATCACTTGCTTTCCCGATCCTGAAAACTCCACAAATGCAGAATTGCTGTGCAAGATGCGGCCATCCGCCTGACGAACGATAGCCGCCGGGATGGGAATGGCATCGAGCAAGACGCTGATGGTACTGCAAGCAGACACCGACTGAGCAGGGCTGAAGGTTCGTAAAGCTGACGACGGCTGAACATCCATATGGCTGAGGGATCGTTGCGTCATAGAAAAGGGTTGAGACTTGGTCGCGGAGAAGGTGCGCCAAAAGCGCAAAAGCAGGCGGTATTGTCTTGGACTTGCTTGCGGGGCAAGGGTTCCAATGAATTCTGGCGAAGTTCGCAAACGTTCGAGATCCCCAGTGCGATCGCGACACCCTGCATCAACGTGCGATCGCGTTGAAGTCAAGAAGCGGATGAACCAGCGGTCTCCACATTCACGACAGCACCAATCGATACCCATCGATGAACTGACCAATCCCGAAGATTCGGTCAGGACTGACGCAATTGAATGATGTTTGGAGCGATAAGCGCTCCAAACATCATTCAACCTCCTGGTTTTTCGGATGAGGTGCGTAAGTTCTATCGGTATAGGAATAGGGAGGTCAGTAGGGCGATCGCCTTACTGTTCTCCGCTTTAACGCTTGCCTGCCGTTTTGCACTAGCCAGCGGCCTGGATGTTAGCTCCGCTGACAATCTCGACCCTGATGGTTCTTCGCAATTGCCCAAAAGCTAGATGGCTCAACACAGCAACACCAAGTGCTACTGGCTCAAACGCTCCGTTCCCTGATTCCAATCTTGCTAACTCAATGGCTCTAACGGGTTCAAGGAGGCAACAGCATCCTTGAGAACAGAGAGCCTGATTTTGTTCCCCACACAATTCAATGCCCATTCGGGGCTTATCGATTGAACCCGATGGCTTAAGTGTGTGGGGAACGAAATTTCAACCAATTCCTGAAGTAGTGAACCGTCTCAGCAGATGCACCGCCGAGTTTGTTGCCCTTTGTGAAGGGATGTATCTTGCTCGCTATCCTAACCAAGGCAATTTGAGACAACCTACACCCATGGAAAGAAATCTATCAGGTTCGGCCAATTTTGCAAACGGCATGGGACAGTTTCAGCCCTGTGCTGTTTCTGTCTGGTACTGCTGCTGTTAGGTTGTTTCGCGCAAATGCTTGGGGCGCCAGCCCGGTTTTACCGATTGGGGCGCTCGGGCGATCGCTAAGCTGTCATCCCCTACATCTTGAGTGAGTACCGAGCCTGCTGCGATCGTCACATTTGCGCCAATGGTGATTGGGGCGACTAGCACACTGTTCGATCCTGTTTTGGTGCGATCGCCAATGACTGTCCGGTGTTTTTGATAACCATCATAGTTGGCTGTAATGGTTCCTGCGCCCACGTTAACCTGCGTTCCCAATGTCGCATCACCCAGGTAAGTTAAATGCGCTACTTTGGTGCGATCGCCCAAGGTCGTGTTCTTTAGCTCGACAAAGTTGCCAATGCGGCAGCGCTCTCCCACCTCAACATGACCCCGCAAATGGGCATAGGGACCCACCCGGGTTTCGGCCTGCACCACACTATCGCTAATGACAGAATACAAAACAGTTACGTTTGGGCCAATTACACTGTTCTCAATCATGGTTCCTGGTCCAATGCGGCAGCCCGTGCCAATGCGGGTTGCGCCTCGCAAGTGGGTTTGTGGCTCGATAATCGCATCTGGCTCAATCACAACCTGGTCATCAACGGTGATGGTATCAGGATCGATGAGAGTGACCCCTGCCCGCATCCATCGTTCTTTGATGCGCTGTTGTAACACGCCATAGGCATCGGCCAATTGCAGGCGATCGTTAATGCCCGAAATTTCCTGATAGTCCTCAACATCCACCGCCATCACCGGCTGTAGAAAGTTCACTGCATCCGTGAGGTAATACTCCTGCTGATCATTATTGGATTGCAGCGTCGGCAACACCTTAGATAAATCTGGCCAGCGGAAGCAATAAACCCCGGCGTTAATGCGGCGGTTTTGCTTTTGGGCCGTATTACAATCGCGGTCTTCTACAATTTGCGTCACGATGTTGTTTCCATCGCAAAACACGCGGCCATAACCTTTCGGGTTTGGAAGCTGGGCCGTCAAAATGGTTGCGGCATTGCCCTGTTTCTGATGCGTATCCAGCAAAAGCTGGAGTGTTTCGGGTCGCAGCAGTGGCACATCCCCATTCAAAATGAGCACGTCACCCTCATAGCCTTGCAAGTAGGGCAATAGCTGCTGCACCGCATGGCCTGTCCCTAACTGCTGAATTTGCTCAACAAATTCCAGATTGGGATAGTCGGTCATGGCTGCGCGTACGTATTCGGCTCCATAGCCGACTATCGCAAGGCAACGTTCTGGCTGAATGGAGGTCAGGCTTTCTAACACCCGAGCCAACAGCGATCGCCCGCCCAGGGGATGCAGCACCTTGGGCAAGTTAGACTTCATGCGGGTGCCCTTACCGGCTGCCAGAATTGCTACCGCTACCATACTGATGATCGATTGATTACAGGTCATCAGGGAGTATATCGCGGTTCGGTGCTGGTTTTTGTATGGGTTTGTTTAAGGTTTGCCGGGTCACGCCACAGAAAAAAAGAAGGGTTTCATTTAGGCAGCGATCGCTCGATCCGAAATGAATGCCGCAAACTTCTCCATCAATTCAGGATTGCGCCATCCCTTTTCTGCCTCTTCAGCCATGATCCGCAGCGACTCCTCGGCAGAAAGAGCCGGCTTGTAAGGCCGCTCATGGGTCAGCGCATCAAAGATATCAATCATTTGAAACACCTGCGCCAGATACGGAATATCGTTACCCACCAGCCCGTCTGGGTATCCCGAGCCATCCCACCGCTCGTGGTGATGACGAATAATGGGCAAAACTCCCCGCATGGTGCGCAGTGGTTGGCAGATCCGCTCTCCAATCTTCACATGCTGACGCATGACTTCCCACTCTTCAAGAGACAGGCGATCCATTTTGAGCAACACATTATCGGGAATGCCAACCTTGCCAATATCGTGCAGGTAGCCACCCCACATCAAATCGCGAATTTCAGCCCGTGATAAGTTCAAAAACTCACCAAAGGCCTTTCCCAAAGAAACGAGGCGCTCACAGTGGTCCCCTGTGTTGGGGTCGCGGCTCTCAATCGTTCGAGCAATGGAAAATAGCACCTGACCAGCATGGTCTAGATCTTCGTTGAGCCGCTTTTGCCGAATCAGCGACTTAACCCGCGCAGATAGCTCTAGCTGATCAAACGGCTTGGACAGAAAATCATCGCCTCCTGCCTCAATCCCTCGGAGCCTGGCGCGACGATCGTTGAGGGCGGTCACAAATACCACGGGAATGAGGCGGGTTTGGTCGTCTTGCTTGATCTGGCGGCAAACTTCATAGCCATCCATACCCGGCATCATGACATCCAGCAGGATGAGATCCGGATCGGACTCCACAACGCAAGATAAAGCGGCTGTGCCACTTTCAGCCTCCAGCACGTCATAGCCCTCAACCGACAACAGCGCGACGGCTGTCATCCGGCTTGAGGGATGATCATCCACTACTAGAACCTTAGGTCTGTCTGTTTCGAAGCCGTTCACGGGGAAGTTTTCACCTCATCAATCTGCAAGGTTGATGGATCATGCTCGCGTTTTGCTAATTCAAACCAACTGTTAGTGATGATGCCCAAAAACATTCAACAGTTTACTCAGAGTGAACGTTTCTTCAGTATGTTGATGAGACTAGGCGGGGGGAATCCGGTTTTTTACGGAGATGCCCGTTGCAAAACGAAACATTCCAGGAACACAAGGATTTAAGGTTAGTCAAAATTTAAATTTGAGTATTTATTTATAAAACTTGATGTGAGTAGTTTAAATCAAGATTACCCCTGTCAAATAAATGCTGAGTCAAATTTGAGACTTGGTCAACTCTCAAGCTAGATGCCTAGAAGCATTGCTCTAAAACCAACCCAGCTACTAATACGAAGCCATCTTCTCAGAGTAGCGATTTTCTGAAAAATTGCCCTGTTTTGATACTGCAGTTCTTCATAAATTTACGTATTCCCGCGATTCCGAACGCTTTTGAGCCAAAAAAAAATGGCGTATCGAGGGACAACTCTTGCGTACACTCAACCTAAGGGGATGAGCCGCGAGAATGCTACGCGCTTGATTCTGGACACTTGATTCTGGGCAAACGGGCCTAGCCAGGCTGTGAGTTGCGGTAGGCTGACAATTTTTATCGAACTTTTAGAGATTTGTAGATATGGCGGAGCTTGCATTGCATTCACCAATCTTATCGATAGATGAATTGCGGGGTTATTTAGGGCATCCGGGTGTGGCGATCGCCGATTGCCGATTCTCCCTGGCCGATCCAGCGTTGGGCTATCAGAAATATCACGCTGGACACATTCCTGGAGCGGTCTATTTTGACCTTAACCGCGATTTGTCTAGTCCAGTGGAGGTGCATGGGGGCCGTCATCCCTTGCCAGACCCACACGAGTTGGCAAAAAAGCTGGCTGCCGCCGGAATTTCGAATGGCACCTGGGTGGTTGCTTATGATGACGCTCGATTTGGCTTTGCGGCTCGGTTTTGGTGGTTGCTGCGCTATATGGGGCATACCCAGGTTGCTCTGCTGGATGGGGGCTTTGGGGCGTGGCAGGCGGCGGGTTGCCCAGTGACAAGTGAGCCGTCAACACCACAGCCTGGAACGTTTATTCCCCAGGTGCAGTCTCATATGGTTGTGGATATTGAGCAGGTGCGATCGCGCAAAGACTTGCCAGGTGTGGTGCTGGTCGATTCTCGCGAAGCAGAGCGATATTTGGGCCAACGAGAGCCGATTGATCCGGTGGCAGGCCACATTCTTGGGGCTGTGAACTATCCCTGGCAACAGGTTACGGATGATGCTGGAAGGGTGCGATCGCCTGAGGCACAACAGCAACGCTGGGCTACGGTAAAAGATGCATCTGAACTGATTGTGTATTGCGGTTCGGGAGTGACCGCCTGTGTCAATCTACTATCTCTGGAATTGGCTGGTGTTTCTAACACAAAACTCTATCCTGGTAGCTGGAGTGATTGGTGCTCCTATCTGTAGAATCTATAAAAACGATAAGTTCACCTCTTCTCAATCTTTTCGACAACAGAAACTCATAGGTTTTCCATATATTTGGAGGTGAGACTGAGAAAGATATCTTGAGGCAAAACGGTGATGGCGATCGCCAGCTCTCTGCCGACTACACATAGCTTCGTTATACTCAAAACACTTAATAAAACGCTCCAGCGAAATTCTTAGGCTTAACCCTTTATGACAGTAATGAACCGTCTCTCCATATTTGTGGACGGCAACAATATGTTCTATGCCCAGCAAAAAAATGGTTGGTTTTTTGACCCCAGACGAGTGCTGGATTACTTTCGCAACGAACAGCCCGACACTAACTTAATCAACGCCTTTTGGTACACCGGCCTCAAAGATCCCCAAGATCAGCGAGGCTTTCGCGATGCACTGATTAGCCTTGGGTATACCGTTCGCACCAAAATTTTGAAAGAATACTACGACGACAATTCTGGCAAGTATTCTCAAAAGGCGAATTTAGATATTGAAATTGTCGTTGATATGTTTAATACCGTCGATCAATACGATCGCGTTGTCTTGTTTAGCGGCGATGGAGACTTTGAACGGGCGATTGAATTGCTCCGTTCGAAAAATACGCATATCACCGTTGTTTCTACGGAAGGAATGATTGCTCGCGAACTGCGCAATGCCACCGATCGCTATATTGATCTGAACGACATTCGCCCCAGAATTGAGAAGGTAGATCCTTAGGGAGGGATTAGAGGCTAGGGGCTAGGAACTAGACGGAAGATGCAGGAGTTGGGAGAGCTTGGGTCTGGATTTCTGCCGAAGGCGGAAGTTCTTTCTTCTAACTCTAGCCTCCACACCCTAATCCCTAGCCCCTACCTCTTTCCCCGAATCCGCTAACTCCGTCTTAAAATAGCAATTAACCCAGCTGGGGGAATTCTCCTGGCAAAAATTGCTCAATCATGAGACATCATCACCTGTCCATTGGCAGGTGATCTTGTTTTAGCTGTTAAATACATCTCTTGTGAACATGCCATGAACACACCATCCAAGCCAGAACGCATCATCATCTTCGATACGACCCTCCGAGATGGAGAACAGTCTCCCGGCGCCACGCTGAATGTAGACGAGAAGCTGACGATCGCGCGTCAACTGGCACGACTGGGTGTGGACGTGATTGAAGCTGGATTTCCGTTTGCGAGTCCGGGCGATTTTGAAGCGGTGCAAAAGATTGCAGCTCAGGTGGGTACTCCCGATGGCCCCACCATTTGTGGATTGGCTCGCGCCACCAAGCAAGATATTGAAACCGCAGCCAAAGCATTGAGCCCTGCTGCCAAGCCTCGAATTCACACCTTTATTGCCACGTCAGATATTCACTTGGAGTACAAGCTGCGCAAGAGCCGCCAAGAGGTGTTGGAAATCGCACCTGAAATGGTGGCTTATGCCAAGTCATTTGTGGATGATGTGGAGTTTTCGCCGGAGGATGCAGGGCGGTCTGATCCGGAATTTTTGTATCAGGTGTTGGAACGGGCGATCGCCGCAGGTGCTACCACCATCAACATTCCCGACACGGTGGGTTACCTGACCCCCAGCGAATTTGGTGCGTTGATCAAAGGCATCAAAGACAACGTTCCCAACATTGACCAGGCCATTATTTCCGTCCATGGTCACAACGACTTGGGATTGGCCGTGGCCAACTTTTTGGAAGCAGTGAAGAACGGGGCGCGCCAGTTGGAATGCACCATTAACGGCATTGGCGAGCGGGCCGGAAACGCCGCGTTGGAAGAATTGGTGATGGCGATGCACGTGCGTCGCCAGTTTTACAACCCGTTCTTAGGCCGTCCGGTTGATTCGGAAGAACCCTTGACCAACATTGATACCCACCAAATCTACAAGACCTCGCGCCTCGTCTCTAGCCTGACGGGAATGCTGGTGCAACCCAACAAGGCGATTGTCGGGGCCAATGCCTTTGCCCATGAATCGGGCATTCACCAGGATGGGGTGCTGAAGCACAAGCTCACCTACGAGATCATGGATGCGCAGTCCATTGGCTTAACCGATAACCAAATTGTGTTGGGTAAGCACTCGGGTCGCAACGCCTTCCGCACTCGCCTGAAGGAGTTGGGCTATGAGCTGGCCGATCAGGAGCTCAACCGCGCGTTCCTTCGCTTTAAGGAGCTAGCCGACAAGAAGAAGGAAGTGACCGATTGGGATTTGGAGGCAATTGTCAACGACGAGGCGCAGCAAGTGCCCGAGTTGTTCCGACTGGAGCATGTGCATGTGTCGTGTGGCGACCATGCTCGGCCTACTGCTACCGTGATTTTGCGCACGCCCGATGGCGAAGAGCTCACGGATGCGGCTATTGGCACGGGGCCAGTGGATGCGGTGTACAAGGCGATTAACCGCGTGGTGGATATTCCCAACCAGCTGATCGAATTTTCGGTGCAGTCGGTAACGGCAGGCATCGATGCGATTGGCGAGGTGACCATTCGGTTAAAGCATGGCGACCACATCTTCTCAGGGCATGGGGCCAACACCGACATTATTGTGGCGTCGGCTCAGGCTTATATGAATGCGCTGAATCGACTTTATGCCAGCTTGCAAACGGGGCGATCGCTGCACCCTCAGCATGATGAAGTCGCCTCTGTGGGTGGCTAGCTGATGGTGGTCTAAACTCTCGTTTGGTTGTTCAGGGGGAACTGTCTGTTGATGGTTCCCCTTTATGATGACAATTGGCCAAACTTTGCCTGTTGAGCCGTAGCTGTGATGGCGAGTTGGCTACAGCGATGAAGACCATTGATGAACCCAGTTGGGCCGTACCGAGCACCCCCTTATGCAGCTAGAAGCCGGATGTCAGTTAGTGTTTGAAGCCGAGGAGGCATCTCCCTTAGTGTTGATGCTGCGGCCTCGCAGTGGCGTGGGGCAGTGGGTGATGCGAGAAGAGTATCAGCTAGAGCCAACGGTGCCCGTGGTGGAATACACCGACAGCTACGGCAACCTGTGCCAACGTATGATTGCGCCAGCGGGGCGGTTTCAGGTGTATACGCTGGCCTGCGTAGAAACCAGCGACACCATTGATGTGGAACCAGATGCGCCCTATGTAAGCGTTGAACACTTGCCCAATGACGCGCTGCAATTTCTGCTGCCAAGCCGATACTGCCAGTCGGATATGTTGGGCAGTTTGGCGCAGCAAATTGTGGCAGAGCGATCGCCCGGTTATGCACAGGTCGAGGCCATTCGAGCCTGGATCCATGCCGAAGTTCGATATGAATATGGGACGAGCGACGCTTCTACCTCTGCGGCAGATACGGCAGAAAGTCAGGTTGGCGTGTGCCGAGACTTTACCCATTTGGGCATTGCCTTGTGCCGCAGCCTCAACATTCCAGCTCGCATGGTGGTGGGCTATCTGTATCAGCTAGAGCCGATGGATTTGCACGCTTGGTTTGAAGCGTTTGTGGGCGATCGCTGGTATACCTTCGATGCTACCCAGCCGGAACCACGAGGCAACCGCATTGCCATTGCCTATGGGCGTGATGCGGCAGATGTGGCCCTGGCAACTCAGTTTGGCCCGATCTCACTTACCAGCATGAATGTATGGGTGAAGGGAATTGACTCCTCGGCCCAGCCAACGCCGTAAACTTAGAATCAGCTCAGCCGACATCGGCAGTAACCCTAGAGCCAATGATGGCCCATCAAGTGTAAGTAGAAGCAGTAGGCAGATGACCGTGACAAAAACCTGGATTAAAACGGCTGGAATTTACCTACTGCTGGGGGCGATCGCGCTTGTCATGCTGCTACCGCTGGTGTGGTTAGTCAGCACGGCATTCAAATCGCCTAGCGAGAACCTGTTTACGTTTCCGCCCCAGTTTTTGCCGCAAGCACCCACGGTTCAAAACTTTGTTCAGGTTTGGAACACCAATCCCTTTGGCCGCTATTTGTTCAATAGCACTCTCGTCGCCCTGCTCACGGTCACGCTTAATCTGGTGTTTTGCTCACTGGCGGCCTATCCATTGGCGCGGCTTCGCTTTCGCGGTCGAGAAATTCTGTTCAGTCTGGTAGTTGCTACCATTCTCATTCCCTTTCAAATCGTGATGATTCCGCTGTACATTTTGGCGGTGCAGTTGGGATTGCGAAATAGCTACCTGGGGCTGATTTTTCCGGCGATCGCCTCAGCGTTTGGTATCTTTTTGCTGCGGCAAGCCTTCCAAGGCGTTCCTAAAGAATTGGAAGAAGCCGCCCGTATGGATGGCTGCTCGGAACTGGGCATTTGGTGGCATGTCATGCTGCCTGCGGTGCGTCCTGCTTTGGTAACGCTGGCCATTTTTGTGTTCATTGGGTCTTGGAGTGACTTTTTGTGGCCGCTGATTTTGCTCGATCAGCCGGAAATGTACACGTTGCCGCTGGGTGTGGCGAAGCTGGCCGGAGCCTTTTCGGGCGACGACTGGCGACTGATTGCGGCGGGTTCTGTGATTTCGATCGCGCCAATTTTGCTGTTTTTTGTGGTGATGCAGCGCTACATTGTTCCCACCGAAACCAGTAGCGGGGTTAAGGGGTAAATTTACGCAGAACCGTTGCTGTTTGTGAAGCCCTAGTAAAGCAGTTGATATACTGAAAAGAAAAAAGCAAACATTTACGACTGTCATACAGAGTCCAGGGATAGCGATTTTTCTACGATCGCAAATGTTCCTGAAGCACGGCTGGCTGAGTGAAGATGTGATGAAGTAGACATCATCTACATCCGTATATCAACTGTTGTAAGTAGGAATTGGGCAAACCATGCGAGATAGGAGCGATCGCTACCAAATTTCGGCTGTAGCTGCCCCGTCTAAGCCCAAGCGATTGGGAGGGTACTTGCTAGAGGCTGGCTTGATTACAACCGATCAGGTGGATGTAGCCCTGAATGATCAACGTGCAACGGGTATGAAGTTTGGCGAGGTGGTGGTTGCACGCGGTTGGGTAAAAGAGCAAACCGTTGAGTGGATTGTGCAAAAGGTAATTAAGCCTGAGCGCAATGCCTATCAACGGTGGGAACAGCAGCAAAAGAAAATAGCGGCTGAACAGCTGAACCGCAATCCTAAGGTTGCCATGGGCCATATTCCAGAGCCGTCCGCCCGCTCTAAATCAACTCCTGTGGTGTCTCCGCAACCGATTCGTCCGCAACCCGTTCCCGAGAAACGCCCGCCCTCTTCTGCTCCATCGGCTCCTTTGGTGGACGATGTGAACTGGTTAGGTTAAATTAGTACACACGCACTCTGTTTTGGCGTGGTACAAACGTGTTGTGAAAGCCCGTATCGAAGACGATATCTTATACGTCCAGCAAGAGGACTTACCCGAATACAAGAAGAAAGGCTCGATTGTCCGCAACAGCTACTTTTGGGCTTTGAAGGCGATCGCCGCCCATGCACCCTATGAGCGAGATTGGGAATTTGATGCCGAGGTGTGGGTCGCTTTGCAGCGTGTGCTCTTATCTTTTGCAAACTCTGGGTACTTAGGTCTGCGAGAAACTACGTTGGAGTTTCCGACGGATACCACTATTCCCGAGGATCTACGCGCGGTCAGCACATGGCAGTAATGTCTGTTCTTGAGGAATCGAAACACCCGTTTTGTGTGCACAATCCGTACACAAAAAGCCGTTAACCCGAACTGACGTTAGGTAGCTGAATGCGAAACTCGGTTCCCTCGCCAGGAGTTGATCGGCAGGTAATTTTGCCTTTGTGGTTGTCTTCAATAATTTCGCGGCTAATGGATAGGCCCAGCCCTGTGCCAATGCCGACAGGCTTTGTGGTGTAAAACGCCTCAAAGATGCGGTCCATTTTTTCCGTTGGAATGCCGCAGCCATTGTCTGCAATGCTGACGGTGACCCAGTTTGTGTCGTGCTTGAGGGTAATTTCGATTTTGGCGTTGCAGGGTGGTAAGTGTGCATCTGCCAACTTGGCGGGAGTGGTAGAGCAGGCTTGGCTCTCATCCAACGCATCCACAGCATTGCTCAAAAGATTCATAAAAACCTGATACAGCAAGCCGCTATAGCCTTGAATGGCTGGAACGCTATTGTAATTGCGAACGATCGTTACTTTTTGCTTGATGCGATTGTTCAGAATCAGCAATGTGCTGTCCAAGCAAGCGGCCAAGTCAACGGAGTGGGGTTCCGCATCATCCATGCGAGCAAAGTTTTTGAGGCTCAGCACAATTTGGCGAGTGCGATCGGCTCCTAGTTTCATGGATTGCAGCAACTTGGGCAAATCTTCTTCTAAAAAGTCCAAGTCCATTTCATGGGTCTTGGTTTGAATTGCCATGGTAGGGTTGGGCATTGCGGCTTTGTATAACCGCAGCAAATCGAGCAGATCGGCAACATAGTGATTGGCATGATCCAAATTGCCATACAAAAAGTTGACTGGGTTGTTGATCTCGTGAGCAACGCCAGCCATCATACGGCCCAGGCTCGACATCTTTTCGCTTTGAATCATTTGCTGCCGCTGTAACTGTTGCTGGGCTTCGGCGGCGGCTTGCTGTTCTTGCAGTAGGTGCTTTACTCGCTGAATGAGGCGGTTGAGAGAATCTGCCAAGACTCCAACCTCGTCTTGGGTCGTGACGGGAGCTTGCAAATCAAAGTTGGCGTCGCTGGTGACTTGGCGCGCAACGCGGGTGGTGGCAATGAGCGGATAGGCGATCGCCCGACTAATATAAATGGCCATGAAAATAGACAGAGCAATCGAGACAATCGCGCTGCCCAAGACAATGTGCAACCGCAGCAGTTCTGCCGCTTCCAAATCTTGAAGCGCTTGATCCTCCAAAATTTGCATACTGGTTCGTACGCGGCTCAGCCGTTGCGAGAACTCATCCAGCTTTAGGACCGTTGGGCTTTGGTAAAACGCTTCAAATAGCTGCTGTTCCCGTAAGCGCACATTAACCAAGTCGCTATCGTCGTCAAGGGTATACGCCTGAGTGAGTAGGGCTTCGATTTGGCTCAAATATTGGTCTACGGCCCTGCGATTTTGCAAAAGCTGAGCCAACGTGGTGGTATCGCTATCCTGAACTGATGCTGGATTGCGAGTGGCAAACTCCTCAAAATCTGCCATAAGCAATCGTGCGCGATCGATGCGCAACTTGATTGAGGAATATTCAAACTGAAATTGTCTAGGATTATGAATGAGTCGGATTAGCTGCTGCTCGCGAGAGCGGATTTCGAGCAGAGCCATTTGCAGGTCGCTGGTCAGCTTTTCTTGTTGAGAATACAGCTCCTGCTGAGCCGCTACTTGGGAGCGAATTCGGTTCCCAACCGCCAATCCCGCTAAACTTCCAAAGGTTGCCATGCCAAGCACCAAGGCATAGCCCAGCCCGATTTTGGTGCCAATGGTTAACCGACGTAGCACATGATAAGGCAGCACCTTGAGCCTGCTTGCGCGATCCACAGAAGCAGTCTGGCGGTCAGCCACAACTTTAGAAATATCGGAAGGAAGTTCGGCAGTCATTCGGTGACGGTATGGAAATGAGAGGCAATGCTTGGTAAAACTTTATACGTCACTATAACCTGAAACTCTAAATGGCTCGACTGCAGCCCATTGAGGTAACGCATTAAAATTACACAAGTATCAACTCTGCTTTAAACTTCCCAGAGCTGATGCACTCTTCACCATTACCTAAATATCTCCTTCTCCCTCAAATAGGGTTCGTAATGGCATTGCGTTTATCCCAAACACTTCGGTTAAATAGCGGGCCAACACATCCGTTTGGCCATGGGTTACATAGACTGTTTGGGCTCCTGTTTCGCGCACGGTGTTGACCAATCCTGGCCAATCGGCATGATCCGACAGGACAAACCCGCGCTCGTAGCCTCGGCGGCGACGGGCTCCTCGCACGGCCATCCAACCCGATGCAAACGCTGTTTGAGGATGACTGAAGCGCTTCATCCATGATGAGCGATGGCCAGAGGGTGGAGCCAGAACAAGGTCGCCGTTGAACTTGTGGCTGCGCGGCAGGTCCGAAGTAGGAATTGTGGGGACCATGGGCACTCCCACGTTGCGGTAAATTTCGGTTAACGCATGGATGGCCCCATGTACGTACACCGGCTGATCGGTAAATTGGGTGAGTTCGCTTAAAATTCGCTGGGCTTTGCCAAAGGCATAGCAAAAAAGGAGGGAAGGGCGATCGCGATCGCCCTTCCACCAGTCCACAATTTGTTGACAAATCGTTGGCCCACTATCCCATCGGTAAATGGGCAATCCAAACGTTGCCTCTGTAATGAACGAATCACAGGGAACCACCTCAAACGGTTCGCAAGTTGGGTCGTGATTGCGCTTGTAATCGCCAGATACCACCCATACCTCGCCATCGCACTCGACCCGCACCTGTGCCGAGCCCAGCACATGTCCGGCTGGATGTAGCGATACCCAAACATCGCCAAGCTTGAGGCTTTCGCCATATTCCACGCCCTGCAAATTGACATCATCGCCCAAGCGCTTGCGCAAAATTCCCTCGGAAATGTGGGTTGCAATATAGCGCTGAGACCCCGATCGCGCGTGGTCAGAATGGGCATGGGTAATGACAGCCAACTCAACCGAACGCCAGGGATCGATGTAGAAGTTTCCCCTCTCGCAATACAATCCCTCGGGCCGTACGGTGATGAGTGTCATAGATTCAGACAAGGTAAGAGCAACGGTTAGGAATAACAGTTAGGAACAACCTAGCGACTCGCGAGTATCTACGCCGGTGATGGGGTTGGTGCCAGTGGCTGTTTTGCACAGGGCAACAATTTGTTGGCGATCGAGCACGGCATCGGTGAAGTCTGCACCATCCACCTTGGCATCGCGAAAGCTGGACTTGAGCATGAGCGCGGAGGTTAGCACGGCATCGGTGAGGTCTGCGCCCGAAAAATTGGTGATATAGGCAATGCCGTTACTAAAGTCGATGCCGTGCAGGTTGGCATTTTTTAAGTTGGAGCCGTTAAACACAGCTCCTCGCAAATCGGCACCGCTGAAGTTAGCTTCTTCTAAACGAGCATCGGCAAATTCTGCTTGGACGAGACTTTGGCCTGAATAGTCGCGAGAGGTGGGCTGTACATCGTCAATCGCGCGAATGGCGGCAGAGCTAGCAGCGTGTGCTGGCAACGGCCCGGTTAGCAACAGGATGGCAGCAAAAAAAATTCCGATGATGAGTCGAAACGCAGGCATAGGGTTGGTGTGCAAACTTGTTCACCCATAACGGTAACATTTTTTAATCTGAGTTCTACGCAGGGCGCTTGGGTCTGCGGCTTGAAAATTGCCCTGGAAACAGAATTGCTGGGATCAACTGCTCACAGGCTCAATGGTCAATCGGTGTGGGAGATGGAGTACTGCACAAGATGGGGATTGGGCTGGGATGCTGCAGGGTGCTGCTGAATTTGAGCTCCCAATTTTTCCAGAACGCGTCGAGCGGCTAAGTTCTGCCCATGTACGTTGGCAAACAGGCGATCGCGCCTCAAGGTTGAGAAGGCGTATTGCACAACTGCCTGGGCAGCTTCGGTGGCATACCCTTGAGTTTGCTCGGACGGATGGATGACGTAAATGAGCTGAGGTTCTGCGATCGCAGAAAAATAGTAAAACCCGCAAAAGCCAAGAGGTCGCAGAGTTGTGAGCCGGCACAACAGCCACAATCCAAACCGTTCGCGCGTGAAGCTGAGTTGACTATTGGCGATCGCTACCTCTGCCCAGCTGCGAGATACCGTACGGTTGTCAAACAAATACTTTTTAACGTGAGTTTGAATACACAGGAAATGAATCCAATCAATATCATCGTGCATCAACGGACGTATACAAAGGCGTTCAGTGATGACTTGCATTGAAAGCGAAAAACAATAAAACGGTTTGTCGTTAGCTGGTTATTCGATAGCGGTCAGAACTTTAGATTGAAGGGGAAGATCTTATGTCAACTTGGCGTGTTTTTAAGTTGACTTCGGTTGAGGAAATCGATTTGCTAACCATTTCCAAAACTCATCATCTGACTGAATTTGTGATGTGTGACCCGTGCTGGGATCGAAAATGTGGCAGCGCAATGTGCCTTGATGATCGCGGGTGTACCAAATGGCGGGTTCTTCGCCTGCTAGTAACCGAGCAGAGAGCGATCGCTTAAGTCGCTCTATCCATTGCACAATTGGGGCTGGAGGATATTTCGGTTCTAGCAGGCATGCGTCGGGCAACAGTTCTAACTGTTTGTAAGTTAGCCAGCGGGTGTCCATAGCTACCTCTATCGTGTCTTGATGAACTAAGGGGGCAAAACAAGAAAGGCGTTGCAAAAAAACGCATCAACACGGCGTGACCATCAACCTGTGGATTGCTCTGAAGGTTACCGATAAGCCAATGTTGCGCAGTAAAAATTGCCTGACAGATCACTGAGCATGATCCGCGTTGCAGAGAGCAGCACCAAACGGCAAAGATTTCAGCGCTGCCTTACCGCCGCCTATTCCTAATTCTCACCATATCCGGCAGATATTTCGCAAACATCGCAATTTAGATAGAGACTGTAGCAAATGTTTCTATTTTTTTATTGCAGCTAGAGCCATAAATCAGCCTGACGAGCAGCCATGTAGCGCTTAACCTCTTTCAAAAGAGGCTTGTTAACGTTGGCTTCAGTTCAAGGCTTTTTGGGCTTGCGTGCCGCTCAACCCTTACAGACTTACGCAGTTAAATGATGTTTGAGGCGCTTAGCGCCTCAAACATCATTTAACCCCCTTGGTTTTTCGTACGAAGTGCGTAAGTCCTATCTTAGAAAAGCCCATTTTCCCATGGGTACTGCCGACGCAAAAATGGGCTTTTTGGCTGATTAGACCGAATGTTTGTTACGGCTGGAATCAGGCTATCAGGTGATGTCGAGATGGGGTTAGCTGAGTTGCACAACGGGCTGGTTTTCAACAAGGGTATCCCCGGTCAAAATGTCGTCTACGGTAATGCGCAAAAACCGATCGCCATCGACGAGAAACTGGACTTTAATGCGATCGCTTCCGGGCTTGCCAAGCGGGTTGAGTTTGGCGATACTGCGTCCTTCATCGCGATCGTTGAGCGGCTTAACTGTGGGTTGCCCTGAGCTGATGCTTCGGGTGATTAAGCGATCGCCCTCAAAGTACACTTCGGTACGGCTCGTTTCTACACCCAGTTCGCCAATCACCAGTTCAATACTAGGCTGATCTTCCAGGGAAGCCCCCAGAATCAGATCGACGGGCTTTTCCATGGGATAGGGTTGGCCCGCGTTAATGATGGGATGCCAGCTGTGGCAATTGTCGCGCCGATTCCAATACCGTATGCCGTAGCTGTGATAGAGGTAGTCTTTAACTTCCACGCCCTGACCAATTTGCAAAGCACCGTGGGCGATCGCCTCGAAGGGTTGGTGCGATCGCACCTTCTCCTCGGCAAAGTGTTGGCGAATCCACTGCTGCACCGCTGGAATTTGGGACGTACCGCCCACCAGCAGCACGGCATCAATATCCTCTGGTTCCAAGCCTTGCCGCCGTGCCTGTTGCAATACCTGGGTCAACGATTCATCTAACCGACTGAAGAATTGGTGCTCTTGCAGCAAAGACTGAAAGCGATCGCGATCCAACTGCAATTCGTAGCTGTCCAATGTTTCATCATCGAAATAGGCTTCAGTTGCTGATTCGCGCTGCGATAGTTGGATTTTCAACCGCTCTGCCAGACGCAGCGTGAGTGGCGAAGCTGCCAAACCCTGCGTTTGCCCAAAATAATCCACCAGCCAGTTATCGATATCTGAGCCACCGAGGGTTTGGCCTGCTTTGGCCAACACTTTGGCGACTTTGGGCCGCTGGGCCGATTCCTTGAGCGTTTTTTGGCCCCACTTGAGCAAAAAGCCCACGGGCTTGGCCCCAGAGGCGCTGGCTTCTAACTGCACGAGCGACAAGTCCAGCGTGCCGCCGCCAAAGTCCACCACGAGTATGGTGCGACCGGGCTCTAGGCCATAGCCCAGCGCTGCTGCTGTTGGTTCATCCAGCAACCGCACCTGCTCAATGTTGAGGGTGTCGCACACTTGGGACAGCCACAGGCGATAGGCTTCAAAACTATCGACTGGAACGGTAATGGTTAGGGCGTTGCAAGACGGATCTTGCTGCTGCAAGGCTTGAATCACCGTTTGCAAAAACCACTGTCCAGCATCTTCAAAACCGACCGTGCGGCCATCGAGTTCGGGCAAAAAGCCGCTCACCTCGGTGCCAATGCCGCGCTTAAAGTTGCGAAAGAAGCGGGAATCTTGACTGAGATCGAGGCCGCGATCGCGCACCGTTTGCCCGGCGATGACGTGGGGTGCGATCGCATCTTGCACGTACAGCAAGCTAGGCACCAGCGGCGGATTTTGTGCCTGAGTCAGCGATAAACCTTGTAGAGAAATCGTTTCGGGCTGTTGCGTCGCAGCGTTCCAGCGACAGATGACGGTGTTGCTTGTGCCAAAATCAATCGCGTACATCAAACCAATCGTTGCAAACTCAACCAGTCTTCTCACCAGTCTTTCACATCTCGCCACTGGGACGACATCTCAATCTAAAATCTCAATCCAAATTGTTTTGTTGACCCTGCCAAGGCTCTGGGTTTGTCATTGAACTAGCTCGATGCAAAGCCTGAGCTTAATCTGGGCGATCGCCTCCTTCTGGCAGTTTTGGGGCATCGGTTGCGCTTGAGATGAACGACATATCTGGATACACCCAGTCGCAGAAAAACAGCGTTCCCGCTGCAACGCAAATGGGAATCGCTACGAGATTGATTAGGGGAATGCTAACCAGTGCCAAACAGGCCAACCCAAAGCTGGCACTGGCGGGTAACGTTTTAGCAATGACCGTGAGCTTGTCGCGAAAGCGCAGCCGTCGCCGTTCGAGTGCCCCATCCAAAAAGTCCATGCACACCAGGGTGGCCGCTGTGGCAATGCTAATGGGCGTGGCGATCGCCGTACCAATTCCCACAACCAGGTTCAACAGCAGCATCGGCAGACCAATGCCAATTCCCAGGGCTAGCTTTTTCAACTCATAGGCGATCGCCCGACGAATATCCTGAGCTACTCCCACCTCAATGATGGTGACTTGCCCCGTTTGCAATTGCTCTAGCTCTTCCGACAGCTTGCCGTACCAGGGTGCACCCAGCAGCACGCCAAACTGCAACAGCACAAACCCCAACACAATCAGCAATAGCAGCGTCAGCACAGCCCGAATCAGCCAGATGAGCGCGATCGCCAGCCAGTTGGGAATTTGCGACAACCAATCGGGCAGTGTTGGACGGGGCAACGCCCAAGTGTCAGGCCAGCGCGGCACCCAATTGGGCAGCGTGATGTGCCACTGCGGCAACGTCACATTCCAATGCGGGAGCCAGCCGGGAGCGTGGGTCATCCAGTCGGGAAATTGCAGATCGGGTATATGAATGGCCCAGTGGGGCGTTTCGGTCAGCCAGTTGGGAATGTCGGCGGCGATCGCATTGACCAGACTCAGCCCCCAGTACAACAGCCCCAGGTACAGCGTAAAGCCCAGCACCACATTCACCAGCATGGGAATGAACACGTACTTGCGCAGTCGCGGGTGCTGAATCAACACGCCGATGGCCCGCAGTGGGTAAATGATTCCCGCAAAGATCCCCAACGGTAGCCGCATCAATGACTTCACGCCGTTTGCTCCTTCCACACTTCAGCTAAATTGTAGGCGGCAGGATTGGAATTCGTGTTGGGAATTTGTATCGGGATTTGGCAGGGTGGCGATCGCCCAGCCCCGTGTTGATTTTCAGTATTAAATTTCAGTGTTGAAATCCAGCGTGGCAATCCAGCTCAAAACTTTCTGGTTGACCCGGTCGGCGCATTCATCGTACAGGCAATGACCCGCGTTGGGCAGCGTCACGAGCGTGACTTTGGGATTCAGCCGAGGAAAATCTTTGCCCTGGGCCAGGGGCACAATTTTGTCTTGCTCGCCCCACAGCAACAGGATGGAACACTGAATTTGCGGCAAGAGCGATCGCACTGCTGGCGTGTAGGTGGTACTGGTGCGCGCCTTGGCCAAGCGGTAAAACACCCGCGACGATCCCTTATCCAAAATGGGAGCTATAAAGCTATCCACTAGCTCATCGGTGACAAAGCTACGATCGTGGTAGGCCGCACTGCGCAGCACAGAGCCAATGAGTTTGGGACTGCGAAATAGCGCAAACACGGGGCCAAGAATCAGCGGGGTGGCAAACAAGCCCTCCACACCCAGTGCCAGTTTCATCATGCGACCCGAGAGCATTTCCTGGCGGGCGGGCGGCAGGGTCAGCAAGGTCAGCCCCTGCACCATGTCGGGATATTTGGCGGCGGCAGCTAGTGCCACCACCGCCCCCAACGAGTGCCCCACCACAATCATGGGTGTGCGAATGAGCGATCGCCAAAATTCATACACTTGCTCTACCCACAGGTTTGTCTCGTAGGCGGCGGGCGCTTTTTCTGATGCGCCAAATCCCAATAAATCCATGGCGTACACGGTGTGATGCTGGCTCAGCGGCTTGAGGTTAGCCTGCCACTGGCTCAGTGATGCCCCAAACCCATGCAAAAACAGCACGGGATACGAACCCGCTTCCAGTCCTTGAGCCGGACGCAAAAAGGTGTAGCGCACTCGCCATCCCCGCCAGTTCCAGTCACGCTGAAACCCCAGGTGCGATCGCCCTGGCGCATGCCCAATCATGTTTCCACCCGTTTCGGTCATTATCTCAACCATTGCAAGACCAGACTCTTCATCCATTATGCTCAACCACTCGCCATGAGTTCGCGCCTCTTTTCGGCAAGCTCCACGACTCAGCAACGCTCCACTACTAAGGAGTGTAACGAGGCTGACGTGCGATCGCGATCCTGCACAACCCCAGTCACATCCCACCTGGAGCAGCTTTGTTCCGATGAAGGGCGAAGGGTATGCCTCGCTCTTTTCAGGGAAGGAGTATGCTGATAGATGCGAGGCATCCAATCCCTCTAAAGAGGGAAATGCCGTCGATTTCTCAGGGAACTACCTACTGCTTCTATGAGCCTCTGCATCAATCCCAATTGTGAACAACCCGATCACGCTGGAAACGATGGCAGCCGCTTTTGTCAAAGCTGTGGCTCGGATTTGGTGCTGCAAGATCGCTATCGGGTGATGCGCCTGCTCAACAACAAGAGTGGCTTTGGCCAAGTGTACGAAGCCTACGAGCGCAGCAGCCCCAAAGTGTTGAAAGTGCTGAAGGATGCCCATAATCAAAATCCCAAAGCAATTCAACTATTTGAGCAAGAAGCCTGGGTACTCAGCCATTTGCATGCCTCGGGAGTGCCCTACGTCGAGGCCGATGGCTACTTCAAGTTTTATCCTCGCAATGCTGCCGAACCATTGCATTGCCTGGTGATGGAAAAAATTGACGGCCCCAACCTCAAAGAATGGATGCGGCAGCAGGGAAACCATCCCATTAGCGAAAAGCAAGCGCTGAAGTGGCTAGAACAAGTCGCCAATGTCCTGCATTTAGTACATCAGCAAAATTATTTTCATCGCGATATCAAGCCCGAAAACATCATGTTGCGATCGAACGGGCAGCTGGTGCTGGTGGACTTTGGGGCTGTGCGGGAAATGACCTACACCTATCTGGCTCAGCTGGGTGGCTCGGCAGGCGTGACGCGCATTAGCTCGGCGGGCTACACCCCACCCGAACAGGAAAAAGGGCAAGCCGTTCCCCAATCCGATTTTTATGCGTTGGGGTGGACGTTCATCTTTTTGCTAACGGGGCGACAGCCGACCGATCCCGACGTGTATGACTCGCTGAATGATGAGTTTCATTGGCGGCAGTTGGCGCTTCATGTTTCACCCGAGCTAGCAGATTTCATCGATCGTCTGATCGCTCCCAAAGCCTCCCAGCGGCCCAAAAATACCCAGGAAATTTTGACCACGCTGGAGCAAATCAAGCAGAGCATTTATCCCATTCCCTCGACGGTGCCTGGAGTGTCGCCGGCCACCACTGAGGAGAGGTCGGTGCCGAGTCATCGCAGTCAGCAAGGCCACACCAACCGCCAAGTTAGCCGTGCGCAAACGAACGGTGGCGTGCAAACGATTCAGCAATTGCTTACCTATCCCGAGCCGCAGCACACGGTGCCCCAGGGCAACCTGGGCTGGGGCGATCGCCGATTGTGGGCAGGTTTAGCAGCCGGGTTTGTGGCCTTGGCGGGTTGGGGCGGTTGGCAGCTCTACACCCGACAAACGCCAGACGTGGTCGCTCCTCAGCCTGTGCAGGAAGAACCCTTGACGCTGGCTGCAGAGCTGAAAGGGCATACGGGCTTTGTCAACCACATCATCTTTACCCCCGATGGGCAAACGGTGATTAGCGCTGGGGCCGACAACACGATTTTGGTATGGAATCGGCAAACGGGGGAGGCGCTGCGCATCCTCAAAGGCCATACAAGCTACGTCAATGCGCTAGTGCTGAACGGCAACGGGCAACTGTTGGCCAGTGCTGGAGCCGATAACCGCATTTTGGTGTGGGAAATGGCGACGGGCCGATTGCTGCACACGTTGGAGGGGCATACCAGTCCGGTGAATGCGGTGGCGATTAGCCCCAATGGGCTGCTGGTGAGCGGTAGTGC
Organism: Leptolyngbya sp. AN02str; assembly: GCF_050565595.1. Taxonomy (NCBI): domain Bacteria; kingdom Bacillati; phylum Cyanobacteriota; class Cyanophyceae; order Leptolyngbyales; family Leptolyngbyaceae; genus Leptolyngbya; species Leptolyngbya sp. AN02str. Next base: position 63,215 of record NZ_JBNXVR010000006.1, on the reverse strand, counting down.
AGATGGCACGGTGCGCGTTTGGAACATTGCTACGGGCGAGGCTGTACGCACGCTGACGGGCTACAACGGGTTTATTAATGCGATCGCCCTCAACCCGGTGTCTAGAACGGTTGCCGCCGCAGGCACCGCCGAAGACATCCTGGTGTGGAACCACGATACGGGCGAACTGGTTCGCACCTATTCGGGGCATACTGGCCCCTTAAATGCGGTTATTTACTCTCCCGATGGGGCTGGGCTGATTGCGGCTGGCACGGATAAGCTCATTCGCATTTGGAATGTGGCCGATGGAGCCATCCAGCAAACGCTGAGCGGCCATAAGGGGTTTATTAATGGGCTAGCCGTCAGGGGTGATGGGCAACTCCTGCTCAGCAGCGATTCCCACGGTCGGCTGATGGAGTGGGACCTGAACCGGGGAGAAGCGATCAAGATTTTCACTGGGCAGGGTGTACCGCTGGATCACTTTACGGTGCGATCGGACTGGCGAATGATTGCTACAGGCCGAGGCTTCAACGATGTTCGCCTTTGGAATTTACCCTAGCCCTAATGGGCGACTGCTATTGCTTGTATTTGGGTTGTGCTTCTTATTTTCTTATTTAACGTTAGTTCGGGTTAAGGGCTTTTTCAAAGGTCGCGCGTCGCGCGACCTTTGAAAAAGCCCATTTTTGCGTGGGCATTGCCCACGCAAAAATGGGCTTTCCAGCTTATTCCGAATTCACGTTGGTTTAGGATGCGTTGCCTCGACGCTGCATGAGAATGCGAATATCGAAGTGGGTGGTGCGATCGCTGCGGATAGCGGCAGTCACCCCAATGCGACGCATGGCTTCCCAAAGGGCATCGGCTTCGGGTGGCAGTTGGGGCAGCGGCAGCGCATCGCCCGAGGCCCGCAACCGCTCCAGATCGACAAAAAATTGACCATTATTAGCTTGTAGGTCGGGCGATCGCGTCGTTTCTACCAGCTCGCTACTAGCAAGTGGTGTTTGGGGAGTGGGCAGCAGCGTATTCACCATCGACGCCCCCAAAGCCAAAAAGGCTGTACGCTGATTGAGCCAACCGTGAGTCACCGACAGTGAGCCAAACGGCGATACCCAATTCACCACGGGCTGGCCACTTACCTCTGCTGCACTGACCTGATAGCGGTAGCGATTGCCCATGGTGTCATCCAATCGCTTGAGCGTGTTTTCGGCATTGGCGCGATCGCTCGACTCGACCGCAACCACAAACCCGGTCTGTGCTTCGGGAGTTCCGGCATTCACTGGCACCAGCGCGATCGCAAACTCTCCATCCATCCAGCTCAGCAGGTCTTGATTGAGGTTAAGGCCCGTGGTGGCCAGCAGTCCCTCTTGCAGCGTATTGGGATTGAATGGATTGCGCGGATTGACCACCGGGAGCTGGCTGTAACTTTCCCAAAATTCCTTTAAATTGCCACCCGCTGCCACCATGAGCGTATCGCTAGGCAAGAGCGACAGCAACTCCCCTGCCCGATTTGCGACCGAATAGCGATAGTCGGAATCCACAGGGAGCCAGCCCATACCCCGAATGCGCAATCCCTCTGGCTCTAGGGCAATATTCAACGCCACACCCTGATTGCGCTGAATGGGGCTCAATCCCAACAGTGGGGCAGGCTGGGCAGAATTTTCGCTCACAAGCTGCTTGACCTGTGGGCCATTGAGATAAATTCGCGCGACCGATTGGCTGGTGGCAATGTCGCGAAATGCTTCGCGGTAGGTTGGCACCTGCTCTAACGGAGGCGCCCCCCGATAGTGGTCGATCACTTGATCGATGGCCTGCGATTCTGTAGCCAGCACCACGTACCGATCTTCAATGACCGCTGCGGCAGTGGTGCGATCGCCCACGCCTGTAAATTCGCGCACCTCAATGCCCTTGTACTCCCGGGTTTGGGGTGGGGAATTGCCTGGGGCGATCTGGGCCAAACGTTGCTGGGCTTGCTCAACATCGGCAATGGGTAACACCATCACCATGGGCCTTTGCGCATTTAAGGCCAAAAAATTATCTGTAGGGGCTGTTTCTTCTGTAGGGGCTGCATCGTCCTCGGCGTCCGGAGTTTCGGCAGTGGGGGGCGGCGTTGGAGCCTCTACCGCTGCATCGTCGGGTAATGGCAGCATCGCCAGGGTCATCTCCGAGCCAACCCATGGCGCAATCGTTTGCTGATAGTCCACGCCATTTTGAGTAAAGAAGCGATCGCGCCACCGCGCGACTTGTGCCTCAAGCTGAGCCCGCGATGCGGGGGTACCCAGAGCGCGCAACCGCCGCCACTGTGTCGTATCGGTCGCTACGGAGACCGCCATCACCACATCCTGTGGCAGTACATCGGCTCCGGGCGGCATCTTCACATCGCCAACGCCCTGCCGATCGGATAACAAATAGCCAATAAATCCGCCTGCAATGAGCGCGATCGCTGCTCCACCTACTACCACAGCAATGAATCTTCTGTTTTGCTGTTTGCGCCGCTTTTTCATACCTGTGGCCTGCTGTGTCACGCTATCGAAGGCTATCTTAACGTGACGCGAGTTCGACCGACTGCGATCCCTTCACTTTGGAGCCGACGGAAATTTAACCTCCCTCATCTCCCTCGTAGTTGAGAGTCAGTATCAATTTAAAGTAATTCTAAATGCTCTTCTTGCAAATATATCTCAATAAGTTATAAAATCTCACTTGAATTCAGTTGCCCATTTCAAGCTCGAATTCAAGATTGATTCAAGCCGTTTGAGTTGGGATACGAGTTTTTACATGGCATGGGTCAGTTGCTTTCTAGGACTGACCTGCTGATGTTGCGTTTGGAGTGTTGCTCTTAGGCGCAACCTACCTGCTCCATATTGAGTGGGTCTATTGGCCTGCGGAAACCCTGGGGTTTTCTAGGTATTGGTACACCAATGATCGAGTATTGAGTACTTCTCTTGAGAGGGGGCTCTCATTTCCTATGGAAATTGATTTATGACCATCACCCGTTCATTCACGTTGAAGTCTTTTTGGCGATCGCTCTCCATCACCCATAACGTTCGCATTACCCTTCTGCTAACGGTGTTGATGGTGTGTACCGCTGCGATCGCTCTCATCTATGGTTCTGTTCCGCTTAGCCTCACCGAAATATGGCAAGCGCTATGGCGACAGGGCAGCAGCATCAATCAAACAATCATTTGGGATCTACGTCTTCCTCGCATTGCGATCGCAATGACGGTGGGTGCGGCATTAGGGATGTCGGGCGCACTGCTGCAAGGCCTACTCCGCAACAGTTTGGCGTCTCCTTTTTTACTGGGAATTTCGGCTGGAGCGGGCTTGGTGGTCGTGGTGCTGGTTGCCTTTGGGGTGTTGTTGCCCTGGGTGCCTGCCGCTGCATGGCTTGGGGCCGTGCTTACTACGGTTTTCGTGTACCTGCTGGCGCGCACCCCAACCGGAATTGCGGTAGAGCGGCTCATTTTGGCCGGCGTTGCGGTGAATTCGCTGTTTGGGGCGTTGCAGACGGTGCTGTTGCTGCTGTCGGATGATGGGCGAATTCAGCAGGCACTCAACTGGCTGATTGGTAGCTTTAACGGACGAACCTGGGCGGAATTGGGAGTTGTGTTTCCCTACATGGCTTTGGCCTTGGTGGTGGGTGGGTTGCTGTCTCGCCAAATGAACTTGCTGAGCTTGGGAGATGATTTGGCCGTGGGGCTAGGGGTGTCGCTGGGGCGATCGCGCCTGTTGATTGGCAGTTGTGCCACGCTGCTGGCTGCCTGTGCCGTCAGCATTAGCGGGTTGATTGGATTTGTAGGACTGGTGGTGCCTCATGGGGTGCGCCTTTTGGTGGGTACCGATCATCGTTGGGTGCTGCCGCTATCGGCCCTGGGTGGAGCCTGGGTGCTCACGCTTGCAGATTTAATGTCTCGGTTGGGCAGTGTGGAATTGCCGGTGGGTGCGGTAACAGCCCTGCTGGGTGCGCCGATGTTCATTTGGCTACTGTACCGCCGCAAGGAAAATCAATCGCTAGGAGGGATGGGATGAGCGCCCACAATACCTCCGTTTCTCACCCGAGCTGGCAAACCGCAGCGATGTCAGTTGAGCCTGTGGTTAACCCATCCCTGGCGGCGCAGCAGGTTACGGGCGGCTACAGCAGTTTGCCGATTGTTCAGGATGTTGACCTGTCACTCGAGGCTGGTGAGTGGTTGAGTTTGGTCGGGGCCAACGGCTCGGGCAAATCTACTCTGCTCAAGCTCATGAGCCGTATTTTGCCGCTGCAATCGGGGGCTGTTTGGCTAGACGGGGCTGCAATTCATTCTCAGCCGCCCCAGTTCGTTGCTCGCCGCATGGCGCTGTTGCCCCAGCATCATCCCTTGCCAGAGGGGCTTACAGTACGACAGCTGGTAAGTTTGGGGCGATCGCCCCATCAGGCGTGGTGGCAGCTTGAGCCCAGTGCAGAAGATTGGCAGCAGATCGATGCGGCAATCGCCAAAACTCAATTAGAAACGCTGAGCGATCGCCCAGTCCACCAGCTCTCTGGCGGCGAAAGGCAGCGAGCCTTTTTGGCGCTAGCGTTGGCCCAAAATCCTACGGTACTGCTGCTGGATGAGCCAACCACCTACCTGGATATTCACTACCAGCTGCAACTTTTGGACTTGCTGCGTCAGCTAAACCAGCAGGGACTTTCCATCATTACTGTGCTCCATGATGTGAATTTGGCGGCGCGGTACAGCGATCGCATTGCTCTGCTGAAGCGCGGCACGCTGTGGGCGGTAGGTACGCCAGAGCAAGTGCTCACCCCTGGCCATCTCAGTCAGGTTTTTGGAGTGCAGGTGTGTGTGTTGCATACCCCTGTAGGTTTGCAAATTTGTCCAATCGCACCGTGCTGACTTAGCCGTAAAAAAGCGTTTTGGCGATGGTTGCGATCGCTTCATGCGCCAATCTTCAAGTTTGTTCTGCTTCTCACATCTGCTTGTCTTTTTTACTGATTTCACACGCATTCACGCTTTCATTGTTCTTACCATTCATATGAACTATTGTTTTACGATTTCTAGTTTCCTGTTGAGCTTCACCGCTATTCTTGTTGCTGTTCCTGGCGGTGCTGTATCTTCCGAGGGGCGATCGCCCTCGAAAGCATTCTCTGACGCTGCCTCAAGCCCATTATTGACCTCAGGCGATACGGCATCCGTTGCTGCATCAACCTTGGCATCTCGCGATAGCTCACCCGAATTTGTGGTTCATCCAGCATCGACTCCGATGAACGAAACACAAGTAACTGAAGCACAAATAAATGAAGCACAAATTCCTCGCCTGAGCCAGATCGAGCCAAGCGAGACCAGGAGCGACACTCTCGCTCAAGTTTTCCTCGACCCAACTGAAGCCGAAGGTGAAGCCGAAGACGATGGTCGCTTGCGAATTACCATTACTGGAACTCGAACCCCCCGCAAGTTGCAAGATGCTCCTGCCAACATTACCGTCATTACCCGGCAGAATCTGGATCGCAACTTAGTGCAAGATATTCGCGATATAGTGCGCTATGAGCCAGGGGTAGTTGTGCGCAACAACAGCCGCTATGGATTGCAAGATTTCAACATTCGCGGGTTGGATGGCAATCGGGTTTTGCTGCAAGTGGATGGAATTCGACTGCCAACTCGGTTTGAGTTTGGCCCCTTTGCCTTAGGGCGCGATTATGTCGATACCGAAATTCTCAACAGTCTTGAGATTATTCGAGGGCCAGCTTCGGCGCTTTATGGCAGTGATGCTCTGGGTGGAGTGGTGAGCTACTTTAGCCTACAACCCAATGTTTTATTGAATGCGGTGGGTCAAGACAGTTTTCGCAGTGCGGCTCTCAATTTTGATTCTGCAAACCAGGGCTTGTTTGGGACGGGTTTGTTTGCCAATCGATTTGGTAATTTGAGCCTACTGTTGGGCTATACCCGACGGGGCAGCAGCGAAGGGCGTGTGGCAGGCGATGATACGTTTGTGGATGAGGAAGATGGCCGTCGCGATAATTTTATCGGTGGGCTGACATACGAGTTTGATGAGTTTAGTACGCTGGGCTTTACCGGAGAGGTCTTCCGCGATCGCCAGGATATCAGCACGGCTCGTGCGAACTTGGCTCCCGATGTCTTTTTCGAGGATGTTGACCTGAATACTCGTCGCGATCGCCTCAGCCTGTCCTATACCTACGACAACGAGCTTAATCCTTCTTTCTTACAATTTGGCCGATTGCAGCTTTATTATCAAAATTCTCAGCAGGAAGAGTTGCGCCGTCGCGAGTTTTCCTATGGGGTAACCAGTGGTCGGCAGTTTCCCATTGGAACTCCCACCCGCCGGGATGATGATTACGACTTTACCGATCGCGTCTTTGGTGCTAACCTTCAGCTTCGCAGCGACTTTGCCTTAGGCAATCTAGACAACCGCCTCACTTACGGCGTGGATATTTCCACCACACGCAACGAACGACCACGCGATCGCACTGAAACCAACCTGCTCACGGGCGATCGCACCCAAATTTCGTCTACGGATACCTTCCCCATCGAAGACTTTCCACCTTCCGATACCTTTCGGCTTGGGCTGTATGTTCAAAACGAAATCGAACTATCGGGTGGCCAGTTCAGCCTCATTCCCGGACTGCGGTTTGATGTATACGATCTTTCAACCGAGGCCAGCGACATCTTTACCCGCAACGGTGCCGAGGCCGCGAACTATAACAGTTCGGCGCTCTCTCCGAGCCTTGCGCTGCTGTACCGCCCCACCTCGGAAATTACGTTTGTGGGCCGCTATGCACGAGGATTTCGGGCACCGCTCTACAGCGAGATCAACAGTGGTTTTAGCAATACCAGCAGCCCCTTTTTCAAATACCGCACAATTTCCAATCCTGACCTGGAAGCCGAAACCAGCAACACGTTTGAGTTGGGCATGCGGGGAAACTTTGATCGGTTGAGTTTTGGTCTTACAGGCTTCTACAGCCGCTACAACAACTTTATTGAGCAGTTTGTGGATGCAGGCACCCAATTTCTGAATCCTGCCCCGCCGTTTGGCACACCCATTGTCAACGTATTTCAGACCCAAAACGTAGCCAGCGCCCAAATCTACGGGCTGGAATTTGGTGGCGAGTACCGCTTTAGCCCCGGCCCAGATGGATTTCGCTTGCGCTCGGCCCTAGCCTGGACGCGAGGAGATAACTTGACGGATGATGTGCCGTTGGAGTCGGTTAGTCCGTTTCAGCTGGTGGCTGGGTTAGGCTACCGCGCTCCGCAAGATCGGTGGGGGACCGAACTTGTTGCTCGCTTTGTCGGCAACCCGCGAGTTGAACGCGCCGCCAACACTGCCGGACAGCAACCCTTTATTCCCAACAGCTACACTGTGGTGGATGTGCTGGGATATGTGAGCTTGTCTCCGAATGTGTCGCTCAATCTGGGTGTTTTCAACTTGTTTAACACCGAGTACTACGAATATGCCGATGTGCGCGGATTTGTGGATCGGCCCGATATTGGTCGGTTTTCTCAACCGGGCACCACGTTTCGCGGGGGGCTGAGCTGGCGTTTTTAAGGTGCTTTCGTTTCATCCACGTATATCCTTTGCATTTCCCATTCCTATGACGAACCTATCTTCTTTCGCATCCCTCGTGGTGAGCCTGGGCTGTGTTGCGATCGCCCTCAATGCCTGTGTACAACCTTCCTCCGATTCATCATCTGCCCTATCTCAAACTGATTCTGCAATGGTGCAATCTCCAACGGTGCAATCTCCGGTCTCTTCTCCAGTGGAGTCTCGGGAGGCGGTAACGCGGGTTGTGGCGCTGTCTTCCCTGTCGGCAGATATTCTGCACCGACTAGATAGTTCTGTGCTGGTGGGGATTTCCGGTAGCAGCCTGTTTGCCAACGATGCTCGCTTTGCTGAGTTGCCGACGGTCTCATCAGGCCGCACCCCTCCCAATTTGGAGGCGATCGTTGCATTAGAACCTGATTTGGTGGTTGGGGTGAGCGGCTTTCATGACCAGGCTCTGCAAGCCCTCGAAGACATGGGAATCGATACCCTAACTACCAATGTGAATAGCTGGGACGGACTGATTGAGTTAACCGAGACCCTGGCACGTGCGATCGCGGCTGATCCGTCTTCCCTGCTTGAATACTATGCCAGCCTCCTTCCTCCAGCCTCACACCAACAGGGTTCTACGCTTGTGCTGGTGAGCCAACAACCGATTCTGTCGCCCAATCAAACGAGTTGGGCAGGCGACTTGTTGCAACGGTTTAACGCCAACAACCTGGCTTCAGAGCTACAGGGATCTGGTCCATTTAGCGGCTATGTCACTCTATCACCCGAAAAAGTGCTAGAGGCGAACCCCGATCGGCTGATTCTGGTTGATCCCGAAGACTCCAACCTGGAGCAACTCAAGGCACAACCCTTTTGGAATCAGCTCAAAGCTGTTCAAAATGACCAGGTACACACGTTGAACTACTATGGGTTGGTGAATCCAGGCAGCATTGAGGCGATCGAGCAAGCTTGTCGCCAATTACAGCAACTCTTGGACATTCCCTCATCGTAGACCTCCTGCACGAATGGCTTTTTGAAGGATGAATTATTGCGTGCACTGCCGCGCAATAATTCGTGCAGGAGGTCTGGTCTAGCGATCGCCAGCTCAGCGACTTGTGTTTAACGTCAGTTCGGTTAAGGTTCTTTCTGAGGTTTGCGCAATGCACAAACCTCAGAAAACCATTGTTATGTACGCGTCGCGCACGCAACAATGGACGCTTTAGCTTATTCAACTCAGCAACATGGGCAGCCCCAGCTCAGATGAGGCTGCCGTTTCTGGGCACTAGTTTTTCTGGTCTTCTTGGGCTGGAATTGCCGCCGATAGAGCTGAGTAATCTTCTTCGGCCAATCCCTGGGCGCAAGCTAGCTCTAGCAAATGTTGCACCCCTTCCAAACTTTCAGTGTGCAGCCCAAGGTCATGTGCTTCTCGCAAAAACAGCCGAGTATCCTTCAGCAAATGCTTGGTGGGGAAATTGGGATTGGCAAAATTTTGCTCCACCATGCGAGCCAGCTTTTTATCAAACGTTGGAGCATAGAGGGCACTCTGCCGCAGGACTTGCATAAATTGTTCGGTCGGCACTTCCTGCTGCTGGACAAAATGCAGACTTGTTGCAAAGGCGGTTGTGAGGGAGGCGATCAGTTGGTTCAGCGCTAGCTTGAGACCAGCCGCACTGCCGACAGCCCCAATATGCATGGGCTGGCCCAAGTGCTTGAGTAAGGGTGCCCACTGTTCGTATTGATCTGGTGTGCTGCCTACCATAATTTGCCGCGTCCCAGATTTGACCTCGGGAATGCTGCCCAAGACGGGGGCTTCCAAAAAGTCGCCGCCTGCCTGGGCGATCGCCGCTGCTAGGGTTCGGCTTTCACTGGGAGCAATGGTTCCCATTTGAATGATGGTGCGATCGCACAAGTGACGCTGGGCCGTTTCTGACACCACCACCTCGTGGATGGTAGGGGCATCGCTCAGCATCAAAATGACGACCTGACATCGCAGCAATAGCTCCTCCACCGAGTCTGCTAGCTCAGCCCCTACTGCTTGCAGAGGCTGTAGCTTCTCGACGGTGCGGTTGTACAGCACCAGCGGTATATTTGCTGCCAACAGCCGCTCCGCCATCGGCAGTCCCATCAACCCTGTTCCAATTAAGCCAATTTTCATGCTAGGTGCATCTTCAAAACGGAACTTGGAGCACGGCGCACACGACAGCGAATCGTTTCCGCGCCGAGCTTGGTCATCGCCTCATATCGATGACACCCCGAAAACCCATAATACTGGCCATTAACCTCTAGCACATCAATGGGCTCTTGCTGACCAATCTCTTGAATCGACTCCATGAGATAAGCAACTTTTTGCTGATCATTCTGCCGAAACAACGGGCGTTTGATTTGATCCAAGGGAATATCAATTTCGCGCATAGAAGCTTCACCACTTGTAAGAACGTCTTTCAGAACTTCTTAAAGTGTACTCATAATGAGTATGAGTTGCAAGCCTATTCTTTAGGGTGAGAGTCCACATGCTGCTCCAACAAGCTGCGGATGGCTTGAAGCTCGCCCAAAATGGCGCGCAACACCTCCTGAGTGGCTGTTTCAGCCGCTTCCCGTACCTCAATCTTGACTTGCTTAATGCCCAATACCTCGCGGGCAAATCGAGCCACTTCGTTGGGATGGAACATCAGCGGATCGTCTTTGCCCTGGCGCAATTCTGGGTTCAGCAGTTTGGGGTCGTAGGGAGGGTTCAGCAAGTCAGGATCGGTGTTGGAATATCGATAGACAGAGGCCCGAGACCGATTGAGCACTTTTTGCACGGCTTCAATTGTCATCAGCCCCTGAGGGTTTGCAGATACTTCAATCTCCATAGCAAGCCTAATAGGGATGAGAAATCGGTGAAAAAACGCCGATAGAGTGCGAGCAAATCCACACCCCACCGATGTTTCAAGTATGAATGAGAGTGCTTGAAACCTGTTGGAGAGAGGTATTTCGATGCTGCTACTGTTGGGTCGCACGAACGAAGCGTGTGCCATCTCACAGCGAGTTAAGGATGACCAAATTGGGTCAGTTTAGAAGCCCCAATAGCGTCGAGGGCCAATGTCTAAATGCACCACATTGGGCATGTTGCTATAGATACCAATGCCCCCATTCCACCAGGGAAAGACGGCGTTGGCTACGGCTCGTCCGCTTAGACCCGATACTTGTATGTCTGCGGCTTTGCCGTACAGGTGCTGGCTACGCGATGCGCCCCCAACAGATGCATTCACATCGGGCGGACGATACCAAGAATTGATCCGAAATGGCCGGCCAATTTGGTTGCGGGCTTTTTGCAGCTCGCGGGCTAGGGTAATAATGTCGCGGGCGATCGTTGCATTGGCGGGAATACGAGATCCGTCTTTGGTTGCTTCACCCCAGGTAAAGTTGCCACCCGAAATAATGGGTTGCCCGCTGGCTACGGTTCCCACCCCTGGTACCGTAAATCGATTGCCAGGAAACGTTGGCGGGGGGGGTGGCGGAGGGGGCGAATTGGTAGGATACACAACCCGGCTATTGACCTCGACTTGGGCATGTTGGTCATACACGTACCAAGTGTTGAAGCCGTTGATTTCGTCTTTCGGATATTTCAATGCGAAACGAATGTGACCGTTGAAGGGGCCAGAGGCATCGGCGTAAGCATATCCTTGAATGATCCAGCTTGAGCCTCGTTCGACAGCGAATCTTTCGTTGGGGGCGAGCTGCGACGATTGTACGGGTCGTCGTTTGAACAGGGTGTTTTGGGTGATGCGCACTACAAAGTCACTCGGTTCAATTTTGGGATACACGACATCGCCATCGAACTCAACGAAGGCATGGTATTTGTAAACGAACCATGTGCTTAAGCCTTGTACAAAGTCACTTTCGTTGAGGATGGCGAACTTGATGTGATCGCTGAAGTCTCCTGCTGCGTCGGAGTAAGCGTAAGACTGAAGTGTAAAGCGTTGTCCTTTAGAAACGGGGGCAACTTCGCTCGGTGGTAGGGCAGAAGACTGGAGGGGCCGTCGCTTGAGTAGGGTGCCAACGGCGATGTTAAGAACTGGACGAGACTCTTGATCTTCGTGGGGGTAAACGACGACACCATCAAATTCGACCTGAGCATCGGCACTGTGGATGAACCAAGTGTTGAACCCTTGAATGCTTTGTTTGGCCAGCGCAAATTTAATGTGTCCGTTGAAGTCGCCATCTGCATTGGCATAGGCATAGGACTGAATCTCGTAGGTTGCTCCAGCCTTGACGCTGAACCGTTCGTTTGGTTGGAGTTGGGTAGCTGGCTCGGCACGCAGTTTAAAGATAGTGTCGCGGTTGATTCGTAAGATGCGCTGGACCATGAACTCTACTCTTTTTCTACGATGGGTCGATGCAAGGCGGTGTGATGGAACAAAGGCTGTGGAATGCCTTTTTTCTTATACACCAGATGCGCGAGTTCGGTGAGGTTATTTAACGTTACATGAGTTCAGCGATACACTTTCTCGTTTTGTTGTTGAGCCGGAATGTTGGGCTGAGCGATAGAAAGGTGTTTTGAGCAGGGTGGGGTGAAAGAAGAGGGGTTGACGTTTTGCTCTTTTGCGCGCTTGGCTAGCTAAAGAGTCCTGACTGATTTTTGGTGAAACTTGTGCCTGTTGTTTAGAGTTTCAAGGGGTTTTGAATGATGGGTTTGGGTTTTGCCTACAACCTTCTACGCAACAGCTTTATTTTTGGCTGAATGAGTTGATGGATGGCTATAGCCAACGATTGGAGAGAATAAATAAAATTGAGGGCGATCGCTCTACGTTCTCCAACCACTCCGCAGTTTTTGTTGTTTTCGTTATCTTTTGGCAACTATAAAATAAGGAGATTTAAACATAAATTTGAGGATCCTGTAAACTTTTCATGCTTACAAAATCCTCAAGAGGTTCGCTATAGATTTAGGTATCTAGCCACGCTCTTAAAACAGCGTTGTTAAATCCACCGCTATTAAAGCGACTTTCCTAATCTGCAAAGCGTGATCTAAAAGTCAAAAGAGCTAAATAGTTTGTAGACCTACCCGTGAACCTACACGGTACGACGGGTCAACAAGCTCCAGATCCACACAGCAATAATTGCACCTAGCACGGCAACGATAACGCCAGGAATGCTAAGTCCGGCAGCAGTTAGCTGCAAGGACCCTGTGGTCAAGAGAGTGACTAGGCTACCTCCCACAAATGCACCGATGATACCTAATATGATGGTGCCAAAAATACCGCCGCCCTGACGTCCAGGAATGATTGCTTTGGCGATCGCACCAGCTAACAGACCCAAAATAATCCAAGCAATAATATTAGTCATTACGTTCAAATCCTCAAACTCATCATCACTGTTCAAAATTTATCAGCTGCACTCGAAAGATTTATCTACCAGAGGAAATAACAGCGGATATCTTTAGGAATAGCTTGAACTTGCGGATGCAGCATGGCATTGAGCTTACTTCTAAAGATACTTTCGTTTGAAAAATAAATCTTCTTTGAGTAGACTTTCTTCACGTTTGCCAAACCGATGACGCAGGACTCATTTATTGGTTTGGTTCATCGATGTAACGTGTATGAATCAAGGTTTCAATCTATTCATTGAGAGCTGATAAGAGCTTGAGCATTTTGTGTAGGCTCTCAAGAACGTGAGTTATGGATAAGCTGAAGTGCCCATTTTTGCGTGCGCGTTGCGCACGCAAAAATGGGCTTTTCTGAGGTTTTCGCGCCGCGAAAACCTCAGAAAAGCCCTTAACCGAAACTGACGTTCAAGAGTTTGGGTGATGGGTTTGGTCTACGGTTTCATTCAACAGACCTCCTGCACAAATGGCTCTGTGAATGGCGTGACAAAGCCTAAAAAGCATGAGTTGCTGTACGGTGCCGCCGCGCAACAGTTCATGTGAGAGGCTTCATGCTGTAGCTTTTTCATACTTCGTCTTGGAATGGGAAATGGTTCGTGCCTGCTTGTGAAAGTGTTGGGGAGTACAGAAGCATGCGATCGCCATTGACTCATGAATCGCCATTCGCTGATGGCTCGTAAATTTGAGCGAGGTCATTCCGCACTCCAGCATCGCTTGCCATAACTGAAAGCATTACTATAAGCATGATTACAAGCCCAGCCATGATGGACGAATCCACCGCTGACAAGGGACGCGATCGCCTATAAACGAGCACGGCATGTGTATGCTGTATACAAAAAACCGTAGAGTTTTATAGATGGCATCGGGATTCAGGTGTACGATCGCCTGCCTCAAGGCGATAGGATGAATTGTTAAGATTTTTTTGTGTGTGCTAGCGAAGAGGTAGAGCAGATGACGGCTGTAACTGAGAAGATCCCAGCTTTTTGTGAGGGTATTCAATATTTTGGTGAACCGCTGCCCGAGTTTGACGCCCATGGCAAGGAGCCTGCGATTGCTTTGGGACAAAAAGCGATCGCCTCAGTGGATGATTCTGCTGCCGTATACCAAACTCTGCTCTATGCCGATGCGCTGCGTTATTTAACTGTTCAAATCTGCGGCAGCAAGGGATCTGGGCACCCCGGCGGGTTTGCCAGTCAGGCCGAAGCCTATGCTTCGTTGGTAATGCTAGGCCACAAAAATATTGTGACGGAGGTGGGCCACCACGCTCCTGGCTTCTACAGCGCCATGTTCCTCGATCGGTCGCTGGAGGCAATGGATATTTCGACGGTGCAGCAACTGCGCGATCGCTTTCGCGAGCGGCATGGGTTGTTGGGGCACCTGTCGGGACAAATTCCGGGATTGTTGGCTCCGGCGGGGCCATTGGGTCAGGGTCAGCACTTTGGCATGGCGGCCGCACTGCTCCACCGCGACACGCTATTCCCCTTCACCATTGGCGATGGGGGACTGGGCGAACCTTACATCATGAGTGCTTTTTCCCACTTCCATACGGCTTACCCTAGTGTGACCAACTTTCTGCCGGTGCTGGTGTGGAATGGCTACTCTCAGGAGCACCACAGCATGGTGTCGCTCAAAACCAATGAGCAGATGGTGGACTACTGGAAAGGCAACGGGTTTGAGCATGTGGTGCTGGTGGATGCTAAGGCATTTGATGACCAAGCTCAAGAGGGTGACTATGTAGATAGCACGGCCTTTTCGTTCCAGCAGCGGCTAGCCTTTACCCAAGCGGTGCTGGCAGGAGTGAGCGATGCGGCACAATCGGCCATGAGTGGTCAGCTCACAGTGTTTATCATTAAGCAGCTCAAGGGATCGGGGGTGCATGCGCTGGGAGCCAAGTCCCACAACCTGTATCCCAAAGACACCTTGGATGCGCCTCACATTATTTCGGCGTTGCAAACGCGTGCACTGTCGCCCCAGGCATGGGAAGTGGTGCGGGCCAACTGTGAGCGGGCTGCAGGTGGCCCTGCTGCTCAGATTGCCGTGACTGAATTTGAGCGATCGCTCCCCGATTTAGGCACATTGCCATTGGAGGAGTACGCCGTTGGTGGCGATCCCAAAGTTTCGACCACGGCAATGGGTGCGCTGGTGGGCTATGTGGGACAGCGCGATCGCGACTTTTTGGTGACCAATGCCGATGGCAACGAAGCCTCAGGCATTGGCAATATTAACCAGGCGCTCAAAATTATTCACCCCACTCCAGACGACACCTACAACCAATCACCCAATGGCCAAGTGTACGAACCCTTGAGCGAAGATGCCTGTGCTGGACTGGCCGCCGGCTTGGCCCTGATGGGATGCCGGACCCTTTGGTGTTCCTACGAATCCTTTGCCATTAATGGGCTACCTATTTGGCAAACGGTTACCCAGGCTATGGCCGAACTGCGTCGAGCTACGCCTGCCACGGTCACGCTGTTTACCGCTGGTGCGCTAGAGCAGGGCCGCAACGGCTGGACCCACCAGCGACCCGAGATTGAGGCCTACTTTGCCGCCATGATGCGCAACGGCAATGTGTTCCCCTTGTTCCCATCCGATGCCAACAGCATTCAGGTGTGCTACGAGTGGGCGCTCTCTGCCCAGAATAAGGGCGTGGTCATCACGGCCAGCAAGTCTGCCTTACCCATTCGCACTACGTTTGATCAAGCACGGCAAGCGTTACACGATGGGGCGATCGTGCTGGATCAGGCCAGTGGCAGCAAAACCGTTGTGTTTGCGGTGATTGGCGACATGGTTTTGGCTCCGGTGTATGCGGCTGCACAGCAGCTGGCGCAGCAGGGCATTGGCTACAAGATAGTGTCGGTGGTGAATCCCCGTCGTCTCTATCGTCCAACCGATGTAGCGTGGGAAATTTGCTCGAAGCCAGATGGCACCTTCCTGGAAGATGATGCTTTTGAGGCGATGTTTGGTGGCGATGTGCTGCTGGGTGTGACGGGCGGGGCGAGCGCCATGCTGGAACCCGTGATGCTGCGCTCAACCAGCAAGCGCGACACCTTTGCCTGGAAACGGGGCGAAACCACGGCCACCGCTGGCGAGCTGATGGGGCTAAATGGCATTACTGCTGAGGCCATTGCTGAACGAGCGATCGCGCTGCTGTAGTTGGCTGGCCAGTGAGCGTGCTGACGGAACCGTTTATTGCGCTGACGGACTATGCGATCGCTCTGGAAAGCGGGGCGTTTGCAGGTCTGTTGCTGAGGGCCTATGGGCGATCGCGCGGAGCGGGGCAAGGGTGGTGGGCAGCGGCCTTTGCCATGACGGCGATCGCTGCTGCCCTCGGCGGCACCAGCCATGGGTTTCAGCATGTGCTGTCTTCTAGCATCGTTTGGGTTCTGTGGCGCAGTACGCTGATTGCGATTGGCCTTGCCAGCGGGCTGATGCTGGTTGGCACGGTCGGTTCTGCTCTGCGATCGCCCTGGCATGTGATTGGCCTGGGCCTGATGACGGCGCTGCTGTGGGTTTATAGCCTGTGGGTTGTGCCCCGATGGAGCTTTACCGGGGCGATCGCCACCTATGGCAGCAGCATGGGCGTGATCATGCTGTGGCTCATCGTTGCGCCTTCTCCCACCGTTCGGGCGGCCCGCCGCGATTTGCTCATAGGCATCTTGGTTTCTGGCGTGGCCGCGATCGCGCTGCTAGTGCTGAATTTGCTGCGATCGCCTATTTCTGGGGATGGGGTGTATCACCTGATTCAAATGGTGGCGCTGGCTTTCTTTTACCGAGGTGCGCTACAGCTGAATGCGGCACCGCTGGATGCCGTAAACCCCAATTCCAGGGACTAGTCAAACCAAAAGTCCTGCGCGGAGCGCTGTTGGGCAGTCTGTGCAGCGCATCAAAAGGGCATTGGTGGCAGTACCACCAATGCCCTTTTGATTTCAGCGATGTCAGATGTCAGCAGTGATAGATATCGCTCGCAGCAGAGGTGGTGTTGTGCTTACCCTACCGCACCTGCTTCAAGCTATCGACGCCACGAGCAAACATTTCGGTAAAGATGCTCAGCACTGAGCGATCGCGCGTGATGATGTTGGTCGAAACCGACATCCCCGATTGCAGTGGAATCTCTTTCCCATTCACAAAAATTGTTTGCTGATCTAATTCCACTGTGGCAGGGAAGCGGTAAAACTGGTACACCTGGTCGGGTGGCAACGCGTCGGACCCAATGCGAGTGACGCGGCCTTTGATATCGCCAAACTGGCTAAACGGGAACGAGTCAATGCGCACGTCCACGGGCATTCCCTCTTCCACAAACCCGATGTCCTTGTTGGTGATGTAGACCTGAGCCTCCAAACCATCGGTTGGTACGATCTGAACGATCGGTTCGCTGGTATTGGCAACAAACCCGATTCCCTTGGCTTTTAGATCAAACACAATGCCATCAATGGGCGATCGCAGCTCTTGATAATCCAGCGTCAGGTTCGTTTGGCTGAGCTGGTTGTCAATTTCGGAGATGCGCTTCTCATTTTCCACAATCGATTTGTTGAGCTGGCTATCAATGTCGGCAATTTTTTCTTCATTGGCCGATAGCAACGTCAGCAAATCGTTATTGGTAACGGCGTTGGTGTTGGTCAAGCGCTGTTGAGCCTGGGCGATCGCCAGTTCCAGCCGTCCCTGCTCTTGCTCAAGCCGCGTTACATCGCCCCGTTTGCGAATGGCCTCTTGCTCCTGACGCATCACCTGAATTTGGGCAATACCGCCCTCATTCGCCAGCGGTGTAATCTTGTCCAGAATTTCCTGGTCAATCGCCAGAGACTCACGCGCCACCGCCAGCTGATCGTTGTTTTGCACAAGCTGCTGCTGAAGCTGCGCTACCTCTAGCCGCGCCGCCGAAGCCCGCGAATCGGCCTCTAGCTGACCAATCTGAAAGCGTGCCGTCTCATCTGCCGACAGGCCAGCCCCCGGTGCCAACCCCAACCGCGCACGATAGAGCTGATTCTCCCGCAGTAAAGCCGCCCGGTTCGTTGTAAGGGCCAAAATCTGAGGCGGAATCACCGTCGGATTAACGGAGGCATCGGCCCCTGTCAGCTGGCTGCGATAAAACGCATTCTCTTGCTGCAACGAAGTGCGAATTTCTTCCAGCGACTTTTTCTGCGCTGCTGCTGCTGTCGGGTCAAACCGCATCAGCACGTCGCCCTCTTTTACCCGTTGCCCATCTTCCACCAAAATTTCGCGCACCACGCCATTCACCGGAGCCTGTACCGCCTGCACTGACTCCACAGGCTCTAGCTTGCCCTGAGCGGGCACCGCTTCCTCAATGCGGGCAAACGATGCCCACAACACCACAAACGAGGTTACTCCCACAATGCCCCACACAATCGCCCGCGACCAGGTCGGCGACTGCTGCATGATCACCGATTGGTCGTAGCCAATGGGAGCAGCTTGAGGAGGCTGGGCAGGTGACGGTTGGGTCGCAGGCATAGGCACGATCGCCGGAGTCTTACCGTTACCGTTGCCATTCGATGCACCGTTATGACCGTTATGGGTAATGCTGGATTTCATAGGTCTTACCATTAGGTAACAGTTGGGGAAGGGGCTAGGAGCTAGGGATTAGGGAGGGAGTGGGGAGTGGGAAATAGGGGAAGAGTTGGAAATAGAGCTTTGCGGTTCTTTATCAAGGTTTGGGCTTGCTTTCCACCGCAGGCGGAAGTTCTTTGGTTCAAACCTAGCCCCTAAATCCTAACCCCTAGCTCCTTCCCCACTCCTGACTCCCCATTCTCTACATCTGCGATTCTTGCTGCTGATACAAACAGTAGTATCGGCCTTTGAGCGACATGAGTTCGTCGTGTTTGCCCATTTCTACAACCGAGCCTTGATCCATCATAAGAATTAGGTCGGCGTTGCGGATGGTGCTGAGACGGTGGGTGATGAAGAAGACGGTGCGACCTCGGAAGGCTTCGGCCAGGTTGAGGCAAACGCGGCGCTCGGAGTCGTAGTCGAGGGCGCTGGTGGCTTCGTCCAAAATCAGCAGGCGGGGATTTTGCATGACGGTACGGGCGATCGCAATTCGTTGCCGTTGTCCGCCAGAGAGGGAGGCCCCTCGCTCACCCACGCGCGTGTTGTAGCCGTTGGGTAAGCCCATGATAAAGTCGTGAGCCGCCGCAACTTTGGCCGCTTCGATGATTTCCTCACCTGAGGCATCGGGCGCATTCAGGGCAATGTTCTCCTGAATGGTGCCGTCAAACAGGAGCGTATCCTGAGGCACGATGCCGATTTGCTGACGCAGCGAGTACAGTTCCACCTTGGAAATATCGTACCCATCGATGAGGATACGGCCCATTTCTACGTCATATAGACGGGGCAATAGCTTCATTAAGGTACTCTTACCAGAACCGCTCTGGCCCACAATGCCGATAAAGGAACCGGGCTCAAACTCGATGCTCACGTTGTTGAGCTGGAGTGGACCGCTGGGGTTGAACCGGAAAGAGACGTTCTCGTACTTGACGGAGCCTTTGACCGCAGGCATGGGAATGTTGAGGCGATCTTGCTCATCTGCCTCGGGAGCAGAGTCCACAATGTCGCTCAGTCGCTCAATGGATAGGCCCACTTCCTGGAAGTTTTGCCAGAGCTGGGCGAGGCGCAGCAGCGGGCTGGTGACGTAGCCCGCAATGATGCGAAAGGCGATGAGCTGACCCAAGGTGAGTTCTTGCTGGAGGACGAGATACGCCCCAACCCACAGTACCAATAAGCCCGAAAGCTGGTTGAGGAAGGTACTGGCCGACCCGGCGGTGGTGGAAGTCAGTACGGTTTTGAAGCCAGCGCTGACGTAGCGGGCATAGCGATCTTGCCATTGCCAGCGCGATCGCAGCTCCAGGTTTTGCGCCTTGACAGTTTGAATGCCACCCACCACTTCCACCAGATAGGACTGGGTTTCGGCATTGCGCTCGGCCTTGGCACGTAGCTGGTTACGGATGATGGGCGATGCTACCACGGCCAGAACAACAAACAGCGGAATCGTTGCCAATGCAACCAGCGTGAGCTGCCAGCTGTAGATGAACATCACAATGATGTAAATCACAGAAAATACCGCATCCAGCACCACCGTTAGCGCTGTACCCGTGAGGAAACTGCGAATATTTTCCAGCTCGTTAATGCGGGTAGCCAGTTCACCCACGGGCCGCTTTTCAAAGTAGCGCAGGGGCAACCGTAGCAGGTGGTCGATAATTTCTGACCCAAGGGCCATATCGATGCGGTTGGTGGTGTCTACAAACAAGTACGTTCGCAGGGCTCCCAGTACCGCTTCAAAGACGGCAATCACCAGCAGAAAGACGCCCAGCACTTGCAGCGTTTCAATGCTGTTTTGCACAATCACCTTGTCGATGATCACCTGAATCATCAACGGGTTGGCCAGGGCAAACAGCTGCACAAAGAATGAGGCAACGAAAACCTCAATCAAGACGCGCTTGTGTTTTTGAATGGCGGGCCAAAACCAGGACAGGCCAAAACGCTTTTGCGGGGTTTGTTTGTTGGCCCGCAGCAGCAGCACTTCGCCCTGTTCGCCCCAACTGTTGGCAAACTGCTCAGCCGTTAGGGTGACGATGCCCTCGTCGGGAACCGCCATCACCATTTCTTTTTCGCTGGCGCGGTAGACTACGGCGAGTTTGTTTTGCCATTTGACCAGCGCTGGAACTTCCAGTCGGGCGATCGCGTGGGATGGAATGGCCACGAGTTGAGCCGTCAAGCCAATCAGCTCTGCGACAGCACCGCACAAATCCATGCCCAGGCCCCCGGTGCGCTCCATTTGGCTCACCAGGACGCGCCGCACAATATCTCGCCGGAAGGGAATGTTGAAATGCTGACACAGCATTTGAAAACAGGCGATCGCCCCTTCTAGCTCATTGCGACCGCGCACAAAAGGATAGCGCTGAGTGCTGCCCCCTTCGATAGGGCGTATCCACTCGGGTGGGCGCTCTGGTGCTGTGGGAATCTCAATTTCTGCCGGAGCCTCGCCATCCATCGTAGGCACCATGCTGCTGACCAGCTCGGTGGTATGGGCTGTTACCAGGGGCAAGCCAATCAGCCGAGCGGGCTCATCTCCTAGCACCTCAACTTCCATCAGTGCCGTGCTGGGGTAGAGGCGGCTGCCGACGGCAAAGCCGGGAATATTGCCACTGCTGACCAGCCACATGTACTCGGTTGACAGGCGAGACAAATCGGCAAAACCTGTGCGCAGCGGGCGGACTTCGGCTCGGGGGTAGGATTGCAGCGTCAACTCTTTGAGATCGGCGTTGCCATCGGCCTGGCGATTCAGCTCTTCGCCCAGTAGGTCAAACGCTTCGACCAAGCCACAGCGATGAGAAAAGGCATCGCGGATGACGGGCTCCTGCTGCAACATTGCCAAAAAGTCGTCGGCTTCAATCACCAAACACACGGTTTCGACCGAGGCCATCACCGTTTCGCAGGGAATGCCACGCAGCAGGCTGACCCAGCCAATCACCGCACCGGGCCGCATTAGTTCGAGCGTGACCGGGCGCTTGGTGCGGGGATCGTACCCTAGCTGGCGGCCCTGACCCTGATACACCACGGCAATTTGTCCAGGAATGCGATCGCGCACCACAATGGCCTGCCCCATGCGGTAGCGCAGCAGCTTAAACCGCTCTGACCATTTGTTCATGGCCTCGGGCGAGAGTTGGTCAAACGGAGAGACCGTTGCCAAAAATTCTTGAATTACATCGCGAGTGTAGGTCATGGCTCTGTCGTTGAGGGGGCTGAAACTGCGATCGCGTCGTCGGATGGGTCAGGTGCCGTCTCGCTGGGCATGTCGGGTTCACTGGGCAGAGTGGCACTGGTGGGCTGAAGGTTAATGCTGCCAACTTGTTCTTCAATCCATGTGTTGAACAATTCGTTGAGCAAGCGCCGCCGCATGGGGTCATCCATTTGGGCGGGAATAAACCGCTCCAACCGCACAATCACCACCCACTCGCCAATGCGGGTGGGTGGCCACAGTTGCTTGGGCTGGCTGACAGACAGCATTTGCGCCAGGGTTGGATGGGGCACGCTCAGCTCGACTGGGCCAATCAGTCCATCGGTTTGGGCTTCTGGACCTTGAGAGTAGGTGCGGGCTAGCTCTGCAAACGATTGCTCGGTTTCTAGCGCTCGAAAGTACAGCTCTTGGGCAATGCCCATGTCTTGAGTGCGAATCAGGGAGTAAATCACCTTATCCAACTGGCCTTTACGGCTGAGGAAGTAGGATTCTAGCTTTGGCCCCCACGTTGCTTCCTTAAATACTTCGATGCGGGCTGTACGCGTTGCCAACGCATTAAGGCGCTGAGGGGCAATGCCGTAACGCCGCAGCCAAGCTTGCAAGGTGGCATCAGAGTTGATTTGATGCTGCACAAAAAACTGCTCACGGGCCGAGGCTTCATCTTCTTCCGATAGGGGAGATTTCCCCAAGCTTGCTTCCCATTGAGCGATCGCCTCGTCAATGACCAATTCTCGCAACAGTTGAGGCAGCATTTGATACCCCGAGATGAGGTTCATCAGCTCATCCGAGTCAACTTGCCGATTCCCAATCTGCAACACTACTGCCATTTCGCTCCGTTCAATGTTGAGTACACCCGTTCAGTCTGCCCAGCCTAGGCGAGCAACTGCTATTCATTTTGAAAGGTTAATTGTGTTTAACACACCCCAAGCCAATACGTATCCACCCTAAATTATGGATTTTCCGTACGAGAATGCAGAAAATGATTACAAAAATTACAGGCTTGATACAAATATGCATGCCGATGCCGTGAGCCCGATCGCCATTCATCATCGCGGGTTGCCCCTGCGAAAAATTGAAATCATAATCAGAAGTTTCGGCTTTAGGCAGGGAGTAAACGCCCACTTGGGTAGGCTCTGCCAAAACGACGCTATCGATTTTTCAGCCGGATCAGCTATAGTTACGCAGCGTTGGGGAACTTTTCCGGACACTCTGGCGACCCGATACGGCAGCGATCGCCCAAAGCTTGCCCTACAACTGCTCGCCGCTACCCAACATTTCTCCCACTTAATTTCTCGCCATCATTTTCTCTCGGGCTGTCGATATGTTGCGGGATTCCATGGCGATCGCTCTACAGTCGCTCAAACAAAAGAGGCTGAAAGTGCGACACTCTCAACCTCTTCATCCAGATGTTGTGGACAATTAGACGCCAGCGTGGCCTAGCGCTAGGGCCGTGACCAACATGCCCAATACCAAAAAGGGCTGAGCGCTGGCCTGATATTTCACATCATTCTTCAGTGGGTCTCGCAGGAAGTACATGTCCTGGAAGGTGATTTGGGGAATGATGAGCAGGATCAAAATGATGGCATACAGATTTTGGTGAATGCCCATCAAATAAGCTGCAACCCCTGCTTGGAACACATCAATCATCAACACGCAAATCCAAGCAGCAGTGGTGACACCAAACATGACGGGCAGCGAATTCAGCCCCAACTGGCGATCGCCCTCGACGCTCTTAAAGTCGTTGACAATGGCAATGCCCAACCCCGACAGGCTGTAGAACAGAGTGAGCAGCACAATCGTGGCATTTAAGTCACCAAACAGTGCATGACCAGCCCACCACGGCAGCGCAATATAGCTTGCACCCAGCGCATAGTTGCCCAACCAGCCGTTTTTCTTGAGCTTGAGCGGTGGTGCAGAGTAAATATAGGATAGGAAAGAGCCGCCGATCGCCAACACCGTCAGCGTGGGGAACTCATGGCCAGCCCACCGATCCAGGCCATAGGCCACGGCAATCCCCGCCAACAGCAGCACCAAAATTTGCGTCACTACTTGGGGAATGGAAATGGCCCCCGATGGAATAGGACGGTAGGGTTCGTTAATCGCATCAATTTCGCGATCGTAAAAGTCGTTAATGGTTTGCGTGTAGCCTGCCAGCAGCGGCCCCGACATCAACATACAGGCAGCGGCAATCAGCACATGCTCCAGCGACCAACGGTAACCGCCTCCCGATGCAGCCCCACATACCACGCCCCAAATGAGGGGAATCCAGGTGATGGGCTTCATCAGCTGTAGGCGAATTTTCCAAATATTGGTTTCACCGGACTGTGCGCCTTTCATGCCCAGCATTTGCCGGGTTTTGGCGCTGCGATTGTCAGCCACAGCGACTTCCGTTTTCACGTCTGATTGAATTTCTAACTCTGAACTGAGATTCGACTCGGACGATGGTGTGGTTGACTCTGTCATGGCACAAACTATTTATTTTCCCGTTCAACAAACCCTGTTCTATTGTGAGGCGAACTGGCCCCAATTCCAAAGCGCACCACGAAAAATTCGTTCCCCTTGGTCTCGATCGGCTTCGCGTCAATCTCCTGAGTTAGCGCTACCGAATTGAGCTGAGAGAATGTCTGAAAAGCACCTAAAGCCCATGTATTGCCCTCTTCCCTTGTCTTCCACTCTCCCAAATTTGGACGAGGGGAAAGGATTTGCAGCTCCCCCAAACTTGGGAGCAGGGGCTGGGGGATGAGGGCTATTTTTCAACTTCTCAAACATCCTGTGAATCACGAGATTGACGTGGCTAGGGAACCCCAACGCTTAAAACGAAATGATCAGGTAGCCATCTTGAAATTTAGCTCCGGTGACTTGCTTGCCTTTAAGTTCGGGCGGTAAGGGGATATTGTGCCGCTGATCGCCCACTTCGACGGTGACTTCGGGGCCGTATTGGGTGAGTTTCACCTCTTTTTTGTCGAACCATGGGAGGAATAGAGCGACCTTTTTCTCGGCCACGTTGACGGCCATGGGACGGGGCGCAGGTTCGGGTTGGGCAAAGTTGGGCAGGGCATCGATAATGGGCTGCCAGTCTTGCCCAGAGTAGCGAGGCACGGTGCTAATGGGCAATGGCGCAAACTCGGCGGAAACGGCGCTGGCCTCGTGAGCCTGGTTGACAATGACACCGCCTACCGTGAGGTTGATTTGCTGAGCGCTACCCCACAAATATTTTGCAGTGGCGATCGCCGGTTCATCCTCTGTGGTGACCACGTAGGCCATCACCCGTTGGGGATTGGCAACAGCCGCTTTGCCCTGTTCCAGCAGTCCGGTTGCTTCTTGGGCGGCGGGTTGGCTAAACAGATCACCCGACCAGTTCACATTCAGCACGGCAGCCGCCACGGGTTGAATAAACGGCGACACAGCTCGATAAAAATCGGAATCGGTGAATACGGTACGAAATCGGCGGGCATACCAGCTAGCAATTTCGGGCATTCCCAACATGCGCAGGGTGGTTTGATCGCCATCGCCATCGTACACAATGACATCGTAGCGATCGCTGCCATCGTATTCTCGCAACGCATTCAGCGCCAAAGCGGTATCCATTCCCGGCAAAATGCCCAACTCTTGACCAAACACCCCTTTTAGAAAAGGACTGCGAAGGTACTTCGCTTCCTGTGCTTTCAGCTCTTCCCAGGCGCGCTCCAGCAGCACGGTAGACTGCAACTGCACCACATCTAAATTGGGAGAAATTTGTTGGGGATCGGCGCTGAGAGCTGCACCAACCATGAATCCAAAGGCGGGACTGCCATCCTGCCCCGCTAGCAATACCCGCTTGCCTTGAGCGGCGAGCTTTTTGGCAGCGGCGATCGCAATGGTGGTGCGTCCGGTGCCACCTTTTCCAAGAAACGTTAGTATCAGGCTCATATCTAGTTCTATTCGCTGCCTCTATTTTACGAACCTTTCATGGAGGACGCGATCGCCCAAAGGGCTTGCCCATGGGATTTTGCTTCTGCGGCTCCTTTTGATCGATTGCCTTGACATTCTTGTCGTCTATCGCAGAGCGGTGCTATGACCACCTTGCTAAAGCAAAGGCGGTAGACAAAACTACTGAAACCGTTCTTGTCTACCGCCCCACAAGGTTCTTAGAAAGAATAGATTTAAGCGATCGCTTCCAACTCGTCTTCAAAAAACCAAGTTGTAAATTTGTCATCAAACTGAACAACCGCTCCAACGCCGCTGCCGTCCGTCATTTTGAAGCCTTTAATCACGCCCGTCTTACCAAGCTGCTTTACCACCTCGGCTGGTGCACGATCTCTTAGCCGACGAACCCGAACCTTTTGACCGATATCCATCTCCCCTCCCAGGATCAGACAAACAATATGCCAGTGTATCAGCGTATTGACCCTGTTTTTTGCTATTTCTGGGTAATGTTCTAGACATGTGGATGTGTGTGGTAGAAGGGCGGTGGAGCCGTCCTTCTACCACACACATCCACAACTGTGAAGCACAACCCTATTTCTGTACGAGATGGTTTTGCTCAACGAAGCGGCAGGTAGACCGTGTGCCAGCCACAAAAACAACGAGGTGAGATAGGAGAACCCCAAATTGGGTGAGTTGACCAATCGCAGGGTGCAACGTTTTACAGAGATGTGGGCATTTTGCTACCCTAACGGGTTGTAGCGGTTGGGTATCGCCAGGTTTGTGTGCCTTAGCCAATTGCCCAATCCCTCCCTTCTCTTCAAGTCACTGACCTCCTAAACTGTTGTCGATTTTTTTATGCTTGCCAAACGAATTTTGCCCTGTCTCGATGTTAAAGCGGGCCGCGTTGTCAAAGGAGTCAACTTCGTTGATCTCAAAGATGCTGGCGACCCAGTGGAGATGGCGCAAATTTACAATGAAGCCGGGGCAGATGAGTTGGTGTTTTTGGACATTACCGCCACTCACGAAGACCGCGACATTATCTATGACGTGGTGTATCGCACAGCAGAGCAGGTGTTTATTCCTCTTACGGTGGGTGGGGGGATCAGTTCCTTAGAAACGATTAAGAAATTGTTACGGGCTGGAGCCGATAAGGTCAGCATTAACTCGTCGGCGGTGCGAGAGCCAGATTTCATTAACCGGGCGAGCGATCGCTTTGGGGCGCAGTGCATTGTGGTGGCGATTGATGCGCGGCGCCGCACCGACCCCACCAATCCCGGTTGGGATGTGTTTGTGCGGGGTGGAAGAGAAAATACTGGGCTGGATGCGATCGCCTGGGCGACTGAAGTTGCAGAGCGCGGCGCGGGTGAACTGTTGCTTACCAGTATGGATGCTGACGGAACTCAGGCGGGGTACGACCTGGAACTAACCCGGGCGATCGCTGAGCGAGTGCAAATTCCCGTGATTGCCTCAGGTGGAGCAGGAAACTGCCAGCACATTCATGAAGCTTTGACCGAAGGCAAAGCCGAAGCTGCCCTGTTGGCCTCTTTGTTGCACTATGGCCACCTCACCGTTTCAACGATTAAAGATTATTTGACCGAGCATCAGGTTTTGGTGCGGCGATAACTCCAGGACTTGTTAGCCCCGCTCTTTAGCCCTGATCTTAGTAACTCCCGAGCTTAATCACTCTAGAACCCAGTGCAGGCTTCGATATGAAGTTCTGTACAGAGAATCCGTAAACAATTGGATCCCTAAATCGGCTCATCCACAGGCCAAAAGCCAACCGACTGAAGATTTTGCACAAGTTGCGGATTCTCATCCCACTCTTCTGAGGAACTGTTACAATGTGAAATATTACAATTCATTACGTCGTATTTAAGAATGTTCTTTATCTTGTTCATCGTCATCGTCCTAGTGGCCTGGGCGCTTCATCTGATGGAGCAGGCGATGAATCGTAAGGAATTCTCGCTGATGCTGGCAGGTTTTTTGGTATCGGTTGCTGCGGCAGGTTTGGTAGCTGTGTATTTTTTGATGGGCCACTTTGTTGGCTACATGGATCAAATGGCGGCTCGGGCAGAGCTAGCAGAGCAATATTACGAATCGACTGGGTTTTACTTTCCGCCTGAGCTTGTTGTTGAAACTCGGGTTGAATCTGAGTCTGCACCGTCTGCTTTCAACGTTTACGAATCGGCCGTTTCGGTTCATCCGTAAGCAAGCCGATTTTTCTAAGTCTTCTTTTCCCTAAGAAGGATGTTCATTTTGTCGGTCCATCTCGCCTGATTGAGAAGAGATGGGCCGATTTCTTTTGCTTCAGGACTTACGCATTTATGTTGTGGGTGGGGTGCGAAGCGCTCCACCCACAACATAAACACACCAGATTTAGTGGATTTGCGTAAGTCCATTTCTTTAAGGATGCAGACTTGAGCAGGGCAGGATGGATACGTGTAAATTTGGGGAGATCAGCCAGCGATCGCGCTGTCAAACCTTGGCGGATGACTAGGTGGGGGAAAGGAAGCAGCTTCCCTCTTCAATCCAGGCGATTTGATCTTTGCCAGACTTTTTGGAATGGTACAAGGCTTTGTCTGCGGTGGTGTATAGAGCTTCGGCGGTCATGTTGTGTTCGGCGCTGGTGACCCCAATGCTGACGTGAATGTTGGGAATATAGAGTGCCTTTTCGGGATGACAAATATGAATGTTGGCGATCGCTTCTTTAAGTTTGTGGGTAATGGCCAAGGCCTCGGAGAGAGCGCATCCTGGCAAAAATACGGCAAATTCGTCGCCACCCATACGGGCAACTGTATCGAGCGCTCGCACATTATGCAGCAATTGCTGTCCAACTTCGACCAGCACATGATCGCCTAAGGCATGGCCAAAGGTGTCATTCACGGCCTTAAAGTCGTCCAAGTCTAACAGCACCAAGGTATGGGGAATGTCGTGAGTTTGCACTAAGTGCAACCCATTAGCGATCGCCTCATTCAAGGCGCGGCGGTTGTTCAGCCCGGTGAGGGGGTCCGTTTTTGCCAACTCTCGCGAGACTTCTAGAGCTTTTTGCGTTTCTAATAATTGCGGCATTTTTTGGCTCAGCAACACAGCCGTGACACAGCTCACCGATGCCGTCACCAATTTTTCAGATCCTTCTAGCCAATAATTGGAATGCCAAATATTCCAAACTTGCAACAAATGGCCGAACCCGCAGCTAAGAATAAATGCTGCAAAGAGGATGAGTAAGGGACGAGCCTGCACCGCAGCCCGGTCGCGGTAGCGAAACAGCAGCACCGGAATCGAAAGGTATGCGATCGCAATTAGCCCATCGGCTACAACATGCAGCGACGTGAGTGAAGGATTCCACAGAAAACAGGAGCCATGAGGCATTAAGGCAAACATTGGTGAATCGTGTTACTCCCGAGGCATTGTTCACAAGAGCTAGGTGCTGCTGGTTTAACAACAGCAGAATCACAAACTTCAAGCGGAATCACCATTATCAGGAATTGAAAACCGAACTTAAACCAAATTCAAATAAAACTTGTAATGAAATTGGATCAATCTGGGACAACTAGAAAGGACTGCGCAACAGGTTAGGCTAAGTCGATGAGAACCAAGGTTTGAATCGACTTAATCACACACGCAAACCCCAAGCTCACAGATGACTTACTGACCCGTTTACGATGCCCCATTAACATCCATATTAATTCGCCAGCTAGGTGACTCATGCTCCATCTCACCCGGTTTTAGAATTGTCAGTGCGATCGCAATAAATTAAAAATTCAAACCTTATAAACTTCAAACGTCATACATTTCAAAAAAGAAATTTATCAGGGTGATATCGGATAAATTCTCAACGTATCTCACATTTTCTCAAAACACATCCCCCAAACGCACGAGAATATCCTACTCAGACCTGAGCAAGGCACGACGTCTGTACTAGACTTAGCGTTCCCCAAATCACAGCCCCAACAAAGCACAAGCGTAAGAAATTCTCTGGCCCACACCAAATGCCACGAAATCGTCAGGCTAAGAAGCCATTTGGGTCACAGTTTGTGGCTTCAGCTATTCCTCAAAATGAATGCCTATGGGTGACCCAATGATGACCCCAAAAATCATCTCTCTATTCACACGAGTCACACCAGTCGTGGGCCAATCTCAATCAAAAAACTGGTTGCGGTAGCGCTTGCTTTCTCTGCTCGCTCGCTTCTTTCAGAAAAAAGCTCTTGGCAAATTAATGAAATGTTAGTTTTGGTGAGTTTTTTTCTGACGGGTACGCGTTGGGTATCCCGCAAAAAAACATTTTTGGAGTGGGTAAAAATGCGTGCTTTGACTGATCTAGAACAGACAATCGTGTATTAAAGCAACGGTCTTCAGTATCGAAATTTTGAGTGTGGCTAGCAGCTTGAATTTCCAAATTGTGGAAAACCTACTACTGTTGATTGCGCGGTTTTGGGAGATGTTCTAGACAGGCGAAACACAACCAACGTTTGACTGATTTGACCGATATGGGTTCGTAACAGCAAATGATTGGCAAGTCGAAATACCTAAATATTTCGCGATCGCGAAATATTTTGAGCAAAACTGAGCAGAAAGAACGTTTGTATTTTCGAACAGATGTATTATTTAATAAT
This sequence comes from Leptolyngbya sp. AN02str, assembly GCF_050565595.1. Lineage (NCBI taxonomy): Bacteria > Bacillati > Cyanobacteriota > Cyanophyceae > Leptolyngbyales > Leptolyngbyaceae > Leptolyngbya > Leptolyngbya sp. AN02str. The sequence continues at coordinate 33,097 of NZ_JBNXVR010000006.1, read as the reverse complement.
TTATAAGCTCTTGTCTTGAATAGCCAAAAAATCCACTTTTGTGGCCTCCATTATGCAGTCAGAAACACCGCTCGGTTCTGTGATTCAGGGTTCCTTAAGCCAGGGCTTGGAGGTTCGCCTTCACCCAAATGTGCTGGTTGAAGATATGCGGGTGGGAAAGTTTTTGGTGGTACAAGGACGGCGATCGCGCTTCTTTTGTATGTTGACGGATGTGGTGCTGGGAACCGCCAGCCCACGCATTTTGGCGAATCCACCCGATCCAAGCAACACCTTCTTGCAAGATGTGCTAGCTGGCAGCGGCACCTATGGCACCATCAGCCTATCGCCCATGCTGATGTTTACGCCAACTGAAGATGCTGCTGAGAATCGAAAATCGGCCAAAACTAAAGGAAAAAACCAGCCCGTCGCCAATACGAATGCTGTCGAGCTGTTGCCTGTCAAAACCATTCCCAGTCACTTTAGCCAAGCCTACGACGCAAGCGAACACGACTTTCGAGCGGTGTTTGGCTGGGAGGATGACCCCCATCGGCGCAATTTTTCCATTGGTCAACCCATCGACATGGATGTGCCCATTTGTATTGACTTAGATCGATTTGTGGAGCGCAGCAATGGCGTCTTTGGCAAATCGGGCACCGGCAAATCGTTTTTGACGCGGCTGCTGCTGTCGGGCATTATTCGCAAGCGCGCTGCCGTTAATCTCATCTTTGATATGCACTCAGAATATGGCTGGGAGGCGACCTGTGAAGGCAAGCAGTTCAGCACGGTTAAGGGGCTGCGGCAACTGTTTCCGGGGCAGGTGCAAATTTTTACGCTAGACCCAGCTTCTACTCAGCGGCGCGGTGTGCGAGATGCGCAAGATTTATTCATTAGCTACGACCAGATCGAGGTTGAGGATCTCATGCTGGTGCGGGGCGAACTCAACCTTTCCGAAGCGAGTTTGGAAAATGCCATCATTTTGCGCAATGAGTTTGGCAAGCATTGGATTAGCCGACTGATGGCAATGACCAATGAGGAAATTCAGGAATTTTGCGAAGTGAAGATGGGCAGCAAGTCTTCCATCATGGCGCTGCAACGCAAGCTGACTCGGCTGGATGATCTCAAGTATTTGCGGCAAACGTGCCCCCACAACTATGTGAATCAGGTTTTGGAGGCGCTAGAAGCTGGTCAGCATGTGGTGGTGGAGTTTGGCTCTCAGTCCAACATGCTGTCGTATATGCTGGCGACTAATATTATCGCAAGGCGCATTCATGCCAGCTATGTGCACAAAGCTGAGCGATTTTTACAAAGCAAAAATCCAAGCGATCGCCCTCATCCGTTGGTGATTACGATTGAAGAAGCCCATCGGTTTCTAGATTCGGCTACCGTACGCCAAACGATCTTTGGGACGATCGCACGGGAGATGCGCAAGTACTTTGTCACGCTGCTGGTGGTGGATCAGCGCCCCTCGGGAATTGACAACGAAGTGATGTCGCAGGTGGGAACCCGCATTACGGCTTTGCTCAACGATGAAAAGGATATTGAGGCAATCTTTACAGGGGTATCGGGTGGGCAAGCGTTGCGCTCGGTACTCGCTAAGTTGGACTCGAAGCAGCAAGCACTGGTGTTGGGCCATGCGGTGCCCATGCCCGTGGTGGTGCGTACTCGCCCTTACAATGCTCAGTTCTATGCCGAAATTGGCGATCGCGACTGGAGCCATACCCCCGATGACGAAGTCCTACTCGCGGCTCAAGCCGCCAAAGCCGATTTGGGCTTTTAGCCCCACCCGAGTCCCGATTCCCAACTCCCCCATTCCCTACTGCATCAACGGACTTCCATGATGGTGAATCAAAAACCATCCAGTTCCCATGCGCTCAAACACATTGGTGGCGATCGATTTGGCTTCCATCCGGCGGCCTCGAACCACTTGCATCACAGACTCCACCACAATCACATAGGCCAAATTCCCCGAGGTCTCGGTGCTTTTAACTTGGATATCTACTTCCAAGTAGTTCGTATTGCGAAAAATGAGCTCCCAAGATTCACGGATATCATCCCATCCCATCAGGATGCCGCGTCCTGGATGCACGCACACACTGGCTGTTCCCTGTGACCATACGCTGTCCATCGCCCCGATATCGCGCTTTTCAAAGGCTCGATAAAAGGCTGCATTCGCTGCCAAAATCGCAGTTACATCACTCATCGCGATACCCACGAAAACCGTCAACATAGCGTTCAAAACGCTGCTGGATAATTTTTTGGGAACCTTTGCATGGCAAAGGTTCCCAAAAAATCAGGTGTAGACTGTATCACTCGCTGAAACTTAGCGCACAAACTCTTCGCCATGCAAACCCTGCTACGGAGGGCTAGGCTCTTCAAGAGCCAGAATGTTAAGGACTAGGAGGCGCTTCGGGTGGAGCCTCGCCAAAAGGGCTGGGGGAGGCCTCCTGACCAAGCTCGGCGGGAGTTGTATTTTCGGGAGTGGTGCCTACGGGTGGCACTTCTTCTGGGCTGGGCGGCACAACTTCGGGTGCAGGTGTTGGTAGCACCGCATCGGGAGAGGGAACTACCGGATCGGGAGATGCAGGTGCAGGCGCGGCAGGCGCAGGTGCAGCAGGCGATGGAGCGACCTGAGCGGGAGGAGTAGCTGCATCCGGTGTCCCCAAAATGCTTTGGTCTCCTTCGAGGTAGAACACGCCAGCCACTGCCGCAATCATCATGGTGGCAAGGGTGCCAACAAACAGGGCCTTCCAGCCCAGTTCCGAAACATCGCGCCGACGAGAGGGAATGAGCGCACTCACACCCCCCACAAAAATGCCAACCGAGGCCAAGTGGGCAAATCCTGACAGGGCGTAGCTCACGATGACCATGGCCCGATTACTCAATTCGCCAGCAGCAGCAGCAGCGCCCAAGCCCTGATAAGGTGGAATCGCTGTTTCAAACAGGCGTCGGCCAATGAGCACCGAGGAGCGCCATAGTTCATCCCATTCCAGCGATACACCGGTGAGGACGGTTAGCGGCAAGAACAGTGCTCCCAAAATGTTTTGGAGCGTGACGACTTTGAAAACTTCGCCAATACCAAAGGGGAGTAGGGTCGCGGCTGCGAACAATTGGTTGATGAGATAGACCAATCCCAAAATCAAGATCAGCACGGCGGCAATGGAGACGGCCATTTTGACCCCATCCAAGGCACCGACGATTGCCGCATCCATGGGGCTAACCCGCTGAATCGGTTCTCCTGCAACGGTTTCGACGGGGGTATGGGTATGGGCATCGCGATCGTGTAGGTCGTGGGCTTCTTCGGCCAGCAGCTCATTGGGGCTATCGAGTTTCTTTTCTACGGGAATGCCCTTTGCAGTGACGGGCACTCCTGTTTCGGGAATCAAAATTTTGGCAATGACGAAGCAGGCGGGAATCGCCATGATAGAAGCCGATACCAGGTGGCTCAAGATGTTGGGGAACACATCTTTGAGGAAGCTGGTGTAAATAGCCAAGGTGGAGGAGGCAGCGGTACCAAAGCAGCAGGCCAAAATTGCCAACAGCTCGCTGCGGGTCATGCGGGGAAGAAATGGTTTGACGGCGATCGCGGCTTCAATGCCCACAAAGATATTGGCGGCTCCGCTCAGCGATTCGGCTCCGCTCAGGCGCATTGTTCCATAGAAAATTTTGGCAAAGAAGTTGGTAACGGCCTGCATCACACCCAGGTTGTACAGCAGCGCCACCAACCCTGAGAAGAAGATAACCGCTGGCAAGGCGCGAAATGCAAACACATAGCCCAACTGGAGTGCACACAGGCCAGGTAGCACTTCGCCGGGTTGTGCGGGTACACAAGCCGCCCCACCCAAGGGCGCCAACACCAAAGGTTCTTGACCCACCACGGGCACCAGGTTGCGACCAAACACAAACCGAGCGCCAAAGTCTGCCGCATCAAACACGACATTCAACAAATTGCCAAACCATTGAATGAATGCGCGTGTTGGGGGAAAGCGAAAGACTAATAATCCCAAAATGAGCTGGAGCACAACGCCAGCAATCACAACCCGCCAGGGAAAATACTTGGGATTGCGATTTTCGGAAAATGCCCAGGCCACCAGGCACAGGCCAATGATGCCCAAAAAGGACATGATGTTGAGAAAGCTCATGCGCAACGCCTCCACGAATGCGACGTAATCCGCCGAATTTCGATCTATCGACTCAAACAGTAGCCTAAAACTTTAGGAATAGAACAACGAAATGGGGAAATTTAATTTGTATGACGTTGTTGAGTTGCGATGGGATTTGAGAAATTTGGGTCAGCTTGGGTGTTGGCTGGCGCAAATGTGACCGATGAAGACCGCTGAAAACATGAGCTAATGGCCAAATGGCAGCCCTAGAGCTACAAGAATTGCCAAAGACTCGACCAAAGATGAGCCAACGTCAGGGACCAACGCGATGGGGCGAGCTGGGCGATCGCCCTTAGATCTTCCCGCTAATTCCGTCAACAGGGAGTAGGATAGGGGGTAACGATGTGTCGGTTGGACAGTACTCCATGGATGCGTTTGCTCCAATTCCACCAGAGTGGACAAGTGCAGCGGCTCATGCGCTGGAATTTTGTTGTCCCCAATGTCGGGCTGCATCGACTGAGGCTTATCATGTTTGGATTAATCGGCGATCGCCCGTGTTTACCGAAAGTCATCAGCGCAAGTGGCAAGAGTTTTATCAATGCCAGTGCGGTACGGCGTGGTGGGCGTGGAGTTCTGATCGACCTCCTAGCGAATATACCCGCCAAGAACCGACCGAACCGCTGTGGTGGCTCGATCGGGGTATTGAAGAGCTATAAATGAGTGGCTCGTTATCTGCAACGGGGCTCCCCATAACCAATTTGGACTTGGGCTGTGGTTTTGGTTGAGTCTACCTAGGCAAGATGCGGTGTAGGCCAGCAAAAACTAGGGCAGACAAAAGTGCAGAAATGGGCACCGTGGCGAACCAGGCGAGGCCAATTTTTATCAGGGTTTTGCGACGGTTTAAAGGCGGCGACTCAGCATCGATTGCTGTGGTGGTGGACGATCGCGGCAACAAACTGGTGCCCACCACCGCGCCGACCAACGCGTGAGACGTGGAAACTGGAAGTCCTGCAAGACTGGCCAGTAATACCGTGGTAGCCGTTGCCAACTCTGCACAAAATCCCTGGCTGGGCTGTAGTGACGCAATGCCTTCGCCAACCGTTTGAATCACGCGTTTGCCCAATACCGCTAACCCAGCGACCATGCCCACTGCCCCCAGCAACAGCACCCCAATGGGAATGGCAATCGCATCGGTGGGAATGTGTTGTGTGGTGCGAATGAGCTGCAACACGGCCAAGGGGGCGATCGCATTGCCAATATCGTTCGACCCATGGGCAAATGCGACAAAGCACGCACTCACAATTTGAAATTTGGCAAATACGGCTTCTGGGGTTTGAATGTGCCGAAAAGCAGCAAAAGATAATCCCACAGTCGCGATCGCACCGACGCTCCAGGGCACCAGGGGATGACTCAACCATTCGGCAAAATTCGCCCCTTGCTGAATCACCGCAGGCAATACCAACCCACCAAAGACAGAAATGAGCCCGACACTCAGCCAGGGAATCCACTCGTACAACGCAACGATAGGTTGAGGACGATGCAACACCCATCGGCGGATCACACTGTAGAACGCCGCCGCGAATGCACCGCTGAACACAGGGGTTATGATCCACACGAAGGAAATGAGACCAATCGTTGACCACTGAATAGCAGTGCGATCAACCGCCAGCCAAGCAAAACCCGCGATCGCCCCCACAATGGCATGAGAGGTGGATACGGGCAAAGCTAGCCAGGTGGCAACCTGCACCCACAGGCCACAGGCTACCAACGCAGACACCATGCCCAATGCATACACTCCCGGATCGTGGGCAAAACGCATTGGATCTACGACATCGGTTGCCAGAGTAGAGGCTACCCGCGACCCCAACAGTACCGCGCCTAAAAATTCAAGAACCGCTGCGATCGCCAATGCCTGCCGCAGCGATAGCGCCTTCGAACCAACTGACGTTCCCATCGAATTGGCAATATCGTTGGCACCCAAATTCCATGCAACATAAACGGTCAGTATCCCAACCAACCACGACTCTATTCCCATTTGCACCAATTGAATGTGGGATATCAGCCAAACACCTCTATCAGCAAGATAGTAGAGGATTAGGGCTCGGGCTCATCTTTCTTGCAGACAGATGTATACAAGAATGCAGAGATGTATCCATCAGATGCGGAGATGACGACGTTTGTTTCTCCATCTGCGTGTTATCTCTCCTGTCCATTTTTTTGGATGGTTTTTATCTGCTGGGGATAGGCATTGCTGTTGGACTTTCCCTGCATACTATCGTAAGTAATGCCATCACACCTGGTTTACGGCCACCGCACCCTCGCCATCATGAATTAATTGTTCGCTGTAGTGAATTTGGTTCTGCGAATTTGCTTGATTGCCTGTCTTGACCCTGGGTTTTGATGGCTTTTTGTATGGTCAGCATCGCTTGGCTAATTAGTCGAGTGCAGTGTGCATTGAGCTGCCGTTCAAAATTGGGTCATGGTGCTGAGATCATGATTTTGAGGATGACTCAAAATGTCCATTTTTGGCTTCACGTTCTGCTCAAACATTCACGAATATCAGAGGAGGATGAAACGTATAGTTTTGCAAATTAATTCTGTCGCGATACGCAATTTCTTTGGTGACAGAGGTATTCTTAAAATTCAAGCATCCAAAGCTCCGTTGCCAGAAGGAACGCCAAGCGTATCTTGGGATAGTAACTTGGGTTGTCACTGCCAAGCTCCGTGATACGTTGATCCACGAATTCATTCGTTGAAGCATGGCTAAATCCAAACCCCAATCTATTTCGGCGGTTATTCGTCCTCCCATCATTCGAACTGTGAATCAGCAATTCCTTTCGCCACCGGAAAAAATGTCGGATGCGGTGTCCATGCGAGATGCGATCGCCCAGTTGCAGCCGGCTATTTTGGCGGCGATGCAGCGTGGCTATACTCGTGCCGATATTGCCGAAATTTTGGAACAGGCTGGCATTTCCATAACGGCAACATCACTTCAGTACTATCTCAAAGCGATCGCTAAGGCTCCCAAAGTGCGTAAAGCCCGAGTTTCCAAACGCACTCTCTCTACATCATCGGAAGCGGCTCACATCCTAAAATCTGCTTTGTTTGCTCCATCGCATACTCGCGCTTCTAAGCAGCGCCATGTTGATCAGGTCATTTCCTTCCTATTGGATGATCTTGATATTGAGGAGGTCGATCGGGATTCTGCATCGAGTTTGGAGGCTCAACAATCGCTGCCGACTCAGCCTACTCCCAAATCTGGTGCGCAATCCAAAACCAAAAGCCACAAAAAAGAGGTCAAGTCTTCTACGAAACAGTCACAAACTAGTTCTCGCGCTAAAAAGAAGCCCAAAGCAGTTGTGCTCAAGCTGGGCTATACCTGCACGCTTCGGTAATCTTGGTTCTATTACTCATCACCAATCACGATTCGTCACTCACGATTTTAATGAATGCGCTTGAAGCGCGATCGCACACTGCGTTGATGAATCACGAGTTTTCCATGCCTGATCTGCGTATCAGGCCCAAGTTGGGTCAGTAGAATCGGTTGTCTGGTTCGTCACGATTGGCACTCTGCATTTCATCTCATCTGTATTCACGAGTTCTTCAATTTTTCTTCAAATCTTGATTCATTTTTGTTCATGTTCGATACACTTAATTATTCTCAGTGGCCTCAACTTCTCTTGAGGTCAGCCTGATCAAGATTCAGTCATTTTGTTTAGGTGATCCTACACGTCCTATGCCTCCAACATCAACCAAAAAACGGCTGCCCGGTTCGGTTCTGGTGGGAAAGTCTGCCATTCACCAGGCCACATCTTTGCTAGAACAGTTGCCCGACAAACCAAAGGATCAATGGTCGTTGCGAGAAGCCATTGACATGCTGCGAGAGCCCATTCATGTTGCTTTGGATCGGGGCTACTCGCATGACGAAGTTGCAGACATGCTTGCAGACAAAGGCATTCGAATTAGCGTGTCGTCACTCAAGCGATACTTGGCCGCCACCCGTCGCACAGCTCCAGCTGGCACCAAACTCTCCAAGACAAAACGCACTCGGCAATCAACTGCTGAGACCAAGGCCAGTACCAATGGATCGGCGATCGCGCCTGCTCCAGAAACTGCTGCCAGTGAACCCACCCCCACTCCGAAAAAGCGAGGACCTCGCCCCAAAGCGGCTACCACGGCTGTAACGCCTGCTAAAACGGCTACCAAAGAGCCCCGCACGACCTCTCGTACCCGCAAAGCAAGCGCTGCTCCTGTCAGTACTCGCGGTCGCAAAAAGGCAACTTAAGTTGGGTTCAAATTTGGTCGGCGATCGCTCCCATAGGGTTGTCGGCATAGGCTGTGTTCACAGATGTTCATCTAGATATTCATCACCTTGATTGAAGGGTGCATCGTCATCACATGCAGGTTGGTATGTGGTTGGTTTGGTGCCCCCTTTTTTGCTTCATTGCTAAACATTGCAGAAACCAAGCTCGGCTCGCTGAAATGTTACATTGCAACCCATAGACCTGTAATGATGCAGGTTATCCATTTGTTACCGTGCTCATTGGCTTAGGAGGCTCCATGACCCATCGCCCCATCATTCTCGGCATTGTTGGCGACAGCGCCGCTGGAAAAACCACCCTGACCCGTGGTATTGCTCAGGTGTTGGGCGAGGACGATGTAACCATTATTTGCACCGACGACTATCATCGGTACGATCGCCAGCAGCGTGCCGAAAAGAAAATTTCAGCCCTCCATCCCGATTGCAACTACCTCGACATTATTCAGCAACATTTGTCGTTGTTACGCACTGGCCAACCGATTCTCAAACCCATTTACAATCACCACTCTGGTACGTTTGACCCGCCGGAATACATTCATCCCAGTAAGTTTGTCATTGTCGAAGGATTGTTGGGGTACTCAACTCGGGGCATGCGCGATAGCTACGATGTGAAGGTTTACCTTGCACCCCCCGAAGACCTGCGCAGCACCTGGAAAATTAAACGCGATACGCGCAAGCGAGGCTACACCGAAGAACAGGTGATTGAGCAACTCCGCCAGCGCGAATCCGATTCCGAAAAGTTTATTCGACCGCAGCGCCAATGGGCCGATGTGGTGGTCACATTCTACCCAGCGAATAACGGCTCCGAGCACGATGATTTGCTGCTGAATGTCAGCCTGGTGCTTCGGCCTACGATTCCCCATCCTGAGTTCAGTGCATTGCTGGGAGATAAAACCGATGGACACTTGGGCTCGGCAGTGCGGTTGGAACTCGACCGCGACATGGGCAAACCCGTGGATGTCTTGGAAATTGATGGACATGCCACAGCCGATCAGGTGTTGGAACTGGAGCGAATGTTGTGCAATGAGGTGCCGTACTTAGGCAAGTTTTGCAGCCTGGAGGGTAATACGTCGATTGGCAAGGTGGTGGGTACCACCGGAGAAACGCTGCAAAGTTACCCGTTGGCGATTACTCAGTTATTGATTACCTATCACATGCTGAAAGCGGCTCACATTCATCAATAGTGAGCGTGATGGTGAGTGCGAATCAGTAAGCAGCCATCTTAAATATTAAAAAACCTAAAACCCTGTGCCGCCCACACTGCGGGTGGCACAGGGTTTTAAGATCTGGTTTTTCATGGCATTGAAGTTGCGTTGGCCTGACTGCCTCAAACGTGGGTTATGGATTAGCTGAAGTGCCCATTTTTGCGTGCGCAACGCGCACGCAAAAATGGGCCTTTCTGAGGTTTTCGCGCCGCGAAAACCTCAGAAAGGCCCTTAACCGAAACTGACGTGATCAACATCCAAGCTTACTGAGATTGGTGAGCGGTGGTGCTGGTGCTGGATAGCTGCAAAATTTGGGCTGTGGATAGGTTATCGAGCCCAACCGATTGCAGCAGATTTCTCCAGGCAGTGGCGATCGCCTCGTTGGTTGGATTTGCGCGACGAGCTGCTGCGAGTTCGGCCAATGCATCGTGCCAATACCCGTTCTCTGCATACAGAGTTGCCTTGGCCACGGGCGATAGAGCCTCCGCAATTTGGGCACTCAGCTCTGGGTTTAAGACGCTGCCTTCAATCCAGCCCGAAGCCACCACAGGATTTTCGGGGCCGCAATAGACTGAAAAGATCCACTCGTATCCCTGATTGAGCTGTAATGGTGGCACCGATGCTGGAATTGGCACTTCCAAAATGCCAGGAGCGGCGCTGTGATCCATCATCGTTTGATAGATGATGTTGTTATGTTTATCGATTAAAACCAGCTCTGCTGGCATGTCGCTCGACAGCGTGTAGGGCGAATAAAACCACAGGGTGGGATGGGATTGGGTTGAGCGTGCCCACACAATATTGGCAGAACTCGCGGTTGGGGTGGCATGCTGACCCGACGGTACCAGTGCGGTTAAGTCCGTATCAACGAGTGGGCAGGTGCCACGGCTGGCGCCGCCGCCGCTTCGGCCCGTTGGAGACCCTCCTGCAACAATTGGAGGTTCATTGGGTGGGCTATACCTTTGGGCCATGCCAGGGGTGGCAACCAGGGACAATGAAACGGCGATCGCAACAGGGAAGGACTTCTGAAATTTCATGGCTATTTCCTCGGGGGTTTAAGGTTCGCAAATGCGGTTAACCATGGATAGAGTAGCGCTACTTTTGATCTCACATGAGTGCGGCTTACTAGACCTACCGAGATCATGACGGCAAGATCTTATCATCCACAAGGCTGCTATTGATCTTTCAGCGTTTCGAACAACATTTCCGCAATATGCTCAGGAATTTACGATAAGTAACCAGCCATCACTAAATCTAAAATCCTAAAACCCTGTGCCGCCCGATGTGTGGGCGGCACAGGGTTTTAGGGTATGTCTTTAGTGGTGTTGAGGCACTTAAAACGGTGTGAAACGTGTGAAAAATTAATTGAATCAATCGGTTGATATATGGCCACGTCATGCCGATCTGGTCGCTGACGTGGCATGGTTCGCGATAGCGGCTAGCACCACCGCCGCGCACTTCGGGGGCTCCTCGGTTGGGAGGTGCCGGGTAAAAGACCTCTGCTCTGGCAGAGGTTGCAGCCATGACCGATATCATGACTGCGATCGCGACCTGAACCGATCGTTGTATTTTCATGGCTACTTCCTTATGGGGGCGTAAGGGTTGGCAAATCCATTCACCATGTGTGAGTCATCGTGAACGAATCACAATCAACAGAGCAAAATCAATGAGTCAGATAACCGGGCTAAAGTGCTACACAATCATTTGGTCGCTGAATTTAAGCGCTAGATGTGCTAACTGGGGATGGTATTTTTTGAGAACTCCTGCTGCGCAAGAGTCCTTAAAAAACCACTTATCTTAAGTCATCTGGCGATTGTCCTAGATTTGAAAAATCCATACTTGAGGTGATAAAAGTACAAAGCGTTGTTGCATTTATCGCTGTTATAGTTTTCAAGTGCAAGTGAACGCTTTCCGCAAGAATGGATGAATCGAGCCCACTTATTGAGTATATAAAATCGGTGAATGCAAAGCCCGTCAAGGCTTAACGCTTGTGTGTAATGTTTGGTGAACGGCAACGAGTGTGCCTGCAAGAGTCAGCCCAGCCAGGGTTGGCAGTACGGGAACCCATCCTCCCTTGTGGAACAACACACCACAGGCGAATACGGCAACACCGGCACCTATGGCGATCGCCACCACACGCCAGCGCACATTGGCCCGATGGTCTACCGCCAGCCACCATACCAGGCCGCCGCCCACCAGCGACCAACCCGTAATCCACAGGGCATCTATGCCAAACGGCCACATCCACAGCAGCGGACGCTGATCGAGCGTGGCACTAATGAGCTGACTAGTCATGTGGGCTTGCACCACCACTCCGGGCATGGGCGCGTGCGAAACTGGCGTTTGCCAATAGTCATTAGAACTGTTGGCTGTCACGCCGATCAGCACGATTCTGTCGCGAATGACATCGGGATTGACGGCTCCTGTAAGTACATCGGTCAGGGAGGCTTGGCTAAATGGCTCGCGATGGTTGCGGTAGTTGAGCAAAAGCTGATAGCCGCGATCGTCGAATTGCTGATATGGCCCCATCCACGACAGCACAGGGGGCAATACCACCTCGTTAAAGGCGATCGCATCGGTGGCTTTGGCGTTCACCGTTAACTCGGTGAGCTGTGGCCGAATGCCCTCGTTTGCCAGGTAGCGAAAGGCCACCTGTGCCGCAAAAGCATAGGGCACCACGCAGGGCGCGTTTGGATCCTGCCGAGTCACCCGCATAGATACGAGTTGCCGCCGCAGGACTCCGTCCTGATCCACCACAAAGTCACTAAAGCCAACTCGGTTGGTTGGCATGGTGGGTGGTGGAGCAATACTATCCACCCCCTCATCAGCAGCTTTGCACACTCCAATTAACTGATCGGTGTTTTGATAATGCTGAAGCAGCGCCGTTTGGCCGGGTTCTACGGGCAGGTCGCGGTACAAATCCAGCCCGATTACCCTGGGTTGGGCTGCTTGCAAGGTATCTAGCAACTGCTTGAGGTACCCATCGGAAATGGATAGGGTGAATCCTTGATGGACGGTTCCGTAGGTTTGGCGCTCGGCTTCGTCAATCGTGATTAACAGAAACCGATAATCGGGGCGATCGCTCGGTCGCAACTTCATCAAATAGTTCAGAGTGGCCAGCTCTGCCGCTTGGAACCCGCCTACAGCCCGCACGCCAATCATGAGCCCTGCCGCCAACAAACTGCTGAGTGCAACCTTCCATAGGGAAGCGCGATCGCGCTTGGGTGGGGAAACAACCGCATCGGCAGTTGGCTGAGGTACAGGGATAGAAATGCCTGCCAAGCTGTACCACGTCGGCGGCTTGACCGAAGGATTTTGGTAAATGACGGGTAGCCAGGTGGCGCAGAGGTACTCATCTTCCAGGGCTTGCAACCGTTCTCGCGCTTCACGAACCGATAGGTACAACGATTCGCCTGTCGAAAATCGAGTCAAAAAATAGTTGAGAAATACCTGAGCCACGCGATCGGGCACAGGTTCGCGCATCACAATCAGTTGAGGAATGTTGAGATCGGCCAGTTCTCGCGCCAGCCCCAACCCGTCGCAAGAGTTGAAGATTGCCAGCTTGAGGCCCTGGTGTAGAGCTTTGCGCAGGCCATAGCGCAGCTCGCTCATACTTAGGCGATCGCTCGGATTAATGGCAATATGGCCGGTGTCGCCATCGGCTGTGGTGGTGCTGTGGCCGGCAAAAAAGAGAATATCCCATGGTTGCTCCCACAGGTGATCGGTGAGCGATTGGCGCTGTGGCTCGACCAAAAACTGCACTTCGGCCTGGGGCAACGCTTCCAACAAGCGGCGATCGGCCTGGGTATCGATTCCTTCGCTGTTGCCCAAAATGGCCAAAACCCGCACGCGCTGGGTTTGGCTCGGCGGCTGAACAATGCGCTCGTAAACAGATGTGCTGAGAGCCAACTCAGCCTGGGGATAGCGCTCCATCACATCCCACAGGTGCCACGGCAAGCGCTGGAGCTGCACATCATTTGTTTGCACCAGCACTCGAATGGTCTCGGTGGGGTGCAGCTTTTCGAGCCAGAGTTCTCGCAAAGGCCGAAACGTTTCGCTGAGCAACCATTGATTGAGGCGATCGCCCAGGTGTTGGGCGGCGGTACGGCAATCGCCCGTTAGGGATACGTTGGTTTCTTGCACAGTTGGTGCAGAAAGGCGCGATCGCATTCCCAGCCGTCGATAGCTAGATTGCCAATGGTCAAAGAGTTGAGGCAGCGTTGGGTCGGGCGGCAGTTTGCCCATCATCTCGGCAAAAGGCTGCAGGGCCAAACTTGCATGGGCACCTTCCGATTCTTCGGCGATTTGCAGCATCACCGGAAACCCAGCGTCGAAGCTGCCTTCCCCAATTTTTAGGACGACGAACTTGCTCACGATTGGTCACAGGGGTGAAAGGCTATGAGGAAGAAACCAAACCGCTTCTTCCATCCGGAGGTTTGATCATGAGGTCTATCCCAGGTTTAGCGTATCGGTCGGCAAGGGATTAGATCACGAAAGATTCAGTCACTTGGCGATCGCCCAGCAAGACCTGCACCTGAAACACCTCACCCGGTGCGCCACCAATTTGCAGCTGAATGTAGTCATCTGCTGTGCGCGACTGAACCGACTGAAACACCGCCCCCAACTCATCCAACACCTGTAAGCCAACTCCGGCGGGTAACGTGACACCATTCATGGGATGCACTTGCAGCAAGATATCCACCTCGCCTTGCGCATTGGATGTGGCGGCTACCACCAGCACTAGCGGCACGTCTAGCTCGACGAGCTTGGCTTGGCGCACTCCGGGCACCTGGTCTTGCAAGGGCGCGATCGCTCCACGAAAGGCATATTCAGCCTGGGGGGGATTCAGCAACGACTCCAGCGTTTGCCAGCCAGCATCAATGCTGCCCTGAAGCCACTGGCTGACAGAATTGAATGCAGCGCCAGCCTGACGAACCACAGCGGGAACTCGCAGGCTAGCCAAATGATCCATTAAGTCTTCGGGCGCTTGTAGGTGATGGAGCGGCAAAAACTCGTCTTCGACCGTGGGAACAAATCCCAAAATTTCGGCCTGACGCGTCGCCTCATCAATTTCCACAACAACGTAACCGATGCGATCGCCCCACACTTCTGGGGGCACTGGGCACATGGTGGGACGAGAGCGCTGCGCCACCATGGGACGGCACTCCAACCGACCCACACCCGGAATGTGCAAATCGGCCACATCGGCCATGGTTTGCAAAACCGGATTCCAGCTATCGCTCGCGGTGAGATCGGTCTCGATCCCCATCATGTGCAAATAGTCATTTACCACGCACACGGCCAGGGTGTTATGTAGAACTTGGGTTGCTTTATGCGGGGTAGATTGTCGTTGGGCAAACTGGGTGGCAAGGTGATGAGCAGACTGGGTAATTGGCAGCGGAAGAGAGAAATCTGTGTTGTAAACCATAGGGCCAAACCTCCTTCATAGATATCCCTCCGATTCGCCAAATTTACGCAACCGAGGCAAACATTGTCGCTGATAAAAACTGCTGAGGGTGGAAATGGGTAAACCAAACTCAGCCGAAAGGTCTTTCCAGCTCGATTCTGGCGGTAGCCGTCGCAGAATTAGCGTTTGGCAATTGACCTGGGGATGACCCTCAACAAACACCTGACGCAGCTCCTCTGAGGTATCTTCGGTGGCCCAGCGCAACACCCCTTCCAAAATGGGTGGCACATCGGGATTGGCTGGCAAATTGTCGATGGGATCAATCACTTCGCCCGCTTCGCCTGATCGCGAAATGCGCGTTTGGCTGCTTACGGTTGTGGCTTGCTGCTTTTGGGTATCGATAAAAAAGTCTTGCAGTCGCCGCCGCAAATACGCATTTAGCCAGGTGGTGACTGAGCCCCGCTCAGGATCGTATTGCTGGCCCGTTTTGGCTTCGCAAATGTTTTGGCAGAAAAAGATCCAGGTTTGTTGCAGCGCATCCTGGTAATGGGGAGTGCTTTCGCGCCACAGCTTGGGCGTGGCAAGGCGAATAATTTGGGTGAGCGATCGCTGCCGTTTGGCACTACCGGGTGGATGGCTACAGGCCTCTTCGACGAGCGCTTTGAGTTGTTCATCCATAGCGGCTACACCCACGATGTCCATCATTCATGCTTTAGTACAGAACTCACGCATGTCGTGCAGCTTTCCGGGATGATGGCCGAATATCCCCCCTAGTGGTACCCCAGGCTGATCGGATAAAACTGCGTCAGTCCGTGTGCATTCAGCTTTCTAGTTATTGTGATGGAAAATGAGCCGTTTCACGAAAGATTCGCCAAAATTATCGTCTTAGCCTCTGGGATCGATCCATCTTAGGACTTATGCATTCGTGTTGTGGGTGGGATGCTTAGCACCTCACCCACAACACAAACCCACGAGACTTGGAGGACTTGCGTAAGTCCTCCATCGGTTTATGCATCTGTTGGTTGAGCAGGGGTGGCTGAAACCTCGGTGTTTTGCTCATCTGTTTGCTGAGGGAAAAAGCGCTGACTAACCCAGGTTGTGATGATGTGAGACAGCAGCCCCATTGGCCCAGCAAACAAGCACAGCGCCAAGGAATGAACTGTCCACACCCCGGTTCGCTGCCCCTCTAGATAAATCCAGCGACCCACAAATAAATCCATCACCAAAAAGTGAATCCACCCGGTAGCGGCAATGGATGGATTGGAGAATAGGCTGGCGATCGTCGCCAAATCGGTATTGGTAAATGCTTCTGCCGTATCGGGATCGAGGCTGCTGGCAAAGCCGTAAATGTAAGCCCCCGCCAGCGCGACAAACGGCAACATAGAACCCATGACCGTGCGGGTGACCTTCCACTTGGGCAGCAGAATCATCAGTGCCCAGAAGGGGAGAACGAAGATGTTGGCAATGTTGAAGATAAGTTCTAGGGGCATGGGGAAGAGGTTAGGAGTTAGGGGTTAGGAGAGAGAGGGGGAGTCGGGAGTTGGGAGTCGGGAAAGACGCAGCATAGGGTGCTGTTAGGATAGCGTAGCGTACCAGCAGGGGTCGTTCTTACCGTAATCGAAAATCTAAAATCGCAAATTCCAAATGGTCTCAGTCTTCCTCAAAATTGACTAACTGCTGGTCAATGGCACGGAGGCGATCGCTCACCACTTCTGCCGAAATGATTTGCTTGCGAACGGCATCGTTCAGGGCACCTTTTTCCACCAATAATAATCGGCGGCGGATGGCGTTGAGTTTGGCAGTTCGGCCACCAAATGCAGTTTGTGCGGTGGGGCGGCGGTTGTACAGGTCGCGCAGTTGGGTTTCGGCTCCGGCCACTTGTACCTGATAGGTGGCTCGCATTTCCTCATACACTGCTTTGGGCAGTACGCCAGAGTTATGTAGGGTTGCAAGTTCGGCCTGGGCCGCTTTGGCAGCGATGAGTTTGGATTGCAGTTCCTCAATTTGCTGGCGTGATTCCGAGACCACCATGATGTTGAGCCGCTTGACGAGCCAGGGCAGACTGAGCCCCTGTCCCACCAGCGACACCAGCACTGCGCCGTACACGATCGCTACTAAGTCTCCGCGTTCGGGTAGGGTGGCGGGCAAGCTCAGGGCCAGCACCATCGACAGCGAACCCTTGATATTGCCCAAAAACAGCACATGCTGCCAACGCATGGGAATGGGCATATCGAATCGGTTGGCGATCGCCAGCATCGGATATACCGACAGCACGCGCCCCACCTGATACGCCACGATCGCCAGCAAAATTGCCGGAGCCGTGCGCCACAGAATTTGGGGATTCACCTCTAGCCCAATTAGCAAAAAAACGAAGGTGTTGACGCAAAAATCGGCATATTCCCAAAAGTTGAGCAGTGTGATTTTGCTAGAGGCCGATACGTTATTGTTGAGGCCACGATTGCCCACCACCAATCCGGCCACGACCACCGCCACCACACCCGATACCTGCAACGCTTGTCCCGCCTGGTAGCTACCAAAGGCCACGGCGACCGTCAGCAAAATGCCGCTAAAGGGATCATCCGCTTGTTTTACAAACAACTCAGTGCACAGAGCGCCGATTGCCAACCCCAGCAAGCTACCGCCCGCAATGACCAATACAAACTGCTGCGCCCCACCCAGTACCGTGATCGAGCCTGCGAGATGCACTTGCGCCAGCAGGCTAAACAGCACTAGCGCTACGCCATCGTTGAATAAGCTTTCGCCCTCAACAATCGTAGACAGGCGAGAAGGCACGGTCACTTCTTTAAATACAGCAATCACCGAAACGGTATCGGTAATCGCAAGAATGGTGCCCAGCAGCAGCGCCGAAATCCACCCCAGCCCCAGCAGCAGTTTCAGCACTACGGCCGTAATGCCCGATGCAATAATGACTCCTGGCCCCGCCAGCAAGCCAATGGGCTTGATGGTGCTACGCAATCGGCGAATATCGGTATTGATTGCCGCCTGAAACAGCAGAATGGGCAGCAACAGGTTGAGCAGCAGGGCCGAATCGAGTCCCACCCGCCGAGGCAAGAACTCGGTAATGGCCAATCCCGCCAGCACCAACCCGGTCACATAGGGCAACCGAAACCGCCGCGAAATCAGGGCAACAACAGTGGCCACCAGCAGCAAAATGGTGACCGTGGTCGCCAGCTCGACGACTTGCTGGGTCTCTTGCAGATTCGGCGTTGGTGTATTCAATTCTGAGGTTGTGAGCAACCATGGAAACAAATAGTAAGAAGCAACAGCAGTTGTGTGCAGCATTCGACAAAGCTGGATGCGTAGGACAGCAAAGGTAAACTAACGCGATTTGGCTAGACTGTTAAAAAATGTCGAATCGCTTCGTGAGGATGCAACCGGAAGCGATCGCCACATATTCATAATTTTGGAAATTGCGGGCAGAATGATGGGTACAAATGTGAGGTAATGCAATGCTACTTCGGGAAGGCAGCAATTTTCTGGAGATGATTGCCACAGAACGAATTCCTGAACATTTGCCGGCTCCAGGAGACACACGGTTTGAAATTCGAGTGCAATCATTCGGATTTTTGGGTCAAGGTTGGACCTGGATTGATGCCGTAAGCCTGAGCAGTTTTGTTGCCCAACTGCATGAGTTAGAACCCCAACGACAGGGTTCAGCAGAAGTGTCATCAATGTCACCCGATCAGTTTTGGTTAAAAATTTTCTCAACAAACCGTCTTGGACAAATGGCCGTGATTGGACGATTATCACAGGTGTCACCCTTGGGGCATGACCTTAGGTGCAACCATCTTCTGGAGTTTGGATTCCCTTTTGATCCAGTCATGCTACCGAGTATTGTTAAAAACTTTGAGCGAGTTTCGAGTGGTGTGCTGATGCAAGGTTAGGTTTGGGTCGCATCCTGGGCTTCGCTGCGGAGGCGATCGATATCCCAGGCGCGATCGCTCTCTTCGCGAAAATCTTCTGCATCGGTTTGCAAGATGTTCTCCAAATCCTGGGAGAGCTGGCGCGATCGCGCGAGTAGGGCCTTTTCGTTATCCACCATGGCCGCTTGTTCCAGCACAGCTTCCTCATCATGTTGGCGAAACGTATGGGCCGCCCGCAGCGCTTTGTAGGAGCGCACCCCCAGTAACTTCAGCGCATCGACTCCCAAATCCAACGCAGAGCTAAACGTCTCGCGCTGCATGGCATCTACCCCAACCTGAATCAGTTCGTAGGCATGGCGGCGATCGCGCGCCCGGGCCAGCACCTTGAGATGGGGATAATGCTTGTGCACCAGCTTCACGATTTGCATCATCTTGTCTGTATCATCGATTGTGAGTACCAGCAGCTTGGCCTGGGCTGCCCCCGCCGCCGCCAGCAAATCCAACCGCGACGCATCGCCATAAAACACCTTCCAGCCAAACCGCCGCAGCAAATCAATTTGTTCAGGATTATGCTCCAGCACGGTAATGCGGTAGCCATTGGCAATGAGCAATCGCCCCACCACCTGCCCAAAGCGACCAAACCCCACCACAATCACCGCATTTTCATTGTCATCAATCACATCGGCATCGCGCGGCGGAGTGGAGGTGGCAAACAACGGCTCAATTCCTTTTTCATAAGCAATCATAAACAGCGGCGACAACAGCATCGACAGCGCTACCACCGCAATCAGCACCCCCGCCAAATCTTCGGTCAGTACATTGCTCTGCGCCGCAAACGAAAACAGCACAAAGGAAAATTCGTCTCCCTGCACCAGCGCAAAGGCAAACAGAATACTTTGGCTCAGCGCCAGCTTGAACAGGTGCCCCAGGCCCATCATCACGCCACACTTGAGTAGCGCCACACCCACCACCAAACCCAAAATCAGCAGGGGCTGCGCCACGATCAAGTTAAAGTCGATGCTGGCTCCCACGGCAATAAAAAACAGTCCCAGCAGCAAGCTCTGAAATGGTTCAATGGTGCTCATCAGCTCATGGCGGTACTCGCTTTCGGCCAGCACCACCCCACCCAAAAAGGTGCCCAACGCCGGAGATAAGCCCACCGCTTCCATGGCCAGGGTAATCCCCACAACCAACAGTAGCGCCGCTGCGGTAAAGCTTTCGCGTAGGCGAGTGGCGGCAATAAAGCGAAACACTGGACGCATAAGAAACCGCCCACCCAACACCATGCCCGCGACCGTAACGATTACCAGCAAGGTTTGCTGCCATCCCGCCAAGCCCGCTGCATCGGTGTCTACTGCGGTGGGTTGTGTGGCCAGCAACGGCAACAGCGCCAAAATGGGAATGACCGCCACTGCCTGAAACAACAGCACCGAAAAGGCCGACTGTCCGCCAGGAGTGCGCATTAGCCCACGTTCGGTCAACGTTTGCACGCCGATTGCCGTGGAGGATAGGGGAAGAATGAGGGCGATCGCTACGGCCATTTGCCAAGAAAGCCCCACCACCAGCCCCAAGCCTGTCATTAGCGCTGTCGTCACTGTCAGCTGCAACCCACCCAACCCCAGAATGGGCATGCGCATGCGCCACAGCAGATCGGGTTGAAGCTGCAACCCCACCAGAAACAGCATCATCACCACGCCAAACTCGGCGAAGTTCATCACGTCCTGCCCTTCTTGGCCGACAAACCGTAGTCCAAACGGCCCAATGATCACCCCTGCAATGAGATAGCCCAACACCGACCCCAACCCCAGCCGCTTGGCAATGGGTACCGATAGCACCGCCGCCACCAAATACACAAACGCCTGATAGAAAAAGCTCGTGTCAGACATGGGGAGATGCTTCCTGAGGGGCAAAAGAGGACGAAATCACATGCAGTTGCTGGTTCAAGGGTAGTGAAGGCTGAAGATCGTTCCACGGGAGCTGGTTGTCGCGTAGCGCAGTAATGATGGTGCGATAGTCTTTGGCGTGCGTGGCGATGTGGTGCGGGTCACGAAACTGATGGGTGCCATTCACGACAAACGGCGGCAGGTATTGCATGCCACACAGGTTGGCAGTTTGCTGAAAGGGGGCTAGCAGTTCACCAATTGTGAAGTAGTTGTGACCCTGGCGGCAGTAGGTTTCTTTGCTGCCGCCGGTCGTAATGGCCGACAGTAGCTTTTTGCCCTGGAGCGCGATGCCATTGTGCCCATAGGCAAAGCCGTGCTCTAGCACTAAGTCTTGCCATTCCTTGAGCAGGGCGGGGCTGCTGTACCAATAAAACGGGTGGTGGAACACGATAATGTCGTGCGATCGCAGCAAATCCTGCTCGTAGGCCACGTTGATGTGAAAGTTGGGATAGGCTTCGTACAGATCGTGGATAGTGACAGAGGCCAAATCGCTGACAGCACGAATCAGCTGCCGATTCACACGCGACTTTTCCAAAGCGGGATGAGCAAACAGAATCAAAACCGAATTGGGGCGATTCATGAATGGCAGTGCAAAACAGTTACAGTTAATGATTCAGGATGATAGCGTAACCGGACAAGACCAGTTGGGTAAAGTTTGTCCAATACAAACAAGCTGCTGTTGACCAGGCTCGAAAATCTTTTCGGCCTTGGCCACCAGCAGCTGTTTGGGTGAATCTGGAATGATTCCCACTTGAATGAACTCAGGGATTCTTGTTCTGAGGGGCGATCGCCCCCTCAGAACAGCTTCTACCGTATCGCCATCATGAATGCAAGCATGCACTCAAGAATCGGCAAGCTACCATTTCATTTGAGTTGTCATTCTGAGAATCAAATCAAAGAAACATATTGTTGTATTGGCAAGCAGACACGACATTCACTTGGTACTTAATTTGCTGCGTTGCAGATCCAAGCGTAGACAAATATTGCAACAATGCTTCGACTGGATGGTCTCCAATAGAACCACTGTTGTTGTAGTCAACTGTTGCATCAATCTTTTGATAGTTGACCGTTCCCGTAAAGTGAATTGTGTGTGAACCAATTGATAAATTGTCAAGCTGCACCCAATATCCGTCTTGCACCCCTTGTGTATAGGGCTGCTCAATCCAACTGTCTGGATAGGGTCCTCCTCGATAGTTAGTAATGTCATCCGTTTCTGGGACATCCCAGGTATAGGGCGAAGAAGATGCGACGCGGTATTTTTCCCAATCACAATCACGAATCAAACTCTTGCCATCCAGGGAGAAGTTGAGCCCTGTAACTGTATCGATAACTTTTTCGTTGATAAACTTTTGTTCTTCAGTGGTAAGCACATGGGGTGCAGGAGCTTCATATCCTGGAAACCCCGTAAAGTTCCATCCAACATTGTCAACCGATTGCTGAATGATGGGCATGACCAGCGACTGATGGCTGCCTACCGTAACGCTACGCTGGATAAGACCTGGGCTGCCCGGAGTCGTAATGTCGTCAAACACGCCTCCCAAAAAATGAACTTTGCCAGTTTGGGGTATGTCATCAATTACGCCTTCGTTCTCCTCGGCCAGCGGATTTTGCGACTTGGGAACTTCAAGAAATGTGCTTAGAAACTCGTTGGTTAATTTAGGAGTTGGTGCACTAATTTCTACAGGATTGCACTCGGTAGACTTATCTTGAAATCTTGAATTTTTACGAGACTTACGGAACTTATAACTCTTGTGGAATTTATGATCTTTATGATTGCGGCATTTGTAAACTTTGCTAACCATTGCATGTTCTCCTTGCACATTCAAAACATACAAAAAGGATTGATTGTGAACACAGAAAATATGTACTGCCATATTCTGACAATACGTACTAGAGGTGCGCACCTTGCTTTGTAAATTAAGCGAAACTAAATTTTGCTGTAAAACCTTTGCGTAGCAAGATTTCGTCTATTAGGTGATACGAACGCTGAAGAGAAATTGGACGATTGTTTTGCGACGCAGATTGAGGCGCTACAGCTTTTTATCACAACGCTATTATGGTACGAGAAATAATGTTATTACCAAGATGAAACACAATTTTATACTGTAGTAAAATATTAGCTTGAGTCCGTCCATCTGGATTTCAGCTAATAAGTATTAAGCGTTGTCTTTAGGCTGGATGCTACTCTTCTCCGATCAACTTTAGGTTTGGACTGTGCCGAGACGGTTCATGAAATAGATATGGCTCTTTGGCCTGCTAATCAGCAACGCCATGCCGTACGTTTGATTTGCGTAAGCTTGGAGATGGTTCTGGGCGATCGCAGTAATGTTCCAATTTGCTTAAACCACAAGGTTTTTACTTTGCCAGCGAAAGTAATCCATGCGCGTGATAGCTCAACCAAGCCAAGGGGAATACTGGACTATTCACTTCTACCTACAGTGCTGAACTTGCATCACAACTGCAAACCCTGTCTCAGCAGACACCCAGGTACTTTATGAACAATCCCTCGCTTCGCTCTAGGCTTATTCCAGTACAGACTCTTCAACCATCTACAGCTCTGCGTTGGTTGATGATCGGTTTGGTGGTTGGCGCACTGTATTGGGGTTCGGCCAAGGTAGGAATGTTGCTGGCGTTACCTATACCTCCTGGAAACATTACGGCGGTTTGGCCTCCATCGGCTGTCGCTTGGATTGCGGTCATGTGGCTGGGGTATCGGATCTTTCCTGTAATTTGGTTAGCCAATTTGGCGGCCAACCTGCCTGGATTGCTGAATGGCAGCGAGAACCTAGTTAAGACCGTTGTGACAACCAGCCTGATTGGTGGATCAGCAGCGCTCGAAGCAACCCTTGGTGTTTTTCTGATTCACCAGTGGATTAGCAAAACCCAGTTCTTTGATCGCGCGTCTGGAGTGTTTAAGTTTGTTCTGATTGTCTTTCTCTCTCCGGCGCTCAACGCTTTTATCAGCGTGTCAATCATCTGTTTGAGCGGTAGTGCGAGTTGGGCCAACTTTGTTTCCCTATGGTCTGCCTGGTGGATTGGAAATGCGATCGCAGTTCTCATCTTCCTGCCTGCGTTTATTTTGTGGAGACAGGGCTTTCGCGAGCGATTCAACGGCATGCGCGTGTTGGAATCTTCGGTGCTGCTAGCGGCGTTGCTCGTGGTTGTGCATCTAGCCTTTGGTCGGGGATACCCCATCGAATACTTGTTGATTCCGTGCTTGGCATGGGCTACCTTTCGCTATGGACAAATTGGCGGCATTACCGGAGTGGTGGTGGTGACAACCGCCGCACTGCTGGGTACGGTGCAAGGCAACGGATCGTTTGTGCGGCCTGCACTGGGTGAATCGCTCATTCTGCTGCAAACGTTTATGGGATCAGTGGCGCTGACCAATTTAGTCCTTGGGGCCACCTTGGCAGAGCGTGCCCAATCGGAAATGGCGTTGGAACGGGCAAACCGCGATTTGGCAGAGAGTGTGTCGGAACTTCAGCAGTCGGAAGCGGTACTGCGCGATCAGGCTCAACAGCTAGAAGCTGCATTTCAAGATCTCCAGCAGGCCCAAACCCAAATTGTGCAAAGCGAAAAGATGTCGGCTTTGGGCAATTTGGTTTCGGGGGTTGCTCACGAAATCAACAACCCTTTAAGTTTCCTAAAAGGCAATATTAAACCAGCGCTGGATTACATTCAGGATGTGTTTGGACTGCTCGATTTGTATCAAAAACAGTATCCAAACCCAACGCCAGACATTCAGCAGGAAATTGAGGCGATCGATTTGGCGTTCATTCGCAAAGATTTGCCCAATCTTGTTGATTCGATGGAGGCAGGGGTCGATCGCATTCGCAACATCAGCACGAGCTTGCGAACTTTTTCTCGCGCCGATAGCGATCGCCCTGTACCCTTTAGCCTGCATGCCGGGTTGGATAGTACTATTTTAATTCTCAAACATCGGCTGAAAGCGAACGATGTGCGGCCTGCCATTGAAGTTGTCACCGACTATGGGGATATTCCCTTGGTGGAATGTTTTGCAGGACAAATCAACCAAGTGTTTATGAATTTATTGGCGAATGCAATCGATGCATTGGATGAGTTCAATCCGGTACTGGGTGACCGCAATCAACCTCCAAACCGCATCACCATTCAAACTCGTCTATCGGCCGATCAACGCAGTGTCAAAATCCACATTCAAGACAACGGCCCTGGAATTCCTCAAGAAATACAACAGCGAATTTTTGACCATTTGTTTACCACTAAGGCTGTAGGTCAGGGAACCGGATTGGGATTGGCGATCGCCCGTTCCATTGTTGTGGAGAAACACGCGGGCACCCTTGAAGTAAACTCGAGCCTCAACCAGGGTGCCGAGTTTGTGATTACGCTTCCGGTGCAATCCACATCCACATTGTTAGACAACCCGAAGCTAGACAACACAAAGGTTGCTGCACAGGGGGCTCAATAATCAACGATGCCAGCAGGCTGATCTCGACTCTGCTATATCAATTGGCTTGAGAATCAATTGGCCTGAGACAACAGCCAAAGAGACAACAGCCAAAAATGAAAGCTCAAACTAAAGCGCTTGCCTAAAGCTGATGGTTGACAAGCGCTTCGCACTTGCGTCATCAACCTGCACTGGTTTTTCTAGACAAGCTGTTCCCAATCCTACTCGTCTCACATTGGCGCGATTGAGCCATATATCGAGTGGTAGTTTAACCGTTGACGAGGCTGATGCCTAAGGCAAGGATGCCCGACAGCACCAGCAGTCCCAATCCCCGCCTAAAATAGTT
Organism: Leptolyngbya sp. AN02str; assembly: GCF_050565595.1. Lineage (NCBI taxonomy): Bacteria > Bacillati > Cyanobacteriota > Cyanophyceae > Leptolyngbyales > Leptolyngbyaceae > Leptolyngbya > Leptolyngbya sp. AN02str. The sequence goes on along the minus strand of NZ_JBNXVR010000006.1, from coordinate 7,486 downwards.
GACTCCGTCAAAGATCTCTAACCATGACCAGGTAAACCAACCGCCAAAGGCAATGAGCGTACAGGCGGTTTGAAGCTTGCCAACAGGAAGCACAAACTGAAGAATCGTTGCCGTTGAACTGACCAAAACTGGTAAGTTGGGTGGTTGTGCGATCACAATTCTGCCGTTTTGATCTCGAAAGATGTGATCGAACAATGTAGGCTTTTGCGTGCTTGATTGGTGCAGATCGGGGTTTAATTGGGATGACATGGGCTGAATCACAAAACAATTAACTGTTACTGTAATGGAGTTCAACAAAGCAGCACCTATGTCGAACGTTAGATTCCACAAATCTATCCTTGCATGAGTTCGTTTTTTCGTTCACATATTAGCTCTAGCTTGTATTTACGAAACTGGGACTGACTTGATCCACCTTTCTCTATTTCAGCTGTGGATTGTGTTCTAGATATGTGAACCACAAGCATTGGATATGGGTACTGAACTGCCTTTATCAATGCTTGTATCTGCATTTAAATTTTTTGTAGAGCATCGTAGAAAATGATACAAACTGGGCACTTTAGCTTTAGTGGAATCACCCACAACGCATGCTGAAGGAGTTGAACGAATGGTGCTGAGTACACCGCAGAATCGAAAATACCGCATCGGGGGCTACCGCCCTGGCCAAAAGCCAGAAAACACAAAATATCACCACAGCGATCGCTTCAATGCGAGTCAGCTACCCCCCAAGGTTGATTTGCGGAAGCACATGACCGACGTAGAAGAGCAAGTGGGCAATAGCTGTGTTGCCAATGCTTTTGTTGGCGCGTATGAATACTTGGCCAAGCGAGACTTAGGCGATTCGGGTAATGTTAGCCGTTTGTTTGTTTATTACAATGCGCGTGCGCGGGCAGGCTATGCACACGAAGACAGCGGCTCACAAATGTATTGTGCGATCGATAGTTTGATTGAATACGGGGCGTGCTGTGAGGACATTTGGGCCAACGATGAGTCTCTCATTTTTGAAGAACCTCATACCGATGCCTACGAACATGCTGCAAACTTTAAAATTACCGAAGCAGAATACATTGAAACCGATCTGAACCTGTGGCGACATACCTTAGCCGAAGGGTATCCCATCGCGTTTGCATTAAATACGTTTGAATCATTTGATGATGCAACGCGGAACCGGGGGCGCGTCCCTCTCCCGAAGCGATCGGATAACGTGCGCGAAACCCATGGATGGCACGCGATGCTGTGCGTTGGCTATTCCGACAAAGACCGGATGTTTATTGTTCGCAACTCTTGGGGCGCAGCCTGGGGCGATCAGGGATATTGCTACATTCCCTATGACTATGTCATGCATCCAGACTATAACGGGCATGATTCTTGGATTATTAGAGCCGTGAGCGATTTGGATTTTAGCTCTGGAGTGTGGGAAGAAGGCGACTCTGTCTTTGCCGATGACAACTCACTGCTGCTGTACGACTTTTATGTGCGCACTGGCGATGCAGAGGGATTTGTGGAAGAACTGGATGCCCTTTGCCAAAACTATGTTGAAAGCGAAGAAGACTATTATTTTGACTACGAAGAGGAAGAAAGCGGAGACGAGTACGTTGTTCACATTAGCAACTTTGACTTAACGATCGACGACCCGCAGGAATTTCTTGAAGAACTGGATGCCCTGTGTGAAAACTATGCAGTAGATGAAGACTATAGCTACTTCATCGATTCCGATGCAACTGCAGAAGCAACCGAAGACGTATCTGAGGACGAAGACGAATACGACGACGAAGCTGAGGATGATGAAGACTACAGCGACGATGAAGAAGAGACGGATGACGAAGGAGATGAGGAATACGAGGAGGACGAAGAATCTGATGAGGAATATAACGAGGAATCTGGTGAAGATGAATACGAGGAGGAATACGACGAGGACGCTGAAGAGGAAGAAGAGTTTGATGAGTAAGAGCTAGTCTCAATTGGAGTTTTGGCCAAGCCTTTTCTTTGTTGGCGATCGCACAAGCCTCAGAGTCTGCCTAGGAAGTTCCCGATATTGCTCAGACTGCTTCCTGGCTCCTCACATCATGAGAGAACCCTTGGCGATCGCCAACTTGATGGTCACTTTCCCCAACCCGCTTAAGCCAGTTATTGGCTCGTCCCCTGCTTACAACATCTTCTGTGTTGGCGGCTCATCTGGACACTCGGGGCGCAAATAGCGACGAGTCAGATTAGCAGTGTACCAGGCTGCTGCGATCGCCAGCACCGCTCCACCACCTTGCAGCATGATTTTTTCGGGGGTTAGCCCTTCCTGAAACATCGCCGAGCCAAACGAACCTAAGTAGACATAGAGCGTAATCACAGGCAACATGCCCAACCACGAGCAGAAGCAATACTGCCAAAAGTTGACTTTGGTACAGCTAAATCCATAGTTGAGGACATTGGATGGCACCAGCGGAGAGAGACGCGAAAGCAGCAAGATCTTCCAGCCTTTTTCGCCCACAGCCCGATCGAGTTGGGCAAAACTAGGATGCTTGCGAAGCCAACGCTTGATGCGATCGCGTGCCAGTGTACGCCCTACGCCAAAACAGGCCATCGCCCCCAATGTATCTGCTAGGGAAACAGCCGCAATTCCTATCCACAAGCCAAAGACAGCCCCAGCCACAAAAATGAGTAAAACGTTGGGCAATCCAAAAACGGTTGCCAGCAGATACATCACAACAAACGCTGGAACCGCTCCTGGCCCCAGCGCTATTAACCAATTCCTTGTACCAGTAAACCAATCTTGTAAGGGTAGTTGGCTACCAACCAACGCAAGAATAACTCCTCCCAAGACCAAGAGCCAAAACTTGCGACTACGCCAAAATGTCAGGTTCATCCCCATATGTTCTTAGCCCAATTTGCAGACAGGGATCTCTTATTGTGTGGGCGATCGCCCCTATTGTCGTCTGCCTGAAGAAACGAAAAACTCAGCACTCTGGTCATCCTAATTTTTAGGGGAAATAACTACGAGATTTAGAGGCTGTTTGAACGGCGCCAGTTGCGACCCGGACCGCTCCCTGCACCCCAAAAATTGGGGAACTATAACTGAAACCTGGGTCGGACGTTTCCCAAAATTGGGAGATTGGGGGGCGAATACAGGACATTTGATTCGTTTCGAACACCTTCTAAAACTATTGTTAGGAGATTGTAAGAAGACTGTACTCATATCCTTCTACCATTCGAGGAGATTTTCTCAAGCCCAAAAGGATAGATGATGCGATCGCCGGAAGAAGAAATCCTTCTTCCGGGCGGATGCTAAGCTTGCTCCCAAATTTGGCGGAGTTCACCGGGAAGTAGAGAAGCAATCTCTTGATTTCGCTCTGAAGGTAAAATCTCTTTCAATGCCGAGAAAACTGCTCCAGTCACATTCTCTGGCGAAACACCCTCTGGCAATGCGCCTTCTTGCTTAAGCCGCAGCATAAATGTCTTGGGCTTAATATGTAAATTTTGAGCAGGGCTAATTCGGCTAAAGAAAGCAACCATTACATTTGGGTCTTGCCACAGGTCTAAAATTTCCTGCTCAGATTCAGAAGTCTGCCCTTGTAAATCCTGCTCAATTTGTTCACTAGTTCTGTTCAACATCATGTCTCGCATGATGCGAAATACGATGTGCGTTGCCCGCTGAGCATCGTTAATACTCTGTAGATCGCTTCTTTCTAATACTTTGTTAAGAAATGATTGTTGCTGTAATCGGGTCGTCATATCGTTCCTCAGAAAGAATAGTAAAGTTCTGAATTAATTCGTTGGTTTGGAATCAATTCATTCTGTGCCTATTACATCTTGTAAAGACCTGCCCATCGCTCCATCACTCTTTTGACATAGTTGTCAAAAAGTTGTAAAGATGAGCTTGTTTCCTTTGATTTGACTATCCATCTCAGCGCGAAGTTGCCGATAGAAAATACGTTGATTCTTGTTGTTTACTGAATGCTTCTGCGTGAAGCAGGAACAGCGAGGAAACACCAGCCCATTGCAGTGTCATGAATGGAGATTCCTAGCATGAATGTACGAGCGATGTTTCGAGCTGCAACAGTTGAGGGAGCTTCTCCCCCCTACAATACAGTTCATCTCAAAGTGTTTTATCCAGCTTGTATGTCGGGGAGTGAGCAAGAGCAGAATCTTGGAATAATTCCTGCCAACGTGCAACAGGCTCCTTTTCCGGTCGTGCTCTTCTTCAACGGAATGAATTGTGGGCCAGAGCAGTATCAATGGTTAGCGATAAACCTCGTAGAGCGAGGTCTTGTCGTTGTCGTTTTTTCTTGGATTGCAGAAAATTTGCCGGGTATCATAGCGCTGACCCCAGGTGTTGATTTAAGCATGTTAATGCCCAATGCATACGGAAATGGCCCAACTGCTTCTGCTTTGCCGACGCTGCTCGCTGAGCTTGAGCACTTACAAGCGGAGGGAATATTGGCAGGGTTGCTTGACTTGGATCATGTGATTTTAGGGGGGCATTCTGCTGGTGGTAGGGTCGCAATTGAAAGCGCCAATTCCGGGTTCTTTCCGCAAGTTGCAGCGGCGTTTGCCTATGGAGCGCATACTGCCGCGATTATGCAGTTAGGCTATGCCGCAAACACAATCTTACCGTTGCCTGACTCGTTACCTTTGTTGCTAATGGGAGGCACCTGTGATGGGGTGATTGCCAATAGTAGCGATCGCTATGGAGTTGAGTGGGAGCAGCCAATAACACCGATTCAACGAACGTTTCACGAAGCGATCGTTGGTGGAAGAAATGACAGTTATTTATTCCTTTTAAAGGGCGCAAATCACTTTTCTATGACAGACCCCATGGATATGACAACAGGAAGACCTTTTTTGGACTTTCCAGCAACTCATTCAAGTGCAGAACTGCGGCACCTAATGGCAGAAGCGATCGCTTTATTTATTGAAACTCATGCCTGTGCTAAAACGACAGCAACCAAGACTCTTCAGCAACTATTTGAAGCGAATCGCCCGCTGATTGCTGCGTTTGAACAAAAATAAACCGTCACTCTTTTGCATACTTTGCAAGAGCACAAGGCAAGAGTACAAGGTGAAACGATTCCAGCAATTCTCCAAACTCTGTAATTGGCCTGTTGCACAAGTGTTTTTTTGAAGTACGAACGTTGCACAATTTCGCTGTGCAACGATTTATGCAGGAGGTCTATTGCTTAAATCTACCTCGTCTATTCCTTAGGGATAATTCAGCATGATGCTCTTACTCCAGATGGATTAACATTTGGTGCTTCTTTGGTGTGATGAAAGGAAGGAATGCATAGCTAACCTGTAGCGGTTGAATTGCGCTGTATTTCATCCACAGTGGAGAATTTTAATGACTTCGGATAATGCTGACTTGGGAGAAAAAGCATTAAGTAAGGCAGCAGAAATGGGTATCACCAACCAATTAGATAAGGTTGAAGAACTCGACGTTGATATTCGTGCGAATCCAAGCAAGCTGGTGCAAGGTGAAGTTGAGTCTGTCGCGATCGCTGGAAAAGGCATGGTCATGAAGCAGCAGCTTCGCATGGAGTCTTTGGATCTAAAAACTGACGCCGTTGCTATCAATCCTCTTCGAGCTGTACTGGGAGACATTCAGCTTACCCATCCTACAAATGCAGATGCTCAGGTTGTTCTTACAGAAGGAGATTTAAACCGGGCGATTGCGTCCGATTTTTTGCAGGAAAAGCTCAAAGATCTCAAGCTGAAAACTGCGGATCAGGTCTACACAGTTGTTGTCAACCGAGCTTCGATTCATTTGTTGGAAGACGGTACTGTATTCATCGATGCAAAATGCTTGATTCAAGAGACCAACGAAGAGAAGAAGCTAACAGTAACTGTTGTGCCAAAGCTCATTGAAGATGAGCATAAAATCGGCATGGAAGTGCTGTCTGCAGAGGGTGAGGGGCTCACGACTGAGTTCATCGCTGCGGTTATCGATGCGATCGCAATGTTGCTTGATCTTCGCAACTTTCAAGTTCCTGGAATGTCCTTTCAGCTTCGAAAATTTGAGGTCACCAAGGGAAAGTTAACCCTTCATGCCCAGACCGAAATTACTCAGCTGCCCAATGCAGAGCAATAGCTAACTTTACAGCCTATTCTGCCTAATAATTCACGTCAGGTTTAGAGGTTCGACGAGCAAGAACCCAGTTTTTTCAAAATACAACGTTCACCTTAGGAGAACATCTTTATGACTGATACACCGAACATTCCACCGTTCATTGAAAGTGATGAGCGTGAATATCGAGATAGTGGTATTCCTAGTACCGTTGCGATCGCAGCCCACCCCCTACATCCCCTCATTGTCACATTTCCAATTGCATTTTTGGTTGGAGTGTTTTTGACAGATGTTGTGTACTGGATCACGAGCGATGTATTCTGGGCACGAGCCTCGTTCTGGCTCATTGTTGGTGGCTTGGTTACGGGCTTGGTTGCAGCACTAACTGGGTTGATGGACTTCCTTAAGATTGACAGGGTTCGCAAACATACGGCTGGCTGGGTTCATGCGGTAGGCAATGCGATTGCTCTGGTTTTAACAACCGTAAATTGGTTAATTCGATTGGGAAATATTGATGGAATTGTTGTTCCCTATGGACTATCCATCTCGACTCTTGTCGCAGCCGCGTTAGGAATTACAGGATGGTATGGTGCGGAGCTGGTTTATCGACATAAGGTTGCTGTTATTGGTACGAGCAGCCGTCGAGAATCTGCCTCTGTTCGTTAATACATTGCTAAAGGATTTATGCCCCACGTAAGAGGGTTTATTTCAGCTTTTTCGTTAAGTTAGGTTCAGTTTGTTCATTTAGTTTATCTAGGAGAAACACCATGAAAAATATTATCTCTGGCGCGATCGCTCGTATCAGCACCTTCGTCTATGGACGCCAAGTTAAGCAATTGTTTAGCATGATTGCAGTTGGGTTTCTTATCCTAACTACCAACAGTAATTTGCCAAGCGCCAGTGCAAAAGCTTTGGCAAAAGAAGTGCAGCAAGATGCACATCAAACCGATTCTGTTCGGCCTAAAACAACGCGTGAGTGGCAGAAAGAAGCCAGAGAAGTTGAGGGTGATTTTGGCGATCGCGTCAAAAATATTGGGGAAGAATCCGCTAAGGCAGTTGAAGAGTTTGGCAAGCTGTATCCCAATGTGGCAAAGCGTAGTGCTCGCGAGCTAGAGCGCAATACAGACATGTAACTTGCTCATGTAACTTGCTATCAGCAAGATTTCAAAGTTAACAAGTAGATAAAATAGGGAGTCTAGAAATTTAAATTTTCTAGGCTCCTTGTTTATTGTTTTGGCTCGCATCAAAACCGCAAACAGATTAGCTTGCTGATGTTTGCTATATCACCAAGTACCTCGACATCGTTAAAACCGACATTCCGCAGGTTGCTCTGGGAATTAAAGGGAGTGGGGATAAGCTGAGGGAGACGAGTTAGGATCGCCCCCTTGCAGATCGAGAACTTGGACCACTTGGGACTGATTGCGGGTGTTATTGATG
>NZ_JBNXVR010000052.1:0-42360 GCF_050565595.1 Leptolyngbya sp. AN02str | reverse complement strand
ACCGCTCAGAAGGTGATCCCACGCTATCGCAGTGCGGTACCAGTTGCCAGTTTCCCAACTGAAAAGAAGCCCAGGCTGTCTAGCAGGAAACCGAAAACAGCAGCCTCCAAACCAGAAGGGCGATCGCTGTCTAGCAGGAAACCGAAAACAGCATCTTCTAAATCAGAAGGGCGATCGCTTTCCCGCACCTCTTGCCCTCACTGTCAGCAAAAAATGGCCAAGATCCCCAAGCTAACTCTCAAGAAAAAATATTTTCTGGGCTGTCAGTGTGGAGCCGTCATGTTCTGGTCTGACTCTCGGCGGGAATGGGAACAACCGAAACCCAGGTTGTGATGAACATCCTGCGATGTTGACATCCTCCCTCGCCCATAATGATCCAATTCTATGTTGATGGTGGACAGTTACACGGCGATCGCTAGCAGGTTTGCCAAACGGTGAGCAAGCAATGTGTACCGCTCCTGGTCTTTGACTTGCTGGATAGCCAGACCAATCGCTTTTTGATCACCCACCAGGACGACTAACTCTCGTGCGCGGGTCAATCCGGTGTAAATCAAGTTTCGCGACAGCATCATATAGTGCTGCATAAACACAGGCAGGATTACAACGCGATACTCGCTTCCCTGAGACTTATGGATTGTGGTGGCAAAGGCCAGGGTAATTTCATTCAGGTCGGCGTAATCATAAATCACCTCACGACCCGCAAACTGAGCGCTGACTTCCTGTTCTTCGACATCGATCGCCGTAATCACGCCCAGGTCGCCATTGAAGACCTCGCGGTTGTAGTCATTCTTTAACTGGAGAATGCGATCGCCCACTCGCAGCGTCATCCCCCCGCGTACCAGTTCAGCCTTGCCGATGGCAGGGGGATTGATGAGTTCCTGCAAGGTCTGGTTGAGTTTACGGGTTCCCACATCTCCCCGGCTCATGGGGCAAAGCACTTGCACATCACACGCCGGATCAAACCCCAGTCGTGGAATCAGATGGGTAATCAGATCTCGAATCGCCTGCACACCCTGCTCGGGTTCTGCAACATTGAACCATAAGCAGTCCGTGCGAGGAGTATTGGACACAGGTTCCAGTTTCGGAAATTGACCGCTATTGATTCGGTGAGCATTACTGACAATCGCGGATGCTTGAGCTTGGCGAAACACTCCGCTCAGCCGGACGACTGGGATTAAACCAGAGGCAATGAGATCATGCAGTACAGCTCCTGGTCCTACGCTAGGCAATTGATCGGTATCCCCAACAAAGAGGAGATGAGCATCAGGCGAAACGGCTTTTGCCAAAGAATTTGCTAGAAACAGATCCAGCATGGAAGCTTCATCAACGACAACCGCATCGGCTGGGATAGGGGTTTCGCTATCTCGTTTGAACTTCATGTGCTTGGGATCAAATTCCAACAGCCGGTGAATCGTCTTTGCTTCTTGCCCTGTCATTTCCGATAAGCGCTGGGCCGCACGGCCTGTTGGAGAACCAAGGGCAATTGTCTTGCCCATCGCTTTCCATAACGCAACGATAGTGCGACAGGTAAAGGATTTCCCAACCCCAGGGCCACCTGTAAGGCTCAGGACTCGATGTGCAGCAGCCATCACCACTGCCTGTCGTTGTTGCTCCGATAGCTGAAGGCCCGTTTTCTCAGTAAAGCGATCGAGCCACCGATTCACCCGCTCCAGCTCTACAGAGGTAGGGTTGCTAAGGAGGCGATTCATGCGATTGGCCAGCCCCTGTTCGGCATGGAAAAAGGGAGGCGCATAGCACAGGAACTGCCGTTCAAATTGGGCAGGGCCTCCTTGCATCATCAGTTGCTCATCCAAGGCCATATCCGTTGTTAGAGCCAAAATGTCTTCAGGCTCAATCCGATGATCAGGTAGAGCCAGACGGCTCACAACCTTTTCTATCAGTTCCGGTTGGGGCAGGAAGCAATGCCCATTTTCTGCTGCTTCACTCAGCACATGCAAAATACCAGCTCGGTAGCGAAATTCCGAGTTAGGGCCAATCCCCAGATTCCGGGCGATCGCATCAGCAGTGACAAAACCAATGCCATAAACATCGGTGGCAAGGCGATACGGGTTTTGAGTGACGGTCTCAATCGATTCGTTATCGTACTGTTTGTAGATTTTGACAGCGTAGGTCGTTGAAACGCCATGCCCCTGAAGAAACAGCATGACGTCTTTAATCGCCTTTTGAGTTTCCCAGGCTGTCTGGATCATCTTGACTCGTTTCTTGGCAATGCCAGGAACTTCAATCAAGCGGCCAATATCATTCTCAATAATGTCTAAGGTATCGAGTTTAAAGTGGGTCACAATGCGTTTGGCTGTTATAGGGCCAACCCCTTTGATCAGCCCGCTACCCAGATATTTCTCAATACCTGTGAGGTCCGTACTTTGGATGCTCCCGCCAGATTCCCTCCAACTGAAGCGTTTGTCCGGCTTGCACATTAGCAAAACTACCAACAATCGTAATCAGTTCGCTAGTTCGTGGAGCTTTTAGCCGTGCGACCGTATAGCCGGACTCCCCAGAATGATAGGTAATACGCTCTAACACCCCTTGAAGAGGCTCAACTTGTGGCTGGAATGGCGTTTTCGAGGGCTGCTGCATACTGCAAATCTAGCACGGGAAACGGTCGCTCCTGCTTCATTGGGCGATCGCTCAAACTCACAGCGACAGCAGCTACCATTCAGCAAATGTTTAGAGAATCCTTAAAGTTCACTGACTTTTTTCCTGGCTGATCTGGATTTGCGGCAATCACAATTCTGGCGCATGCTTCTGCATCCGATAGCGCTTGGTGGTGCTCCAGAGAAATTCCCAGGAATTGGCAAACATCGGGCAATTTGGTCGGACGAAGGTTCCAAGTTTTTCGGGCAAGCTGAACCGTGCAAACAAACGATTGCGGGGGACGGGAAATCTCAAAAGCATCACAACAGGCATGTAGAACACCTTTATCAAAAGAGGCGTTATGAGCTGCCAGGAAATCTGATCCCTCTAGAATCGGCGCAATAGTTTCCCACAGATCACCAAAGGAGGGCTGTCCAGCTACATCCTGCCACCGAATGCCGTGGATGTGAGTGAACCGCATCTGGGGTCGAGGAGGGCGGATTAGATAGTGAGACCGCTGAGTGATCTGCCAATCCTCAACTCGTACTAATCCGATCGCACAGGCGCTATCTCTTCCGTTATCAGCGGTTTCAAAATCCAGAGCGACAAAGGTAGTCATGGCAATCACTTAACACAGGGTTTCAAGCAGATAACTCACATCCCTCAAACTGAGCATGCCCAAACAAATACAAAGAGGTTACATAGGCAAACCACAGAGTTTGCATCATTCCTACGGCCTTAACCCAGCCTCTTGCAATAGCTCAGCGATCCAAGCCATTCCCTCTTCTGCAAGAGGCGGTTGTAAGAGTTGAGTGTAGTCAATTCGCAGATCGAAGCCCGCCCGCTCATAGACACCATTTAATATCTCATTTAGATTAACCAACAGTTCCACGGCTCCAGCCTTCAAGGGCAATGGAAAACTAGGAATCGAATCGCGCAGGCTAAATGCGTAAAGCTGAGCAGTTGGGCGGCGATCGCCTCGACTGACCAAAATCCGATAGTCCGCATTAGGCGGATTTCCTTGAATTGGCATTGGTTTTCCGGCTCGCAGCAGGTCAATTTCCACCAAATGCGTCAAACTCGTTAAAACCTGCTGGCGCTTTCGCAAATAAGCATCCCGCCCTTCTCCAGCCCGTTTGTTCTTGGGAGACAGCACCTCAAGCGTCGTAATGACCGCACCAGTCTTTACTTCCCGGATCTCTAAATATCGCTCTTGTATCTCCTCCATCAACGGAACCGTGACCGTCAATGGCTCTGATGCAGACGGCAAAACAGCCGTTGCAGCTTGGGATTCATCCCCCTGGCGATTGGCGGTTGGCTTTGAAAAAACTGAAACATCTGGAATCCCGACTAAAACACTATCATCGGGCTCCGCCATATAAGTGCGTTTCTCTACCGCAACGTAGTAATTGGGGCGCAACGGTAAGGCAATTTCATCAGCAATCGCCACAATTAAGCGGCTATGGACTTCCGACCATAGCTCTGAATTCTCCAGATAAGGGTTCATTCCAGGAAAGGGCGATCGCATAGTTCCTGCTCAGCGACACTATCTTGATCATGGCTGGAAAAAGGCGATCGTTCAAGCTTTCTGTAATCGCACGGCTAGTAACCAATCTTAGTAGTCGTGCAATCGCTGTTGCTAAACCTGAACGGCCAACGAAATCAAGCTATGCTTCCCACTTTTTGGCAGCGTTAAAACGTCTGGTTTGCGAAATAGTAATTGCTGCGGATGTAGATCCTTCTATCACCGTGCAAGACCCCACTTGCTCTTTTGCCCCTACTTTATGTCGTTTCCTAAACGAGTGGGACAACACCTGAATTCATGACAACCTATAATCACGAACAAGTTGGCAAAGCTCTACAGTTTCTTAGGCAGGGGCTTCATCGCTACGTAGAGCAAAAAATGCAAGCTGCGTATCCGGGAACTTGGATAACAAAGGTAAGAGATTGCCTCAAAGATATTCTGCGAAAGCGTCCAGTTCAAGATGCATTACGGGAAGATGTTGCTGTAGCTCTATCTATTGTGCTTCGACAATGGGATGAGGTTTTCAAGGCGACGCTCTCACGGGCTGAGCATGGGCTCGTGAGCGAATTGATTGATGTTCGAAACCGATGGGCACATCAATCTACGTTTACCTCAGAGGATGCTTACCGAGCAACGGATAGTGTTGTTCGCCTTCTCGCTGCGATTGGCGCACCAGAAGCATCCGATGCTGAGGGACTCAAACATGAGATGTTGCGATCGCTCTTAAAGGAGCAGTCCCGCCCTGAGACATCCAATCCAGTCTCTTCCGAACGTGAAACTCAAGCTAGAGAGCGGTTAGCTGAATTGCTAAAGCGCCTTCCTTTTCGCAATGCGCTGCTGCTGTCTCGTGCCTTAACCCACCGCTCCTACATATTTGAGCACCCGACCGAAACAGAAGGAGATAACGAGCAACTAGAATTTCTAGGAGACTCAGTTTTAGGCTTTTTAGCAGGAGATTATCTCTGCCGTCGTTTTCCAGGTCGTTCTGAGCAAGAACTCACATTACGGCGTTCAAGCTTGGTCGATAACGCACAGCTGGCAGAATTCTCAAAGGAATTGAATTTGGGCCAATGGATACTGTTAGGAAATGGCGAAGAACTCACTGGAGGACGGACCAAACCATCTCTGCTGAGCAATATCTTTGAAGCTGTCATTGGTGCTTACTATTTGGATTCAGATATTGAATCGGTTCGTGAATTGGTAGAACCCTTATTTGACCAAATAGCTGGACGTTCCCCAACGAAAACCTCTGCTCCTAGTCCGACCCATCTAGTAGACCCTAAAGGCAGGCTGCAACACTATGCTCTAGCAGAGCATAGTGTATGTCCCCAGTATGTTGTGATTAACGAATCTGGCCCAGATCATGATCGCACGCGGACAGTAGAGGCCCAAATTGCAGGAAAAGTTTATGGTGTGGGGACAGCACGCGGCAAATGCAAAGAAGCTGAAAAACGGGCAGCGATCGATGCCTTATCAAAGTTGGGGCTACTTTAGCTCCCTGCCCTCCTTCCCGTGGCCAGATGTAATAAAGCAATGGGTTTGCCTATTACATTGTGAACTCCGTATGCTTCTAGCGGCAAACCTCTTGAGGATCTGAAGCTAGCTCTAGACTTCTTGAAAGTGAAGCCTGCATCTGGTGCCACTGGGCATAGGGCAAAACCATCTGTTCTGCATCTGCCTTCTTCATTTGTTTGCCTAATGCAGCAATCGCTGGGAGCAGATCGGCTTGTCCTTGTTCAGCCGCTCGAACGTACCACTGCCTTAAATCATCAATAGAGGGCGATCGCAGAGCAATAGAAGCTGTTGATGCGGTGTGCATCGCATCAACAGCTTCTTTACTCAATGTGAAATGTGGATTGGTGAAGTTCGGGTCTCTTTGGTCTGGAGGCAATGCAGCTTGGTCAGTGCCTTCCAACATTGCAGCCGCAAGCACTCTCACTCGCTCTAAATAAGCAGGGGGTTGCTCCAGCACAAGCGCGTCCATCGCCCAATCCCGCATCTCCTGCAAGGTCGGAACATAGCGATCTATTGGGGAAACTTTCGGCTCTAACAATTCGGGCGTAGGAGCATCCAAAATATTTTGAGAATTGGGTTCTGGAGGCATCCAGGCTTGAGCGGAAACGGCATCAAGATCCAGTTCATCATCAGCTTCATCCTCACTTTGGTTGGATGGCTGTTCGGCTTCTTCCACCACGACCTCAACCGCATTGTCCTGATACAAACCCAGCTCAAAATTGATTTGGTGCTGCCGGGTGAGGGCTGCTTGTAACTCTGCTTCCTTGGGGAAAGCCATATTTTGGTTATCGGATAGCGTCTTTAGATTTGCAATCGCAGTATCTAGGTGAGCGCGGGTATTCGCCAATCGAGTCGATAGATACTGAATTTCGACCACAATATTTTCAGTTGTTTGGCTATAGGAGTTTGAGATCGAAGGGTAGTAAGTACCTGCTCCTCGGAGGCACAAGAGTTTAGCTGTTCTGTCATCTTCAGCTTTAGCTCTAATGCCAATCTCAAAGCCAGCAACTGACCCAACCTTCTTGTAGTCCAAACGTACCGGAAACTCCCGATTGAGCAGCGCTTTGGCAAATTCGCGAGGATCGCGATAGGACAAGCCATCCAGTTCACCACTGAAATTTTCAAATGAGAAGCCGATCGGGATTCTTGCGACATCTTGCTCAAGCCTTGAAATTGCTTGCTCACAATCCTGAATTCGAGCTGGCAGGAACGAAAGCTGTTGCTGCATCCGATAAGCCGTATTGAGGTGCGATCGCTTCAGTGATGCGAGTTGGCTCACCTGATTGTCGATTTCGGCTTTTTCTAGAATCAGGGGGTTGCCTGTGGCGATCGCTTTCACCTCAGCGAAGGTCAGGGCCGCTTCGGAGCAATCCTCAACTGAGCGCAACTCGCTATTCCCAGCCATGACCTGATCAATACTTTTCTTCTTGGTTTCCAAGGTCTGCCAGTTATACCCATCGAAAGAAGGTCGGCTGTTTCGCCCCTGAGTCACGTAGCGACAAATTACAACCGACTCATTCTGGTTGCCTTGCCTGAGTGCGCGTCCCTCAGCTTGCTCAATCTGATCTGGTCGCCATGGTGGGGTCAGGGTGGATAGATATTTGAGTCGTTTTTGCCCGTTAAACCCTGTCTCCAACTGCTGCCCAGAGATGATGAGATACACATCACCATTGTTAAATTTTTGCTGTAGCTTAAGCTTTTGAGCATCACTCTTAGCATCTTGAGCAAAAGCGATCTGATCCGCTGGCATCCCCATCTCAACCAAGCGGGCCTTGATATATTCGTAGACGGAAAAATGCTTGACCGCATCCTCAAACCTGGATTTGGTGGTTTTAGGGGTGCCTAGATAGCAAAAGGCTAGATGGGTTAATTTCTCGCCTCGACTCTCTTGCCATGCAGCAAAGGCATCTTCGATAAACGCATCAACTTTATTACGCTCGTGAGGCAGGTGGGGATTGATTAACCGCATATCTAACGTAGATTTGCGTCCCTCTGTTGTGATGAGGAGCATATTATCGGAGTGTGGATCGACTTTTGAAATATTTTCAGCCCGCTTTGCCAAACTTTCAGTGAATGCAAGCTGCAAATCTGATGATGAGGTAGCAATCACTTCAGGCTTCCCACCAACAATACTTGGAGTCGGCAAATTCAACATTTCTTTAGTTTGAATATCAGCAATCTGGCGGAACGCGCTCATCAGTTCCGGCACATTGACAAATCTGGCAAACCGAGTTTTGACACGATAGCTTCCAGCAGGACTAATTTCAGGAGCCGTAACTGTTTCCCCAAAAGTGGAAGCCCACGCATCAAACCCTGAAAGGCCCAGATCTTCAAGAAGTTGAGGCTGCAAGTAGCGTTGCATGGTATACAACTCGGCCATTGTATTTGCAATCGGTGTTGCAGTTGCAAATACAAGCCCTTTTCCTTCTCCCTGTTGCTGAGCCAGGTATCGCGCTTTCATATACAGATCCATTGCGCGATCGCTATTGGTATTGGGCAGTCCAGCAACATTGTTCATCTGAGACGTGTAGCCCAAATTCTTGAACATATGTGCTTCGTCCACCATCAGCAGATCGACGCCAAGTTGTTCAAAAGTTAGTCCATTGTCTTTACGGTTTGGATTGTTTAAAGCATCAACGCTTTTTTGTAAGCGCTTGCGTTGCCGTTCAAGCTGTTTTACAACGGCTCTAGATTCTTCGCTTTGCCCGGTTTCTGCGATCGCATCTTTAATGAGCGCAATTTGCTCTTTATAAAATGCTTTTTGGGTATCAGAGTTGAGGCGCAACTTGCCAAACGATGAGTGGGTCACAATAACCGCATCCCAATCCCCTGTCGCAATCCGGGCAGTCAGTTCGGCTCGATTTTGGGCAGACGAGTCTGTTTTGTCTGCTGCCAAAATATTTGCATTGGGGTAGAGGAGTTTCCAATCTTTTGCCCATTGTTCGAGCAAGTGGTTGGGCACAATTATCATCGGTTTGTGAGCCAACCCCAATCGTCGGGATTCCATCGCAGACGCAATCATCGCAAAAGTTTTTCCAGCCCCAACACAATGAGCCAAGAGGGTATTCCCTTCTTGCAGCGATCGCCAGATTGCATTTTTCTGATGAGGTCGAAACTGGATTATCGGGTTTGCTCCAGGCAGGGTAAGGTGTGCCCCATTATAGGTACGGGGCCGAAAGGTATTGAATCGTTGGTTGTAAAGTTCAGTTAGTCGCTCAGTACGCTCAGGCAATTGCCAAATCCAATCCTTAAAGCGAACCTTTAACTCTTCCTGCTTGAGACGAGCGGCTGCGGTTTCATCCCGGTTAATCACCTGCCGATCATCAATGGTGTCGTACACCACTGGATTTTTGAGGTTGAGGGCCAGCTCGACCAGGCGTAGGGCAGAGCAGCGAGAAGTACCCAAAATCGAGTTATTGATAGCTGAGTTTCTAGCAGAGTATTCCGAATAAGCTCCCCAACCGCCAGCAATTTTGGAGTATTGAACTGTGATTTCGCTGCGGCTTTTGCGTTCCAGAGTTTCCAGCAAAAAGTCTCGGATATCTTCGGGTGGAATCCAGGTTGAGCCAAGGCGTACCTCAATATCACCAGGGAGTAATGGCTGCGGCTGGACTGCGGCTAGGGCTTCGACATTCACCTGATATTGGGGATCTGCTTCTGCTGCAAGCTTTGCCGCTTGCAGCTTTAACCGAACATTGCCGCTGAGGTATTCATCCTCGGTTTGCCACTGCTCAGATTTCGGATCGCGAAAAATCAATCCTTCAGATTGTAATGCTTTAGTGGCCTCGTTTTCTGGCAAATCCACCAGTTCCCAGATATAGGCCAAATCCACAGATCCCTTCTCGTTGAGGCAATACAACAGTGCCTCTTTCGGTGTTTCGGCTGATTCTTGAGTAGCGGAGCGGGAAACGGTTCTCTGGGTGAAGATGGGCGTTTTTGTCGCTGTTTTGAGATCTGAGTCGTAGTTTTCTAGAGCACGTAGTAGGGCATAGTCCGGGTCACTATGGAAGACAAGAGCATTGGCGCGATCATGCGCATAGCCGTATTTTTTTGTGAACGCATCGTAAACGCGATTCAGTTCCGCCTGAGCTTCTTGCAGTTGAATATCAGAATCTGTTTTCAGTTGCACATCCAGTACTTGCTGAGCCACATCCCGCAACTCCATTAGTTTCAGGCAACGCTCAAGCCTTTTGCCCTCATACCCCGTTGGATGCAACAGATCCCCACGTCGCTGCATCAGCACGACATCTAATCCAAGTGGCACTTTAGTATAGGCTTGAGGTTTTACCTCATTTAACTCCGGGGGAATCGGAATGGCTTGCAGTTGAAAGGCACTCTCTTCTAAAGCAACTTGGGTTGCTTTTCGATAAATATTTTTGGGAAATCCTTGCTCAAAACATTGGTGAATCGCAATCCGCAGATCGCGCCCATCTCCTAGCAGCGCTAATCGCCCAGGATGGAGCTTGTCGTCAGCCAGTTCCCCCAGCATCAAATGAGGCCGCTCGGCATAATACTCGTTAGTGCGTAGCGGTTTTCCATCCTGCCCCAACACCGAAGAGTCAGTGAGATCAGTCCATCGAACCCCATTCGGCTCAACCCCATCCCCCAGGCGCTGCAAAATAATTAAATCGGTCGTCACCTCGGTTCCCGCAAACTTTTTGAAAGCGTCTCCTGGCAACCGCAGCGCCCCAACCAGATTCGCCTGTTGCGCCAACTGTTCCCGCACAGCCTGACCTCGCCGTGATTGCATTGTGCCTGTTGAGGTGATAAAGGCTAACAGTCCACCAGGGCGAACGGAATCCAATCCTTTGAGAAAGAAAAAGTCGTGGAGCGTATTTGCCGCTTTGTATTTGGGATCGGCAACGCCTACCTCGCAAAAGGGCACGTTGGAAATTGTTAGGTCAAAATATTTTTCGGGGGTAGGAACCTTCTCAAACCCAGCAACATGAATGGCTGCTTCTGGATATAGCTGCTTGGCTATTTTGCCGGAAATTGCATCTAGCTCAATGCCAACAATCTTAGAGGCTTCCGCCATTCGTCGCGGCATCAATCCCTCAAAATTGCCCGTCGCGCCCATTGAAGGATCTAAAATACGGCCACCCTTAAAGCCCAACGATTGTAAACCTGTATAGATGCCCTGAATTACGTCTGGAGAGGTGTAATGGGCATTGAGAATCGCGGCCCGTGCGGAATCGTATTCGTCTTCACTTAGGAGCGATCGCAGTTCGGTCTGTAGGCTTCTCCAATCCTCTTTAGTGGTAAAAATATCTGGGAGTGAACCCCAACCTGAAAATCGAGCCAGGATGTCTTGCTGTGCTGGTGTTGCTCGTTTTCCAGTTTCCTCTAATGCTTTAAGGGTTGAGATGGCCTGAATATTTCGCCTTGCTCTGAGCTTCGGGCCTGAAGGGGGTAAGTTATCCGGCTGAATCCGGTAGTTCATCATTGAAATCTTGCTCCATCACAGCCTGCTGATAGGCAAATAAATCGGGCATATCTTCTTCTGAGGGCAGCAAAACAAATCGCTCTTGTGCAATTTGATGAGCTAGCACAAACGCGGTTGGAGAATCGTAGCCTCGACGAACCAAATCGATACTCAGCGATTGCTCCAATTCAAAGGCTGAAGTGGCCGCTGCAATTGCCGCTTCTTCTAGTTCCCCATTCGCCTCCAGTTCGGCAACCATCGTGGGCCGAAACTGCCGCCAATGCGCGATCGCGATTTGGACATCAGGTGAGGAGGCATCAAATTCAAGATTTTCTTCATTCTCTTCGGGCATTGACACACATCCTCACGCTGCAAAATATTTTCTGGATGTTTGTACGCAAGCATCCAGAAAAAAATATAGCCTACGCCCAATCCCGAAGCCGGCGATCCAAACCGACCTGGGATGAGGGAGAAACCTTCGGAATAGACGTTGTGTTTGGTAGTGCAGTTACCGGGATTGAGTTTTCATAGAGCCAGTCAAAATGCTGCTGAATTGACTGCCTAAGGAGCAAGATATCCTGGTTGGTTAGATCAAGATGAACGACTCTTAGTTTCCGGTTATTTGGGATGTAGTTTGCATGTAGCAAACAGCGTGAGAGACCGACAACAGAGCGAAGTCGGAGAGCATTTTCATGAACCAGAACCTCGTATTTTGGAATGCTGTCCAGATGGATTGTGTGCTGAAGCTGCTGTCGAGCTGTTGGGGTAGCGTGGTCAATCAGCAGGTTGTGCAGCATCAGCACGACGTAAGCTTCTAGCGCTGTGCCTTCAACCGCAAAGTGATGCCTGGTGGCAGAGGGGGCAATTTTATTCGTGCGAGATCGCCCCTCCAGAATTGCCTCGTAGACAGCTTCAGCATAGGTGTAGAGTCCGTGCGTCTGCACCGCTGCCTCGGCGGGTGGCACCAACTGGACAGAGTGGCGACGGACATAAGAGCGATGGGATGTCGTCATGGGAACAACCTCTTGGTAAGGGTTAACGTTCTAACTCGTCTTCTGGCTCATCCACTCCTGCATCAAATGCAGGTTGGAGCCTCTCGAAATCAAGCTGCTCAGCATTCTCATTGAGGAATGCTCTTGCGGCCTGAACACTTGTAATCGGGGTAGCAATCGTCGTCGCAGATTGCTTGTTGTAGAGTTCGACGATCGCGCCATCGCCCAACTGCTGCTCTAACGTCCCTAAAAACTCTAGATCTCGACGCATCCGGGCGAATTCTCCAGGCGGCATTGTCACATCTGGGGGAGAGAACTCTGGATCAGCCCTTAATGCACTTTGAAAAGAACCGTGCCCAGCGCTGGAGGCGATCTGATTTCCCAGCCGACGAATCTCGTTTAGCTGATCGGCGGGATACCCCAGCACAGTTGCCGTTGCGTGCCACTGGTTGATTTCCTCTATCGTGGGGCGATACCCCGTATCCGGGGCAGCACTTCCAACTGAGCCTGTGTCTTCCATCTCTCGAGCTGGTTCAGCAGAATAAACATCGGGTTCAGGGGGTTGCCATTCCTGATCAGGGTCGTAATCTGGCTCCCCATAGAAGATGGATTCGGGTTCAGGGGGTTGTGCTTTTGGTTCCTGATTCCGGGTTGCACCAACAGACGGCACACTTGGCGTTGCATAGAACTTTTCAGAAAGCGTTGCAAAATATTTTTGAGCCCCTCTATCCAGTTCATTGTGTTCAAACTTGCCGTCTTTCCACCGCAAAACGGTGAGATCGGATTCTGAGCATTGATGGTCATGAATCTCGATGGCACCATCGTCGGTGCGGTGAAACGAGTAGCGCTCAAGCTCTGGATCGGTGCTGCGGTAGGCTCCCCCCGGAGAGAGTGCCGCTAAGGTTTGGGCAACATAAAGGGCTTGAGTCCCAGCAGGGGCTAAGCTCCTCAACGGCCTTGGATCTTGCTTGATTTGATCCAGATCGCCCTTCTCAATAACTCTCGCTGCATGCAAAAAGGCTTGCTGCTGCTCTTTTTTTGCATCGTAATCAAGGAGTTTGATTGAATTCTCCTCAAGCTCAAACTTGAGAATCATCTTCCCTTCAGGGTCTACAACTTCAAACTCCTCTTTGCCGTCTTCATTTGTCTTTGAGCTGATGCGATAGTCTTCTGCCTGGTACTGACCATCCTCTCCGTACTCTTTGGCAAGATACGCCGCAGTGGCGGCCATCGACTGCCGCCTCGCGTCTTCAAGGTACTTCTCAGCAAACCCTGATGATTCTTTCTCCTGAGTGGCTTGTAGCTTCATCAGCATCTTGATCAGATGCACCAGGGCGGTTGCCCCTTCCTCCAACTCCCGCTCGGTAATGTCAGCCCCTTGTTGTGCGCCTTCGGCCCGTGTGAGATCGCTAACCATTAGAATCCAGGCTCCTCCGTTGCAACAAGGGCATCAAACTGAGCGGCACTATCTTTCAGCACATCAGCAAACGTCTTCGGGACTTCTGCGGGTTTCCCAACAACGGCGGGTTGCTTCTGCTTAGACTGATTCCCACCGCTTAGCGGAGGAATCACCTGCGCGATCGCTACCTGTCGCACTGCCAAATCCGCCGCCCCAAAGGAGTCTTGCCGCCCCATCGAACGAGACCGATCAATGAATGCAGGAAAGCCCGCTTCCCCAAGCGCAATGCTGGTGAGTTCATGCTTCGAGAGCTTGACTCGTAAGCGAGCGGGAACACTGCTCTCTTTCGCTGAAGCATAGGCAGGATTGATTAACACAAAATCCGCAATGGGGAAGCTTGGCGTGGGTTGCCGCAGCTTCAAGAGTTCTTCGGGTGAGATGAGTTTTTTCGTCCGTTCTTGAGGGGAATAGCTACGACTATTGCCGCTCTTCCCCACCGAGCGGCTTTTCTGCTCGTAGCGGATCTCTTCTTCTCCGATGAACTTGGCAAAATATTCAGCCGTTTCATACTCACCTGGGTTGAATACAATTTTGGTGCCGCACCCGGTGAGGATGGCTCGGGTTGTTTCACGAGTATAGGCTTTATCGAGTTGGGACATATTTTGAAAGCCCAATACTCCACAGAATCCGGCTGAGCGTGATTCGTTGAGCCAGTTGGGGAGTTTGGGAAGCTGAATGGTTGCCACCTCATCTAAAAACACGCCCAACGGGTCATTGCGCTTTCGGGCCACGTTGCGGGTAATGACCATCTCCATCACGGCGGCCACAATCGGAGAAATGATGTCGCGGCGATTTTGATCCATCCCAAAGATCAGCAGTTGCTTGCCATTCAAATCGAGCGGGATGGTGGTGGGACCGCACAATGCGCCGAGCAAGTCAGGCGATGCGAAGTTGGAGAACATCAGGGCCGCCGTCGCCGCCACCGAAGAGGCGGTTTTCTCACTGCTTTTCATCGACAAGAACTGATCCCAACTCACCTTGACCCACGGGGAGAGGTTTGGGGCTTCAATCACTCGCTTAATGAGTTCGGTTGAGTCGATTGCCAGAATGGATTGACAGGTCAACACATCCGGCAAGGTCGTGAGCTTCGCCAGTTGCAGCGTGGCCTTGATGAGCTGGTCGCCCGACATCTGGAAAAACGGATCATTGGTGCGGCCTGGTGCGCTTGAGAAATTCTGATTTAAGGTTTTGGCAATCTGCCCAGCCGTCTCCCCGTCATCTGCATCCCTCAAAAAATCCAGCAGGTTGCAGGTTTCACTTCCCGCAAAGCCTGGAGCAAAATATTTCACCTCATAGCCCAAGGACTCTGCATAGGCCGCATGAACCTCAGCCTGACCATGAGGAAACTTGAAATCGTACAGGACAACCGGATTGCCTTGCTCTAGAAACGAGCGAATCATCGGGTCAATTACGAAGCGCGACTTTCCCACACCAGGGGCACCCATCACAGCCGTTCCCTTTTGCACATCTGGAACAAACACCGTTTGAGTCGTCGGTTTGGCAACAATTGCTCCATCTTTTCGCTGCTTCAGCTTCGGGCGATTAATCCATGCCGCAACCGAATTGCGCTGACGCTCACGAATTTGCTGAAGCGCTGTTTTCCGGGCCGATGCCTTCTCTTTTGCTCCAGCCCATTGCGATGTCGCCAAGCGACCTTTTTGAGAACTGCCATCCTGATTCATCCACACCAAAAAAATGATGCCCCCTACCGTCATCAACAACCCTTCAGGGGTAAATATTTTTGTCTTTAGCTCCTGAAGGGCAGGAGGGGTCGGAATCTGATCCCCAAGCGACTTTAGGGCTTCTCGCCCCTCAGCCGGAGCAGAAGACAAGAGCACCAGTAGCAAAACCAGAAGTAAGCGTTTCATGGTGGCAGAAGGTGAAAGGGCAGCAAACTATTTAGGCTTCAGGTGGTTGAGGCGGTGGCTGTTCCGGTAGCGATCGCACCTCGCAGACCGCTAAGGGATGAACGCCACCGCACTTCTGGCAGTAGAACGTCAGTGGCACTAGGGACGAGCCAACCAGGACACCAGAAGAATGTAAAAACAAGCGTCGTTTCACAAGTTTCACCAGGGCAAAAGAACGGATAGCAGAATCAAGCTGACAGCTCAGATATCCCAAAATGGATGTGAGGCAGGTGGCTCAATCACGCAGTTGATCGGATCTGGTCTAATACCAAAGGTTTTCACAGCTTCTGCTTTTTCCCAGGGGAGAGCGCAGATGTCTGTGATGTCTGTGAATGGCTCTGGCTCAAAGTCCAAAGGGTTTTCTAGTGCGTGTTTGATGACAGTAGGAAATGCGGGATCTGGATAGATTTTGTTGTTGAATAGATACCACTGTCTTGCCAGTTCAACGGCCACATAGGATGGAGCAAAGTCCGTCAAGCGTGGTGCTGAATCTTGCCCAATAAAGTTCTCGCATGCGCCATCAGCCCGAACACCGATGAGCGTTTGCCAGGGTTCATACGGGTGCCCATCAGAAAACACATTGATGTAGTGGTAGGTCAGAGGCCGCTCTGGGTTGTGATCCATCAGTGCAGACGCATCCTCAACCGATGCCAGCAAGCTAAACTGCTGCTGCGATTGATGGCTGGGAGTTGGAGGCAAACATTGCGCGAGTGACGCAATTAAAGGCGTATTCTCAGGATTGAGCACATCAACAACCGCAGGAGTAGCAAGCGCTCTCGAGAGCAGCACCAGCGAAACGCATACGGCTGTCAGAAAGCTCCAAAATAGTTTGCGAACCATGATTGACCTCCTAATTAGCGACCATTCGCGGAGTGTGACGGTAATTCATGGGGTTCACCGCTCTGCCGCCCGTATGAATCTCGTAATGCAAATGCGTTCCAAAACTACATCGATCCGAGATTTCATCCCCCTCAATCCCTAACACCTGCCCTCGCAGCACCGCTTGATTGTTGGAGACGTTCACCTGGGCCATGTGCAGGTATCGCGTCTGCAGCCCCAGTTGAGGATGATTCACATGGACGATGCCGCCACAGGTGCCACCCACAGATGTCACAGACCCAACCGTGCCATCTGCTGCCGCCACCACGTTTTCCCCACAGGGTAATCGGTTGGATGGGACACATCGCCCATGACTCCGCCGAGCCTGGTAGCCCTTGACACTTTGCGTATCGACCCCGGCATGGCGACGACTACAGCCACCGCGACAATGCCCCACACCATTCAAGGGAACACCGCTGTTTTGAGGCAGAGGATGGTGCAAGTCGCATTGCTCCCCCGGCTCACAGGGCACGGGTGGAGGAACAGGCCCGGACGGTGCCGTTCCCCCGTCAATCGTGGGCACCTCCGCCACATGAGGATTTGGGAATGGGTTATTCAGGACTTCACCCTGGACCTTCTCCCCAGGAATGCTGTAGGCTAACAACGTTTTTTCCTGAATCTTTCCGAGGGGAATACCATCAGGAGACGGCAAAATCCAGGGGGTGCAGGAGAGGCCCAAGAATGGAATCTTGGAACACCAGGGGAAGGTAATTGCCAGGTCAGCAGTTCCCGTTGCCTGATCAATATTTTTCAAAATCACCCGGACAGGCGCACCGAAGGGATGGCTACCCGGAGGCCCCTTACAAGCCCACGGACGGCAGAGAATTCCAAACCCATCCGGTACGGTTTGTCCGGTTGAGTCCATCCATGCTGCACCATGCACATTGGGATGCGTTACCGAGCTAACCTCAAAGTGAGGGCAACTCTGTTGTGGGCAGGTTCCAGCTTGCAAAATAAAGTCACTGCTAGTAATGCCTCCTGTGACGACTCGAATCCGCTCTTGTTCATTGGCGTGAGCATCATCGGATGGATCGCCCAAACTAAAGTCGGCTTCTCCAAATCCGATGTTGGCTGCAAGGCTCAGCGGAATGGGCATATCGGCTAATGACAGATTGGAAAAGGCCGTGTCGTTGAGTACCGACATCGGCACACTGGTTACGTTTGGAATTTTGTTCAATTCCAACGTTTCCAGGCCAGGAAACCCCTCCGCAAGAGTCATCGTTGAAAGCACCGTTTCCCCAACCTGAGCAATGGGGACATCTTTCAATTCCGGGGCAATGCTGATTGCATTGGTGATAGAACTTCCAAGGATTTCCTCAACCGAGGTGGATAGCTCAATCGTGGATGCGAGAGGGCTATCCGTTCGCCCACCAGCCCATTCCACTAATGCTTTCAATGCGGGGACATCTCCAACGAGCGTCTCCCCAGGCAACAATTCTCCAATTTCAGAGATCTCTCTTAGCGTCAGGCCACCATACACCGGAGAGAGCTGCAAAAAGCTCCAATCTGCCATTGGAGATTGAACCAACGATCCAAGTTGGGTCAGGTTCAAGTCGGTCAGTCCAAGCTGCTGAAAGTTACCGAACTCCAGTAACTCCAGCACGGGTACTTGTTGCCCAATTGGGAGCGACAAAGCATGGGTGGAATACTCCTCACTCGAAACGGCCAACAGGTTATCGACCACCGACTCGGTGACTTCAACGGATGGGTAATCCTTGAACGGAATATTCGGGATCTGAGTTAAGTCGGTGATGATGCCAGTGGTTAACCCTGTTAAGGTTGGGAGCGGCTTGGCGGGGTTTAGGTGAGCCTTTTGCGCCGCTGCCAAGTTTGCCCACGACACCACCAGCATGAACGATAGAAGTGCGATCGCGCACCATTTTAAGATCTTCATAACATAGGCTCCTCGCTGCCTACAGGCAAAATTAATGTCCAAAAATGCGTTGCACCAACAGAGGGGCGATTCCAGCTTGGGTTGCGGCTTCTTCGATGGAGTAGCCTGCGCTGATGTATTGAGCAGCCTGATGGGTTCTCGTCCAGGCTTCGCCATCTCGAACCAGTAAGCCATTGCTGACGGCCCGTTCCATCGCTGCGCTGAGTTCTGGAGAAATCGGCGTATGGTTGGCTTCAGAAACGTTAGTCGTTGGAGCCGGACGAGCTGAGAACTGACGGGATGGAGCGGCAGGCTGGGGATGCACAATTTCAATCATGCCGACATCGGTTGCAGCCCCCAGCACTAGCTCAAACAGGTAGGTGCGTTGCCGCCCTGCCGCATCAACCGTGTTAATGGTTAATGGCATTCGATTCGACTGGCGGGCAGAGGCGGGCAACCTTAGATCCATCTCCAGCCGATGAGAGAGCATGCGCAAAAACAAAATATGTGCACCCAGTCCCTCATCTTTTTGCCCACCGCTGGCCTCTGGCAACGGAGCATCTGTCGCGATGACAATTCGGGAGATGTCTCCGACGTGCCACTGTTGAATCCGCTCACCCGTTTGCAAAAAGCTGAGGGCAAGTCCCCAGTGAGGCGATACGTCGAGTCGGGGTACGGCTCCCGAATTGAGAGTATAGGGAAGCCGGGTAACGGACAGTGCATGAGCGGCTTCTGGTGCAGTTGAAAGGGATAATACTGAGGCCAGCGCCAGCGCCCCAAAATATTTTTGCAATGGGTTCACATGGCTCTCCTTGGTAACTGTACCGACTGGTTGAAAAAAACCCGTACCCGTGTGCCGCTACGAATTTGCCACTGCCGCGCATCGGCAAGGATTTCATCAGTAGCGCGATCGTTGCGCTCATCCATCGTTTCAATCAGCCGATCCACCCCTCCTTCAATGGCTCCTGCCAGATAATCAGGGGCGGGATTTTCTGAGGATTCAACCACCGTTCCGTTGTTGGTCACTCGGGTACTGCTACGAGAACGGTTTTGCAATCGGCTGGTTCCCTGAGCAGCACCCGTCAGGATGCGGATCGTGTCGTGTCCGAAGGTGCTGCGACGAGAGGTACTACGACCGATGAGGAAACCACCATCAGCCCCTCGCACCGATAGTGCGTTCGATGGTGGGGGAAACTCTTGCCCTCCGACAACGACGGAAACAACTGTTAGCTCAACGACTCCATTCCCTCCCGGTGCAGCCGTTACCACAAGCTGAGTGTCTTCGGGCAACACAACCTCATTGGCACTGTCCTTAACAGGTTCCATCAATTCCAAGAAGAACCGATTTCCTCCCGAAATCTGCGCGGCTGAGTTCCGGCTATTGCCCTCTGTCCAGGAGACAGGCGTTGCCGTTCTAGCTTGAACATTCGTACCAACTAGGATTTGCCGGGGTAAGGACTGTGCTGGAGTAGCAGAGGCGGGAGTCATAGCCCAGGTTGACGGCCCTGACACCTGAGCCTGGGTGTAAGCAGGAATCGAAACACCTCTAGCGGGTGCTGACCTTGGGGGAGCAGAAACAGGTTGGACGCTACCGAGCATCCGGTTGGGCGCGATGCTCGTTTGAGAGGCAGCCCGGGTTGCAGGGTTCACAGTTGGGGGGCTTGCCCGTGGTGTCGTAGCGTTCGCTGCGCCCACCGACTGCACAACCCCAAAACGGCCTGAACTAGCAATCCGCGACCACTCCTCAAATGGATCAATGGATGCTTGCAGACGAGCAGCGCGAGGGGCTGCCGCCGTGCGATTTGGGCCAGGAGATTGTGCCATTGGAGCAGGGGCAGGGGGTTGAGAAGAGGCAGATGCAGATGCAGAAGTTGCTGTGGTTTCCTTGGGGGCTTCAGGTTGGTTCGCAGCCTCAGCGGTCGGCTCTTGCTCAATCAGTTGCAAGACCTCCTGGGCCGGGGCAGATTCCATATTTCCTGCTGCCATTTCTTCCTGCTGCCGCAATAGCGCTAATTCTGCCTGGGCACGAGCGGCTTCTTGTTTGGCGATTTCTAATTCTGTATCTCTTGCCGCTTCTGCTGAAGCGGCAAGTTCTTCTGGGCTTGGAATTTTTTCTCCTTTGCCAAACCTGGAAAACGTGTTGGAATAAAAGCCAAACACGCTTACGGTAACGAGCAGCGTGGCAATGGAAACAAAGCCCACTTTCACCCCAATTCGCTTGCTGAGTGGAATGGGAACGGTTTCTTCTATCTCGAAGTCTTCTGGTTGCTCAGGCGGTACTGCGGCTGAGTCCACCTCGTCCGGGGTCATCTCTTCAGGAGCAGTTACATCAGGCGTGGGCAATACGGAAGCCATTGGGTCAGTTGAATCGACAATAACCCCGATTCGGTCTGCTAAATTTGCGATATCCGTCATACTTCCTCATCCAAGCTTTCAAAATCTTTTAGAGAAATGATTTCTAGCTGTGCGCGGCGAGCTGACTGCACAATCCGCGCCAGAGCAGAGGCATATTGCCCTTCTTGAGGTAATCGAGGTGTATCCACTGCTTTTACCGTGACAATTTTGCGGAATGGAATCGAGCGACGAGTGCCGGATTGAGCAACAACAATCATTCGAGCAACCACCCCCACGGTCCATATCCCTTCCACATCAGAAATCCGTTTGGGAAAGGTCAAAGAATCAATTTGCAGCACGGTTTGAGCAGTGCCTCGAAACACTTCAGGCGGTGTCATTTCAGCCACCATAATCATCATTTCTGCTGCCATCTCCTCTGAAAATGCAAAGCTGGATTGCCATGCTACCGAGGTCACCTTTCCTTTCTTTCCCCCTGGTAAGGTTATCGGTTGGCCAGGGTCTTCAATAAATCGAGATTCTCCATCTTGTTCCCCCGCAGGGATTTGATTGTGCCAGGACATCAACCCCTGCAAGGCATCTGATACGAACTTCTGAATGACTATAGGCGCTCTATCTTGATTGCCCAAAACAGCCACCTCAGAGACAGACCCATCCATCATCTGAATCAGTTGAGGCATGGGTTTATTGGCAACTTTAGACAGTTGCAGGAATAAGCCACAGGCAATGAGTAAATTCATGGTCTGCACTGCAATTCCAGTCAGGGAGAGAAACGATAGAAAATCACGCGTTTTCTTCTCTTCCTGTAGGGTGATAGATGCAGATTTTTTCGTTAAAACCATTCCCAATACCCTCAATGCAATGATTTAAAAACAGCAGCCCGAGCAACGGTCGTTGTGACACCAATCGCGGCTCTATTGATGCCATTGAAAATCGCGAGGCCACCTCCAGCCGATAGCGCAAAGGCCAAAATTGGGGCTAATAGTCCGACAAATATTGAGAAGGCGAGGGTTTCGCTTGGCCCCACTCGGGCAATCTGTTCGGCTACCAGGGCAGAAACAATATTCAGACAGATTTTGCAAAATCCAAGACTCCAAAAGGCAGTCACCCACAAGAAGATCGGCTTTGACCCCATCGGGAAAAAGCTCAGCCCCACCGATAAAGGAGCCAGTAACCCCGTCAACAAAAACGACACTTCAATCAACGCTTGAAAAGCGGCTTGCATCCCCATCAGAAAGGACTCAACCTGTAAAGTAATGATGGACGGCATGAAGCGAAACGCCATCCCTGCGGCGGGATTGACAACATTAAACGCAGACAGAGCAATTTGTCGTAATGTCTCCATCCAATCTCCTCCCAACGTTTGGTTTTGCTCCTCAAATTGATCAATTAAGGCTTCTGCCTGGGCACGAGTTTCATCCAGGCAAATGACCAACGCTTCGTTATCGGTGATGGCATCACACCGTCTACGCAGGTCATAGATTGCGCTTTCTGCGGCAGGATAGCTACCGAGATCTCGCAATGCCTGTTCTGCATTATTGCCAGCCGCAGCAACCTCTAGAATCTGAGCATTGAGGTCATTGATCACGCCTCGAAACGTAAACACCACATCTCCCAGCAGCGCTCCCCCATTCACCAGCAACATGCACAGGATAATGGGGACAATCAATCGGCTAAAGGGCTTTGCCGTCGCATCATCTAGAAGACTTTGGAATAGCTGAACCGTCCAGACCACTAAGCCAAACACCCCAAAGGCAACACCCAGGTTGCACAGAGCAAGCCATAAGGCACCACCGATGACCATGGTCCAGACTTCATCCCACGCACCGGAAATCAAATCAACGACGGTGCCTGATTGATTGAAAACGAATTGAGCAATGAAGGGTTGCATTGTCAGCAAAATAGTTGATGAATCGGGAATGTTTAGCCTGCTACCGCATGAGGCGATGACCTGCTGCATTCATCCGGTTCAGGTAATTGGATGCAGCCTGGTCGTTAATCAATTGATGCTCCCGCTCCCCCTTCTGCGCTTCAATCAATGCCGTCAACTCTAAGTTGGCCCCAGCCAGTTGATTGTTGATGGATTCGAGGGTTGCGTATTGCCGATTCTGTAATTGGGTCTGAGCATCGAGGAGAGAACCAAGCTGAACAATCTGGCCCGTCTGGTTGCCCATCTGCTGGGCTTGAATTGAATTTTGTTCTGCCAAAATTGCTAATTGGTTCACTGTGGCAAGACTCAGTTGCCCACCTGCTGCGTGCTGATCTGCCAGGATTTTTAAGATGTCCTGACTGCTGGTTTGCGTCTGGGCTTCTATGGCCAGTTCATCCAGTTGAGACTGATGCTCAAATCCTTGCTCGCCTGCTGTGATTGCTTGATGCCCATAGTCCAGGCTCTCGGTAATCCATCCAGATTCAGCCGCATAGGCTTCACGCATGGCCGTCACTAACTGGTTCGAGCCAAGCGCTAATCGAGTTGCAGATTCTAAGCCATCAGCACTCAGCTTTTGCCCATCCTCACCCAACACAGACTCATACAAACTGCGGCCTGTGACGAGTGCTTCTAGTCCCTGAATGGCTACAGCAGAGGGCAGATAGGGGTGCTGGATATTCCCCGCTGCGGCATCAGCCCGTAATCGTTCCCGCATCTCAGTCGGGTCAGGATGTCCACCATTGCGAACGATACTGGCGTTATTTCCATCCGGGCGGAAAATCCCCATCAATTCCTGCATGTATTGGTCTAATACATTGCCGCTAACGAGATCTCCAATGCGGCCAATCATCTCCTCAACCTGCTTGGATAATTCCAGCGCTCGTTGCCCCTGCCCAATGAGATCCACGATGTCGTCGGGCAACAGATCTTCTAGCGATGGCAATTCAGGCAACCACTCACCCCCAACCGTCCCTGCCAAGCTGGGCCATGCTGTTGTGGAAAGCAGCAACATCGCTATTGCAGAGGAAACTGCCAATTTACGACGCTGCCGTAGCGGTCGGTGAGATAGCGTCAGGATGATCCATTGGCGGAGCAGGTGGTACTTCATGGTCAGCCTCCAAAATATTTTGTGGATGAGGAACACGAATCTCGCGCCCTTCTCGGATGGCAGACACATACTCGTTGGTGAATGCGACCAGGGCTTGAGTGCGATCTAAATAGGCGTGGAAAAAGGCTTGCCGTGCCTGGGTTTCTTTGGGGTTGTTGGCAACCACAGCCAGCAGCAGCGGCGGCACATAGTAGCGAACGTAGGTATAGGTTCCCCCTTCATCCAGCAACCACTGGGAATACAGTTCATGCTTGGCTGGATAGAAACTCTCACTGGCATTTCGAGCAATGATTTGAGGTGGAATCTTCAGGATTTTGACGAACGATTCTTGAGCAACGGGCTGAATTCGCCCAATGAGTCGGGTGCTCATGTTCTGCAAAATCATCGGGCCTGCATCGCTCTTATCAAGCGTGTTGGGATCTTGGGCGGCAAGGAATACGCGAATTCCAGACTTGGCACCGTTGGCAGTCAGTCGAGCAATGAGGCGACCGATGGCAGGCCATTCCAGCAGCACTGAGAATTCATCGATAAAGCAGATTGAGGCTGGATGAGAGAGCGTTGCATTCAGCACTCGCGAATATGCGGAAAGCGCCAGCACAGCGGCATCTTCCGAGTCGCTTAAACCTCTTAAGGCATAGACCATCAAATTGACATCGGCCTTACAGGTGGTGGGTCGGGCAATGGCTCGACCCACGCGAGACTTCACCCAAAAGGCAAGCTGTCGCTTAATTTGACTGATGCCAGCAGCAGTTGTTGGATCCGTTGCCACCGCTTCCGGCAACATTTTCAAGGCCGTATCGAGTAGAGCCAGAAAATCAGTGAGGGTAGGGCTATCCTGCCATGCTGGAGAACTCATACCCCCTGCATAGGCTTCCGCAAATCTGCGCTTAATGTCGGGGTGGTCATAGAAGGCATCCACCGCAGGAACCAGGATAGAGCGAATACCCTGCTTCAACATGCGGTCCTGGGTGGTTTGGGGTTCCCCAGAGCCAAACACCATCAACATTAGGGCAGAGCAAACAAACTCTTTGAAGTCGGTCAGGCGTTCAGCTTGCTCTTTTTCGCTGAAACTGGATAGGTCTGGGATTTCGAGCAAGTTGGCTGATTCACGGCCAATGTCGAAATACGCTCCCCCGTTGTAGTGCGTCCAGTCCTTAAAGGTACTGGCTGCATCGGACGGGGGAAAGTCCATCACGATGATTGGCAGGTTATGAGCCAATCCCATCTGCAATACCTCAGAAATCATCACGGATTTCCCGGCCCGAGTCGTTGCAAAGTAGGCCACGTTGCGGTGTTCTTTGAAGAAGTCGATGTGAATGGGGACGCCACCTTCATCACTGATGAGTTCCAAGCCGGACTTTGACACAGGCCGAGGTTGAACCAGAGAGAGGAAGGCTGGAACTTCTTTGGAGAGATACGTCAATCTGCGATCAAAGGGAGTCGCCAACAACCGATCCCAGGTTGTCGGCAGGGTTTGCAGCCAGATTCTCCAGGCATAATTCAGCTCAATTTCAAGTGCGGCTGGACGCTGGAAGCAACTGCAAAAATATCGAGAGGCGGCTTGCAGCTCATTCAACGTTTTGCGGTGGATCAAGAAGACCGTTGCTGTCTGGACAGGCGTTGCCCCTTCGTACAATTCCTCCGTAGCCTGCATGGCCTTTCGCTGCTTGATTTCAGCGACCACATCCACGTTGGCATTTTGCTGGCTATTCGATTGAGCCGCAATCGATTGGCGCGTGATACGAGAAATTTGCTCCTTAACGATCGCTTCACTGGCCTTGGTAATCTGGCAGAACACCTCTGTATCAAAGACCGCTTCCCGCGCAAACACATCCCAGAGATATCGCAGTTGATGGGCTTTAGAAGCCCACCCCCCCGGCTTATCGGCAAAGACTAAGACCCCGACTTCCTTGCCGCGCACCGTCACGTGATCTGAGTGGGCTTGGGGAACATCAGACGGTTGAGGAAAAAGAGCAGAGGTTAGATGCCAGTCGCTTAAGGTTTCTTCTGCAATGCCCTGCTCCGTGAAGGTGAGCTGCTGCGGCACTGGAGGGGCTTCTGAATCATTGAAGCGATCCCACAGCGCGTCCCACAGCGATTGAGCATCCATCGGCTGGAGAATCAGATTCATTTTGATGGCAAGAATCTGCTCCCAGCGAATGAAGCCATCGACAAACGCCTGTTCTAAGATGTCGGCATACTTGGCTTCTTTCACTCGGCTATTCCAGCCAGAAACCTGATTCCAGGCTCCTTCTAATTGACCCAAAATCTTTTCAATCGTGTCTGAGGCTTCGGCTGTAGCCGGATTGATGGTGAAAGAGGCGTAGATCCGCAGTTTTTTGGGCTTTCTCAAACCACTTTCTTTCAGCTCACGAATCCGCTTCTTTGCCCCCAGCAATAATATTTTGCAAGGTTCAGTCGTTTCAGGATCAAGGCAGAGGCGCGACAGTTGGTTTTGTCGCTCCATGTCTGAACTAAAGGATGAAAAGTGAAACGTGAGATGCTCTCCCGGCATCAACTCTTTGATGCCGTCTTCCACTGAATCAAAAATATTTTCAGAATAGTCACCCATCGTTGGGTGAATTCCCTTGGTTTCAAAGCCGAAGATGAGGCGATAAACCTTATTGGGTTCTTTCCCCTTGGAGAGCAGCAGTCCTCCTGCTGAACGCCCCTTGAGATCAAAGCTCACAATCGATTCACATGGAATCTCATTTTCAAATGGTTTGAGGGTACGCCGAGCTTTCCCCGGCGCACTACTCTGTTTTGAACCGACTCGTGCAGTGGATTTCATCAGTGCCGTACACGCTTTTGAGGTTTGCAAGGAGCGTAGCGAACATACCCTTTCGTCCACGTTTTTGGAGGGGGCATAAATCTTGAGAGGAAACGATAGGGTTTTGAACCTGCCAGCATCCAATACGTCATGTCCCCCCAAACCATCAGCGCGATCGTCCAATGCCACTCAAGCCCCAACACGGAGTGAGAGAACACAAACAAGGACATCGAAATCACACCCCAAGGGATTAATAAATCTGCTGGGATTGGCCCGAAACTGGGCCGAACTCCCAGCAGAGGATTGACGGTGCGAAAACCAGGATCACGCTTTTCGGTGGACATTGTGGATTCAGTAGGTCACGTTTTTGACAACGATTGTTGAATGGGACGGATGATCAGGCTGTTCCCGAAATTGCGCCGACTAAAACATCGCCAACGACACCACAAACCAGAACCATAAATGGGGTCTTTGCCAGATCCTTCCATTCCTCACCCTGTCGTGCAGCGTTAATGACGGAGACCAATCCAAAAATTAAGTAGATGATGAACAAGGCTCGAATCGTATTCATCACAATGCCTACAATGGCAGTACCACCCGCGCCCATCGCAGAACCCGCCAGCATATCGGTGAAGAAGGTTTCAGCATTGCCGAAGAACTGGGCATGAGCAGGTTCAACCCAGGCAAGCGTAATGAATCCTCCGGCCAAAATTCCAAACACTAAGCCTGTCGCATGAGCCGGATTCAGCCCCATCTGCCGAAACATTCCTGACCAGAGTGACTGGAGCTTTAGGTAGCCTTTGGGATGGGCATAACCTGCTGCAAGGCAGAGGGAAAAGCCAACAAACGCTTGATGCATGAACAGGCATAGGATTCCGCCCACTAAATAGCTCGCAGCAGCCGAACGGCTCAAGACGGAATCAAGCCAGGTGGGACGGCTGTAGTAATGGGAGATTGCCATAGAAACCTCTGAAGTAGGGATAAACTCAGTTGAAACAGAACTGAGATAAGTAATACAACGTCCCTAAAATCAGATGTTTTCCCAACTTTAATGATGAGGAAGTCCAAGATTTTGATAACTAGACTCTTCCATTTTTTCCATCATTAAAGTTGAGAAAAAGAAGATGAGATATCCAAGGTTTCTTTTTATTTTTATTTAAGATTACAGTCAAAAAATATTTAATCCTTATGCCAAAAAATGTAAGATAGCCGATGATGGCACCCTTCAGATTGCATCAAGGTGCAACACTTAGTGGATGAAGAGTTTCATCTCATCGCGATCGCACCGTCTGAAATGTATTTCCTTGTATCCCTATGACACCCCAACCATGCTATGCCTTGGGCCTTGAAACCGTTGAACGTGGCGATCGCGTCCATGACCAAATTTAGGTGGTTCCTTTGGATAAGCGTCGGATTCGCCCTGGCGATGTGGCCTTCTCCATCCCTCGCTAACGCTGGCACTCCCCTGCTGTGGACGGGTCTACTTCATTTGTTTCTTGGGAACTTGATTCTGGGGTATGTCGAAGCGGGATTGCTATCGCGGCTGTTTGGAGTTTCTAGAGGGCGATCGCTCGTTGTGCTGATTCTGGCGAATTACGCCTCTGCCTGGGCAGGTGCCTTGTTGCTGGTCAATCGCTTATCTCATTACTCTGGCATCACGCTTGAAAATGTGCAGCTTTGGTTAGGTATTTTTGTCATCCTGGCCTTTGTACTCACCCTGCTAATCGAGTACCCCTTCTTTTGGATTTTGCTGCGGCAACGTAAACAGGCAATTCTAACCGCTCTTAAAGCGACACTCTTAATCCACGGGATTAGCTATCTCTTGCTGTTTGGCTGGTACGGCCTCAATAGTCAGACCAGCCTGCTCACGCAACTCACCCAAGTTCCTGGTGACCAGTTGCAACTCAGTCGCGACTATACTCTGCACTATCTCTCCCTTGACGAAACCCAGGCATTTCGCTCAGACTTGGGCGGAGCAAACCCTGAGGCCATGAATCGGGAAGAATTTAATGCACTAGCCAGTGAGCTGAAATCGAGCTTTGGTCCTGTCCCCAAGCTGACTGAGGCAACAGAATGGGATTTCTATACCAATGTGTTCGCCGGGGGTGGCCTTTCTGGATACAACCGCACCACCCAGGAACGCATCCAGGTCTCTCTGGAAACCCCCTTCGCTGTTTGGGCAATTAGCCATGCTGCGCACTTGGCTGGAGATGTGCTGGTGTTTCAACTGGGGCAGGATCAAATTTGTCTACTGCATCTCGAAACGCATCGGATTGCGCTGATTGCCAGGGGTAAACATCCTGTGGTGACTGGAGAGTAGGGAGTGATCGCTCTCCTACGGCGAATGCTAGAAGCATCTTTGTATTCCTTAGGTAGGCTCAAAATCTCATGAAGCTTCTCTTCCTCCTGAAAGCCCTCACTCCGTTTTTATTTCTATTTGTGGGGTCTGCTGCTGTGACGGTGCCGGAAAGGGTGGTTGCTCAAGCCATGAATATGGATGCAGCAGCACTATGGGCGGAGGGCAATCACCTCTATCAACGAGCGACTCAGCAATACCAGGTTAGTCAGTTTCAAGAAGCCTTACAGTCTTGGGAACAAGCCCTGGAAATCTATCGCAACCCAGCGGTACAAGCTATCTTTCCGCAGAGTCGGATGGGAGAAGGCCGTACTCTGAATAATTTAGGCAACGTTTACGCAGATTTAGGGCAATATCAACAAGCCATTGATTTTTATGAACAAAGCCTTTCAATCGCTCATGAAACTGGCGATCGCCAATTGAGAGCAGGTGTATTAGGTAATCTGGGGAGTATTTATGAAAACCTAGGACAATATCAGCAAGTGATTCACTTCTACGAGCAAAGCCTCGCCATGATTCGGGAAATAGGGGATCGCCAGTCAGAAAATGCTGTTCTGAACAATCTGGGTATTGCTTATGCCAATTTAGGCCAATATCAACAAGCGATAAATTTCTATGAGCAAAGTCTAATTGTTAGCCGCGAAATTGGTGATCGTCGGGGTGAAGGGAAAGCCTTGGGCAACTTGGGCAATGTTCATACGAGTTTAGGCCAATATCAACAAGCGATTAGCTTCTATCAGCAGAGTTTAGCCGTTGCTCGCGAAATTGGCGATCGCTTAGGAGAAGGAAATGCTCTTGGTAACTTAGGAACTGTTTATATCAGCTTAGCCCAATACCAAAAAGCCATTGACCTTTTTGAACAATCCCTGACAATATCCCGTGAGATTGGTAATCGTACTGGGATAGGAAAAGCTTTCGGTAATTTAGGGAATGCTTACTTTTATTTAGCTCAATATCAGCAAGCAATTAACTTTTATGAGCAAGACCTCGCCATTGCCCGTGAAATTGGTGATCGGGCTGGAGAAGGAACTGCTTTAGGCAATTTGGGTAATGCTTATAGCGGTCTGAATCAGTATCAGCAAGCGATTGACTTTTATGAGCAAAGCCTTGCCATTGCTCGTGAGATTGGTGATCGGGCTGAAGAAGGAATCGTACTTAGCAATTTAGGTAGCGCTTATTTTTATGTAGGACACCATCAGCAAGCGATTCATTTCTATGAGCAACGTCTTGAGATTACTCGTGAGATTGGTGAGCGGGCTGGAGAAGGAATTGCCTTAGGGAATTTGGGTAATGCTTACGCCAAACTAGGTCAGCATCAGCAGGCATTTAAGAGATATCAGCAAGCGTTAGCGATTGCTCAGGAGATCGGCGATCGAGAAAGAGAAGGATTATGGTTAAGTAACATTGGACTCTTACTTTACAATCAGGAACAACCAGAACTTGCCATCACGTTTCTAAAGAAATCAGTCAATGTGCGGGAATCCATTCGGGATGGAGTTCGAGAGTTGCCTAAGGAATTACAGCAATCCTATGCTGATACGGTAGCTCAAACGTATCGTAATCTTGCCGATCTCTTGCTTTCTGCCGATCGCATCCTCGAAGCCCAGGAAGTCATTGACCTGCTGAAACTACAAGAATTGGACGAATTTCAGCTTCAAGGTGTAGAAGGAACCCCTGAAACCCGGCAGGGACTTTCGTTCTGGCAAGCCGAGCGGGAGATTTTAGAACGCTATGACCAATTCATCCTTCAACCCGATTCGAATATCAACGACTTTATCGTTCAGCCGGATATTGGCGGTCGCATCACTCAACTCCGCCGCGATGCACGGGGGCAAAACCTGAACCCTGAACAACTCGTGCGATTGCAGCGCAACCTGCAACAGGCTGGCAATGCTGCCCTCCTGTATCCCTTAATCCTCGACGATCGCCTCGAATTGGTTCTTGTTACCGCTACCGGACTCACCCGTCATACCGTTCCAGTGGATCGCCCCACTTTAGAAGCAGCAATCGCCAACTTCCGGCGCGCCATCACCGATCGCCGCCGCAGTCCTCAACCCCAGGCTCAGGAACTTTACCGATGGTTGATTACCCCTCTGGTAGCCGATCTTGAAGCCGCAGATACAACGACTATCCTCTACGCGGCTGATGGGCAGTTGCGCTATATTCCCCTGGCGGCTCTGCACGATGGCAAGCAGTGGTTGACTCAACGCTACACTATCAACCACATCACGGCTGCTTCCCTGTTGGACTTCTCCCGAAGAGAACAAGCAGAAATTAGCATTCTGGCAGGAGCATTCCCGGCGCAAGGAATGGAGATTGAGTTGGGGCAACAGCGGGTCTGGTTTAATGGCCTTCCCTTTGCCCACGTGGAGGTACAAAATCTTATCAATCTGTTGCCTCAGACTACCGCCTTTTTCAGTGAAAACTTTAACCGGAATGCCCTCGAACCTGAGTTGAATACCCATCGGATTCTGCATTTAGCAACTCATGCAGAATTTAAATCCGGTCATCCGATTGATTCCTTCATCCTCTTAGGAGATGGAGATCGCATCACACTATTCGACCTCGATCAGTGGAACTTGCCGAATATGGATCTGGTTGTTCTGAGTGCCTGCCGTACTGGAGTGAGTAGCGAGGAGTTGGGAACTGGGGAAGAGATTCTAGGGTTTGGATATCAGGTGCAGCGAACCGGAGCACGGGGGGCAATCGCCTCCCTCTGGTACGTCAATGATGGCGGCACGCAGGTCTTGATGGATGCCTTTTATGCGTCTTTGAGCAATGGTTACAGCCCATCGGAAGCCCTACGGCGGGCACAGGTTTCTCTCATTACCAATGATGAAACAGTTTTAGGAGGAGCACAGAGCACCATCGTAGACATCGCCGATTTACACACGGGACAATCGCAATCCGATAGTAGTGACCTAGTTCACCCTTACTACTGGGCGCCTTTTATCCTGATTGGCAATGGATTCTGACATTAACCCAACCCTCCCATTCCTCGGCGATCGCATCTTGAGCATCTCCAAGTTGCAGTATGGTGAGTTAGCCATGTGATCGCGATTCTATGCTGGGAAATATAGCAGGAGTCGTGTTTGATATTACTATGCCTCAAAATCTTGCCTTGGCCTTGCTCATTGCCCTGCTCCCCATTCCCGTTGCCGCTCAACTCTCCTCAGTCAGTGTCGTTTCAACAAGGCGACGGAGACACCCTGCGCGTCAATCAAAATGGGCAGACCGTTACGGTTCGTTTGGCCTGTATCGATAGCCCTGAATCCGACCAACCCGGAGGATCAGCTGCATCTGAGCGTTTGCGTCAGCTCCTGCCTCGCGGCCAAGCCATTCAGCTAATTCCAGTCGATACCGATCGCTATGGTCGTACGGTCGGGGTCGCCTTTGCCAATAGCCGCTCAATCAATTTGCAAATGGTGAGAGAGGGGCATGCTGTCGTTTATCACCAGTACCTTTCCAACTGCCCAAACTCCAGCAACGACCTATTAGCCGCTGAAGCAGAGGCTCGTGCTGCTCGTCGTGGGTTTTGGGCACAACCCAATCCCGTCATGCCCTGGGACTGGAGGCAAGGAACTCGTCCATCTCCCCAATCCAGCACACCGCCACGACCCGCTTCATCCCCGACAGCACCTCGCCCTACGGCTTCGGTCACGCCATCTCCCCGCGCAACCCGTAATTGCGAGCCCTCTTATCCCACGGTTTGCATTCCTCCTGCACCCCCTGACCTCGATTGTGGTGACATTCCTCATCGTCGCTTCACCGTCAGGCAACCTGACCCGCATCGCTTTGATGGTAACCGCGATGGCATCGGGTGTGAACGCTAACTCGTTGAAGTTGGCAATATCAATCAAAACCAATTTTAGCGATCGCTCCGTTTGGGAGGGAGCATAATCCCATCGTTGACCACATATGTCTTTTCAACTACCCAAAGTTCAGCAGTCAACAGATCACTGCTGAAGCTGAACTGGATGCTCGTGTTGCTCCTCAAACTGGCGACAACAGCAGTAATGTTTGGGGGCGATTCCACTCAAACTGTGTCATCTTTCCATCCACACTGCCCACAGTCCCAATGCACCTGTGGCGGATTCTGCGTGGGAATCGGCATCTCGCATTCTGGACAGCGACCCGTAAAAAGTGGATGCCAATCCAGCAACTCGACCTGCTCATCAGGCGTTAGCGTTGCCCTCGGCTGTAACACCAATTCGCCGTTGTAGTAACTGACTCCCAACGGCTCCCACAATTCTTGCTCCCATTCCTAAAATGCCTGTTGCTGCTGCGCTGCTGCTGGGTCATACACAAAACTGGAGCAACTGCCCTCTCCACCGTGGGGATGAACCGCACAGTAGAGATGAGGATTACGAGTGAAGAATAGACAGCGATCGCACTCTGGATACTTCTGAAAGGATTCACTCATCACACTGAACCCATCTAACCAATTGACCGCAATACTTGCGCTGAACCACCATTAAATAAAAATCAAAGCGCCGTAATCCTTAATTTGAAGCCACTCACTGGCATCAAGCAGGGACATCTGACAGTCCCCCCAATTCCGTCAAAATATTTTGACTGACTAGTGCTGTTCAGGTTGGTTCTGCTGATACTCAATCACGAGCCGCAACTCCAGCCAATCCAGAATCAGATTCCCCACATACGGGACTCCCACTAGCAGCAAGGCAATAGGCAGCACCGTCAGCAGCACTTTCCTAATATCGAAACCAAACAACACCTCTCTCATTGGCTCACTCCGACTCTGATGTAGCACATTGGAGCATCGCCCCCAGGCCGCGAGTAAGCAGACCTCTCACCACAGCTTCTACCCCTGGAATCATAGTCATACGGGCACTGGCAGCTTCCAGATCGAGGGCTTCTCGCTGGAGCAATTGAGCCTTTGCTTTGACCTGTTGATGTCGTGGTGGTCGATGAAGCGGTCAAAGCCTTGATCCGTTCTTGAGCATAGGTTTGATTTTTAGAGTACTCTGCAATCTTCGCTTGGGCTGTCTCGTAGTTGGGACTTGATTTAGGAACATTGGCCAAGTGCTGAATGGCAGCTTCCCACTGCTCGACTATCTGCCTCCACTCGGACGTAAAGCTTGCCGTTTGGGTGAGGTTCGCAGCATTCATCGCTGCCTTAATGGCTTCAGGAAAGGGGTCAGATGGAGGTAGTTCTTGCTTCTGTGCAAATGATAGAGCATAGGACGATCGCTTAAGGCTGTCTTGAGCTGCCGCATAGTTTACATCTTGAGCAGGAACGCCTTCAAGCAGCTTGATGGCCTGTTCAAACTGAGTCGTAACAACATTCCAGTCATCCGCAGAGACTGCGTTTTCTGCAAAGGTTTGTGCCGATGTCGTCAGATCGAATGCTTCTTGGTAAGCCGTCTGCTGCACAACAGGTTCTATCGATTGCTCTGTAGGAATCGGCGGTGTTGAAGTAGGAGAAGGCTCAATTAAAGGTGCTTCAGCAACTGGAGCATTTTGAGGAGTAGGCTGTGGCTCCGGGTTAGTTGCCATGGTATAGATAAACCAGACAACTGAGAGCCCAGTCGCTATCCACTTTTGCCGCTTAGACCACCCGCTGAGCCAAGCCAAAGGAACTCCGACAATCGGGAAAAAGACCAGAAATAAAATAATTACCCAATTCTTCTGGTGCCATTTCTTAGCCGTAGAAGTGACACTGTTTAATTTTGGGCTTAACTGTTGAGTCTGAGGAGATGGTGCTTTTGAAACGCTTGGCGATCGCTTCGTAGTGGCGGCTTTCTTGGGTGTGTCGGGTGTATGTGAGATAGACCCAACACCTTTGATGCTGTAGGTATGCTTGGTTTTACCAGTCTTGAGGTTGATGTTGGTTGTGGCACCAAAAACCTTTCCTCTGCCACCGATTGAAACGCTGTTAATTCCTTTTTTACCGACGTTGAGCCTTACCCCTGGGAGAACTTTGATGCTGCGTCTACTTTTGCCAAACTTCCATCCCATCCTTAGCCTCCACAGGTTAATTCTGCTGCAGCATTAAAGCTTGTTTCAAGAGTTCCCGAGATCGCGATAAATGGACCAACGAAGCTTTTAATTTCCAACTGTGACCTGACTCCCTCTCATTCAGCAGTCAACAATTTTTCTGCGCCTAAGTCGATGGCCAGCCCAAAGCGAGCCTACAACATCATGAGAACGATAAGCACGATGGCTCAATGTTGATTTGAGTGGAGTGTCTAGAGGGGCTGTAGCAACCCATCCGAAGGTCACCTCAAGCTTCGAGGCCGAGGATTCTTCGATTTAGGGTCGAATAATTTCATGAAATGGTTTTCCGTCATCTGGATCATCTCCCCAGGGTTTACCGGGCAGGGGATGGTTGTGTTTTTTTAGAATTCGTCGCAGCATCCACTTTGCCGCGCGATATTTGTTGCTCGTTCCAGATTTACTGACATGCCAGATCAGCTCGATGACTTTGGTTTGAGATTTGTAGGCATCAAACGTTTTGAGCACGGCTTCGGTGAGTTCAGGCGTGATTTCTGGGCTAAGGGGGTCAAAGGGCCCTTGCACCGCGTTGGTGCGGGTGCCGTCTGCACCGGTGCCATCGGGGTCTTGTGGATTCAAGGGTAAGTGCCACAAGCGTTCTAACTCTTGCACCAGATCCGGTGCGGGCGGTGCAGGTGGTGCAGGATCGTTTTGGGGCTGCACCGGGTCTGGTGCGGTATGAATGGAATGGAAGGCAGTTTCCGGGGGCAAGGTTGAGAAATAGGCTTTGCTACCTTTGGGCACAAACAGACCGTAGAAGCGGCTAGCTTTTTTCTCGGCCACCTTCTGGCTGCGGTGAGCATATTCTTGATTGAGTGCGTCTTTTTGCCAGGAGGAAACGCGTTTATCAATGCCTTCTCGAATTGCTTCTCCCAGGTACAAGATGGCGGTTTGGTGGAGGTCTGTAATTAGAACGCCCAGGCTTGAAGCTTTAAGGTTTTGACCTGCAATGAGAAGCTTCACTTTTTCACTGCGGCCTACCCGCCAGCAGAACTTGAGTAGATCTCCTGCAAAGGAGTTGGGGGAGACGCGCTTGCGGATAAAGTCCATTACATGCAGCTTGTCAGCGGGCAGGCGTTCAGTGAATTCATCGAGAACCTCTTCCATGACTTCTGGCTTGCAGCGGTTCCAAACTCCAGCAATTTCTGAGAATTCGTCAAAGAAGTAGATCACGGGGGGAAAGACCGGGAGGGGATTGTCGGGAATGGATCGCCGCTCTAGCAGGGCCGTGGTATTGAGATCGAGCCGATAGAGAATCTCGGTTGCGGCTTCCAGGAGGCCAAAGATGCTTGAATCAAAATCGGCATACTTGAGCTTGCTTAAATCCGTTTCTTCATTAGGTTTGGGATTAGTCAGGATTAAGCCGACGTCCTCGCCTAACTCTTGCTCCATTAAGGCAATCAGATTGTTGATCAACGTCGTCTTTCCTTCACCAGAGTCCCCCATCAAGCAGATCTGAGGGTTTTGCTGGATGAAGGTTGCAAGATGACTGGGATCGGGGTCGTGGATTGTGTCCGCTTTTGCTTTGCGTTCTCGATCCAGAGCATCCCAATCAGTGCCTGAGATATCAAAGATGAGCTTTAAGCCACCATCAACCGGTTCAATGATGGGATCTGCGCAGCAGCCGGGAACGGCAATGCGTAATGGTTTAAGGAGGTCTTTATCGATTTTTTTCAGTGCTTCCCCGCTGGAGCGGATGGGGGTGCTGAGTTTGCCGTCGACCAGCACCGGCAAGACTTCAAAGTGCAGCTCAAATCGGCTGGCAGGCAGGGGGCGCACAAAGGGCTTTTTGACGACAATGCCATGCTCATAGAGACAGCGAATCGCTTCTCGCGATAGGAGCTCTTCATGGCTGGTGCCCTGGGGCAGATCTGGGGTTTTCAGGTGATAGGATTCGCGAATCGCTGCATCGGCGATCGCCCCGTAGAATTCCTCGCGCTCCGCCCATTCGGTTTCAAAGCGTTGGAGCATCAGGCGTTCTCGCTCCATCAGGGCATCTTCTTGCTCCTGCAAGCGCGTGCGTTCAGCGTCGATCTGCGCCTGCAGCTCAGTAGTGAACTGCTCTTCTCGCTCGATGAGGGCCTGTTCCCTCGCTTCAAGCGCCTGCTGCTGGCGGTCGTAGTGGGCCTCAAGAAGGGCGTGCTCTTGGGCTATGCACTCCTGGACCTGGCGGATGCGATCGCCTTCTAATGCCAAGCGATCGCGCTCAGTTTCCAGTTCCTCCAGGTGGGCGGCCAGTTGGGTGTGCATCTGCTCAAGGTGAGCGGGGTCGGGCGGTTGGAGGTCCTGGGGAGGGAGACGGTGGGCTTTGGAGTAGCCATAGGCCGCTGAGAGGGCAGCGGTGCAGCCGAGGATGCGGCAGGAGAGCCAGAGCCATTGGTGCTCGTGGTCACCGATGCCTAAAAAGGAGAAGAGCGAGAAGAGGGCAATGAGGGTGAGGCGGTGGTTAGTTTGGAGGGTACGAATCTGCACAGCAATTGCCTCCTACAACAGTCCAAGGAGCACTCCTGTGATGCCGCAAGCGCTGTAGATACGCCACTGGCGTTCATCGAATGCGATCGCCTGTGGG
This sequence comes from Leptolyngbya sp. AN02str, assembly GCF_050565595.1. Taxonomy (NCBI): domain Bacteria; kingdom Bacillati; phylum Cyanobacteriota; class Cyanophyceae; order Leptolyngbyales; family Leptolyngbyaceae; genus Leptolyngbya; species Leptolyngbya sp. AN02str. Next base: position 5,093 of record NZ_JBNXVR010000052.1, on the reverse strand, counting down.
GTCGAGAGATAGAGCAGCACGCCGATGCCTGCGCCAATCAGAATGAGAGTCCATAGGGTTGCAGGGGATACCAGCTGTTGGGCAATGAGCCAGCGGAGGGCCAGCGTCAGGAGATTGAGGGAGAGCAGAGTTGAAAGGGCAATCGCGAGTCGGTTCATTGTTTTTTAAGGAGGGTGCAGGTTACAGGCTGAAGCGGGTTTAAGGCCCATAGAGAGGGAGTGAGTAGGGAGGGGAGGCGATTGAAGGGGAAGCCAGCTGGCCTTGAATGACTGGGCGAGCAACCCCATACGATCGCTCCTGGGAGGAGGGCTTAAAAGGCTAGAGGTGAGGGCTTTCAGGGGTTGGGGGTTAGCAGCGCAGGGAGAAACGAGGAGCCATGCCGCGCAGGCGCAGGTCATTTTCTTTGTCCTGATTCTTATGGGACGCCTCTTGCACCGAGAGGTGAATGCTTTGCACCTTCTCTCGAATGGCGTCTTGATTGAGGCTCCATTCGCTAATAGCGGATTGAGCATTGTCGTGCGCGATTGCGGTACGAGCCCGTTTTTCCACAAGCTTATGGGCCGCAGCCAGAAAGTCACATTTGGTGGCGTCGAGGTTGAGTTTGGCAATGCCGATCTCAACGCGCTTTTGAGTCAGGGTGATGCGCTCTTTTTCGAGTTCTGATTCTGCGATCGCAAGCTTAATGCCGCGCTGCTGGCGTTTGATGCGCTCGGTTGCGGCAGCAAATTCGACTTCATTGAGTTCTCGGGTTTTGGGCGTAATCAGGTGGGGGGCGATTGAAGGCCGCAGTTCGTCTGGGGAGGGAGAGTATCGAATCGCGCGTCTCATGGGGCAATCTCCGTGAGGTAAGTGGACGGGTGAGGGGGTGGGGCAGGGGGCAGGAGGGCACCGACCAGGAGGTAGGCGCTGGTTCCGGCTAAGACAAAGATGGCGGTGGCGACGAGCGTCATGGCCCAGGTGTCTTGCTGAGCCAACCAGGTGTCCCAACGCTTGAAGATATTGAGGTGAAGGTGGAGGTTAGAGGGGGGATGGTCGTGGATGAGGCGTTGGGCGTTGAGCAGGGTTTGGGCGGTTTGTTGGGCGTGCTGGGCAGCAACGCGTTGGGCTTCAAAGATGAGGGCGGCGGTGTCCTGGGGGGTGGGCAGGGAGATAGGAGGGGAGGCAGGCGCAGGCTGAATGGCGCGGTCAATCTCAGGTGGAAGGGATTGAGCTACCCAACGAGCCGGAGTGCTTTGGGGGATAGGGGCGTGGATGGGGAATGCGGCAGGGGTGACCCAGTCGAGAGTAGTGGCGTGCGCAGGTGGAGGAGAGAGGGGTGCGGGGTGTACCGGCACCAGTGCGCCTCCCGGTTGGGTATGGGCGATAAGCGCTTGCTGAAAGGTTTTAGCCTCGGGCGTATTGACGAGATCGGCCAGGGTTAAGAGGCCAATGAGAGTGTAGAAGATGCGCTCGACATGGTCTGAGCCACGGATTTTGAGATAGTGCTGGCCTTCTACCAGGCGAGGGTAATGCTTGCGCAGGTGGTAGTCGTTAGGGACGCCAAAGGCCGCCAGGGTCAGTCGGTGGGGGAAAAGGTAGCCGTAGGTGGGATCTGAAATGAGGTGAGGGAGATAGGGATGGTTAGACATCGGTTTTAACCCGTTGAGCGGGTGATAGAACAACGACGCGATCGCGTGGGTAAAGGGGCCTTAAAGCCGCGTCAGTTCAGGCATGAAGAGCCATTAGCGCGGTCATTCTCAAAGTTTTTGGGGGAGAGGGGCTAAAAGGCTCGTCGGTTGGAGCTTTAAGCGGTAGCGAAGTGGGCAGGTGGGGATACAGCAGGACTCCCAGGGTCAGTACCGTAATTGCCCCGATGATTAGGCCGATTGCGGCTGGGGTGGGTCGCTGAGGAGGCCCAGCTTTTTTGCCAGTTCCACTCGGGCGGAGTCGGTAGCCTGTACCATGCTGCCTATCTCAGTAATGGCAAGCTCGGTGCCCAGGCGAGTACCCTTTTGAGCCGCGTGCTGCTTGAGGGCATCCTGAAGCGTCTCATCATTGCTGACAAACTGTTGCAGCGTGCTATTGAGGCTGGTAATGGCTTCGGTTAAGCGCTCTGTGGAGTCCAGGACCGTGAGGTTGAGTGGAGCAATGTCGTGGACTGGAAGGGGCACTTTGGAGGGCTGAAGGGTAATTGCACCCGATGTGACAGCAGCAGCGGGAGGTTGGGATTGCGCGGTCTGGTAAGCAGCGACCAGATCCGGGTTTTGCTCCCAGAGTTGGGCTTTCCAGGCGTCAAAGGGAAGGCCAGAGGTGCGATAGGAGCCCATGAGTTCGATGCAGAGCGAGGTATAACGCTCATCAGGGAGCTTGAGATCGCGCTCAGTGAACCAGGGGCAGGCATCTTTCACCTTTTGGAACCACTGCTGCACCGATTTACGGGAGACGCCATAGTGCTGAGCGATCGCTTTGGTGAACTGGGGGTCGGTCGGGCACCAAAGGGTGGGGTGGACATTCGTACTACCTTCTTGGGAAGTGGCAGAGAGTTCGCTGGGAGCATCTGATGGGGGTTGCACCCCGGTTCCCTGCGAATGGGTAAGCGTGTCTGTCATCGGCTGAGATGCCGATACATCAAGGTATTCGCTCATGTTCGTAAGCCTGTATTTAAGGGTTTTAGCTAGAACTGGCGAAGTGGCAAGAAGTTGGTATCCAGTTCTTACGAAGTATGCTAGTTTAGGTTCAGAACTTAGTCAGCAAGGTTCTGAACCTTTTTGAATAAGAGCATTGAAGATCAGCGTAGGAGATACCATAAGCATGGACAGCTCAATATTTTTTCAAGACGTGCCTACGAAACGAGAGCGGATCACCTTCGTTTGTGATCTTGAATTGAAGGAATTTCTGGAGAAGCAAGCGAACTCTGAAAAGCGATCGCTCTCAAACCTGATTGAGAAAATTTTGGAAGACCTGGCAAAGCAGGCTGGTTATGCGCCTCCAGAGGACAGCTAGTCTTCAGAACTGCTAGATGGCAGTCAAAGCCCAACTACCAAGCCCTAAATAACAGGTTTGGCCCAAATACATCCGAAGTGGGTTTGTAGTGTTACAGGCTCTCCAAAGTGACAACTGAGGTCGAGCGGATGTATTTGATAAATCAACCAATTCTTATCCGGCTACAATTTCTTGCCCAGTTTCGCCTCACATTATCCGACTGTTGCAGATAGCGGATTCTGGAGTACCCCAAGCCATAGAGTTGCCGTCGCTGTGAGGAAATAGGAACGGCAAGTATAGTCATGCTTTCTGCAAAGCACTGAAACAAGCACTTTAGGATACCAATTGGTGTTCTCAAATGATTCAGCACGCCCCCAGCAGGCCCAATCAACTTTTGGGGAGACTTCTGTGTGTTCTAGTAATCCCAAAATGACGCTAGCGTAATGCAGCCTAAGCCTGTCCCAAGCCAGGTTGGAAAATGCAGAGGGATAGTACGTGAAAAAGCGATCGCTTGCCGTGGAAAGTCAGCGATCGCTTTCAAGTAAACCCTTTTTGAAGGTTACTCACCATGATACCAAAACATTCTCGACGCAAGTTCCATCTTGCGCCCGATCAGCTGTTCAGTGCCGGATATCGCGATGGCATGCATCGTCGCGCACCGCATCCTCAGTTTCAGAACAATCATCATTATCTCAAGGGGTACGCGGAAGGGTGTCGTTCTCTACCAGATGAACCCACCCTGATTGCGTTTAGTAAAAGCGAGAGTTTGGACACTGCACTCCAATCGCTTCACTGTTGGGAGCAGGATCAAACACGCTTCGGTTTTGGCACGGTCTCGTTGAGTTACGCCGAGGCTCAGTGGATTGTGCTGGTATCGAAAGACCTGCATGATGCAGCACTGCCCTTTTAATACTGCTTTCAAACATTAGTAGCTAAGCGCAAGCGCATTGAGCTTTGGGGCTCATGCGCTTGCTGCCTCCCCTTAGAGCCCACCGCAGTTGTGGGTCAATTTCTCATGCAAATTTCAACTCTAGAGGTGGCTACATGCACAGATGAGCAGCCACCTCACACGCCTCTAGTTCTGGGAACATCGCTGATGATTGATCTCGCTGAGTTCCCAGAACTCGCTTGGATTTCCACCTACCTCATGCAGCTCCATGCTCTCACTCAAGAGTGCGATCGCCTAACCACATCTATCAACGCGCTACTGGCAGAAGGAGACATCTACCGAGATGGCTGGATTGAAACCTATATCAAAACGAAGAATGGAAAACAGTACGAGTATCACCAACTGCGGTGGCTGACAGGAGAGCGGAAACCATCAGGCCAGCCCAAAGTGAAGACCAGGCACCTCTCGCGTCGTGCAGTCGGAGAAGTGCGGGGAGCGATCGCACGAGGGCAGCAGGTGAAAGTGCTAGAGCAGCAGCGGCAGCAGGTAGAGCTTCAGCTATCTAGACTCAAGCGTTTAGCCCAAATACCTGATCGACGATTGCAACGCAATGGTGGAGGCAGTCATGAGTTCTAAAACTTTAGAAGTCAACTCCATCCCCATCCCGCCACAACTGGCAGGCTTGCTGAAGCAACGGCTGGGTCGCTCTGGTACCGGGTTTGATGAGGGAGCGTTCTTGCAACAACTACACTACTGGACACTCAACTCACAAACAGCCGGATGGATCGTTGATGGGGTGAAGTGGGTCTACAACTCGCTCAAGTCCTGGCAAGCCCAGTTTCCCTGGATGAGTGAGTATGGGCTAAGAAAAGCGATCGCCAATCTCAAGAAGCTGGGGTTGATTCAAACGGCTCAGCATTGGCTCACCTCCTACAGACGAGTCATGTTCTACCGGATTGACTATGAGCAGTTGAAAATATTTCTGGGAGACGTGTGCGATCAGTTCGCATCTCGATGTGTGAACAGTGATCACGTCGAGGTGGGCTCACATCACACGTCATATTCAGAGATTTCTTCAGACACTTCTGATCCAGAACAACAAACGGGTGTTGTTTCACTCGAGTTTGGACTAAGTTGGTTCTCGGACTGCTCGATTGGGTGACATGGTAGATTGCCTCACCTGCAAGATGAAGTTGGGGCAAACGGAGGATAGCTCAAACCGACTAAACTTAAGCAGTTGCTG
>NZ_JBNXVR010000051.1:0-44043 GCF_050565595.1 Leptolyngbya sp. AN02str | reverse complement strand
AGACGCTCCAGTAATCCTGGGGAACAAAATTTTGGATTTCCCGTTCCCGTTGGCAGATTAGATGCAGGGTCGCACTTTGAACGCGTCCCATGCTTTTTGCCCCGTTCTGCAACTGCCACAGCAAGGGGCTACCTTTGTAGCCGACGAGTTTATCCAACACGGAACGGCACAACCCTGAGTGAACCAGATCCAGATCAAGAGGGCGGGGATGGGCGATCGCCTGCTGCACCGCCGCTGTTGTGATTTCCGCGTAGGTGACGCGCTGAGGATTGGCCAGCTTGAGTTCCTGAGCCACATGCCAGGAGATCACCTCACCCTCCCGGTCAGGGTCACAGCCCAGAAATGTGCGAGTCGCGATGCGAGCGGCGGTTTTCAGCTCGCTAATGGTTTTGGCTCCACGAGGTTGACGAGGAACAAATCGACAGACAACCCGCTGGTCAAGGAGATCAAAGCCTAAAGCGCTATCTCCATCACCAGCCAGTTCGCAAATATGTCCTCCACTGGCCTTAACAATCCAATCGGGTCCAAGGATTTGCTGGAGCTTTTTGATTTTTCCAGGGCTTTCAACAATCAGTAGGTTGGGCATGGTTTTAGTCGGTAGCTCACCAAGCAAGATTTGCGTTGCTCAATTTGTTCACAGGTAAGGTGCAGTTAACCCGTTCTCTATGGGTAGGGCCTTGCAACGTGCTCCCTGCGCTCCCATAGGTCAAGGGGCAGCATGTGTCATCTTCCGACAACGTTGTCGGAAGATGACACATGCTGTCAAACTCCAACTAACGCAGCAGACAGGGCAGTCACAGCGCAACAGGTGTAGTAGGCTGCTCTGTTCAGCTCTACGTCATTTGTCAGGTCGTTTTCCCCATCTATGCTCGTACACGTTATTCAGTGGCCCGGTGTGTTGTTCAAGGGTAGGAGATCGGACCTTAGCTGTTTTGCTGTCGGGTAGAAGTTGAATGCGAATCGTTCTTTGCATAGAGCAATTGTACTTATACGCATGCGAGAGAGCATCTGTCGGTTGCAAAGATTTTGAGTCGATTTTGGAAGCATTGTAGCTTGTTTGCGCGCAGCAGTCCCCACTCAAGCGCTGCTCCTATCCCTCTGTGCCCGCGAGAGAATGCGTTCGCTAAAGATTTGTATAAATGAACTTGAAGGCTTAAGCGTTAAAACTTATTCTCTAGTGCTAGGTGGCTGCACAACAAAGTTGGCATTATAAAACTCATTGCTCTCAAGAATTTCAACTTCAAAGCCACCTAGCAGCACACCCATCCAAACCTCAATCCAGGGTACATCTGTTAAGACAGATCGAAGTTCAGCAAACGACATTGGCCTATTTAAGGCTCCACTCACCAGCTGTGCCCAAGCTTCTACATTTTCATCATGAGATAGAGCAAATATTTGGCTGCGCTGCACCTCCGCAGATTCTATCCATGCCTCAACCGTCTTCTGCGGCAATGGCTTTAAGGGCTTGTTGGGCTGGGCCTTCTGTACATTGCGCTTCGGCGCTGGCTGTGAGAACTGTTCAGTGGGTAGAGTCAAGCTTTGACGAAAAAAGCTGGATAAATCCATCTCTTCAAAGGTTTCTGGTTGATCGTTCGCTAATCGATCTGCCCTCAACCAGCAAACTTCAGCAATCTGAGCAATGTACCCCCCTCCCTGTGCCAACTGCTGATACGGGGGCAACGTCTCCAAAACGTTATCTAGCAATACGCACAGTTCTCCAACATCCGCCTCCAGCGGACAAGCGATCGCCTCTTCGATAGCAGACTCCAATTCATTGCTCAGCGGTAGGGGCACTCCTTGATCGGGCATTGGCTCACAGGAATCTCTTTAGGTGGCGGGTCGAACTTAGCAATGCCATACCGTTCGCTCAAGGTTTCCAGGATGGATTGAATATAAGTTTGAATGTTGGGGCGCGATTGCCTCAATCTTTTGATTTCCTTGCCAGATGTCTACTCCAATCGCATGGATTGGGTGTTCAGCACCATCTCTCACTAACACTAGCATTGCTCCATAAGCGAGTGGCGTTGGCAAAATATTGGGGCTTTGTGCTGCTGCTCTTCGCCGCCGCCGATTATTTTCGTCTCGATGCCGATAATGAGATCTGCGCCGGTGGCATTTGGATTCCTCCCAGCAACCATTGCCCTCCTTTGCCATGCAGGGCGATGGCCTCCCCAACACTCAAACCAGCACAGTCTATACATTTGCGGCTGATACGTCTTGGCATCTGAAACGTAGTGTAAGTTTAGTGTAATAAAGGCGGTTAGGGTGTAAGCGTAGCACATTTTGGAGATGGTAGAACACATTCATGACAGAAGGAGTGGAGAGTTTGAGTGGAGAGCAAAGCCCACTGGCTTTAGTTGTGGGATAGGTAATCCTCTCGTGAGAGAGCTATTGGATTAGGGGACGTAAGACGAGCTGAACTTGCTATCATCCGCCGAGTCCTAATCCCACACTCTTTGAAGGTGGAAGTACATCAAAGCGTCAGAGCTTCCGACAACGTTGTCGGAAGCTATAAAGCAGTGTTGAGTTCTGTGGAAAAACAGTTCTGTAGAGCCCGGTGGCGCGAAAAAAGATTAAGGCTGCAAGAAAAATAGTACTAATGAATAGCCGTGCAGTATGATTTTTCTCAGCTATTGGTGAAAAGTGGTGGCAAAGTGGCAAAAAAAATTGCGATCTTCAACATGAAAGGCGGTGTGGGGAAATCTGCGACTGCCACGAACCTTTCAGCAGGGTTGGCAAAATTCAAGAACAAAAAAGTCCTTTTGGTGGACATTGATCCTCAAGGGACTTCGGGCGCTTCACTGGGACTTGAAGTATGGACGCTGAAGGCTCAGATTAAAGATGTATTGCAGAGCCCGCCTAATGAGGCAAAGTCTCTGCTTCAAAGTACGATCGTTTCGACGGAGAGCGGGGTAGACATTCTGCCCTCTAACATTCTCTTAGCAGTGGATGAGATCGCCATCTCCAGTTTGCCAGGGAGAGAAAACCTGCTGAAGCGAGCGCTGGCATTTGTTGAGGAAAAGTACGATTACATCATTGTTGATTGTCCTCCTAATATTGGGGTGTTCTCAATTAATGCCCTCAAAGCCTGTGACAAGGTCATTGTCCCAGTCGATATGAGCTATGTAGGACTTTTAGGTGTGAGAGGAGTTGAATACGCGCTTAGCCTGGTTCGAGACTTCCTAGACCACAAAGTACAAATTTTGGGCGTTTTGGCGACCCGCCATGATGGTCGAAAGAACATCAGTCGAGATGTGCTGATATCTCTAAAAGGCCATTTTGGGGAGGAAATGTTCCAGACAATCATTCCTGATACTGTCAAAATTTCTGAGGCCCCCAGTTTTGGAATCTCAATTTTTGAGCATGATCCTAAGGGAACTGGGTCTAAAGCGTATCGTGACCTAATGAATGAGGTATTGAAGCGGTGGTAACTAGAAAGAAAAGTGGGCTTGGTGCTGATCCATTCAAATCCCAACCTAATCTAGGGATTTTTAGTCCTACAGAACCATTAACGCAGGGTGACGATCAAGATGAGGACAGTACTCCATTAACTGTTGGAATTGCGAAGATTGTCTTACCGCAACAGCAGCCTCGCCGCTACTTTGATCCTGCTAAGATGCAGCAATTAGTGGCATCTGTGCGACACCACGGCATCCTGGAACCACTTTTGGTTCGCCCACGGGATGATAGCTATGAATTGATCGCTGGAGAACGCCGCTACCGAGCCGCAAAAGATGTGGGGCTAACGGATGTCCCAGTCGTGATTCGTGAGATGAGCGACCAGGAAGCCCTGCAAATCGCCATCGTTGAAAACTTGCAGCGGGAAGATCTAAATCCTCTAGAAGAGACTGAGGGCATCATCGCACTGCTCTCTATGCAGCTTCAAATTGAGCAACAAGAAGTTTCTCATCTGCTCCACCGCTTAGCAAAGGCTTCCGACAACGTTGTCGGAAAAGATCGCGAACAGTTGGATCTTATCAACGCTGTGTTTGATGTTGTTGGCGGGATGGACTGGAAATCATTCGCTAGTCATCGTTTGCCACTGATGAACTTGCCAAAACCAATTCTGGATGCACTGCGGAAGGGCAAGATCGAGTACACCAAGGCGAGGGCGATCGCACGGGTAAAAGATACCAAGAAGCAAGAGGAATTGCTCGATAAGACAATTTCGCAGACTCTTTCCCTTGCACAAATCAAAGAACAGATTTCTGCGCTTAAGGCTGAAAAGAAGCCAGAGGATGATGCCAATTCGTTAAAAGAGCAGATTGACGATGTCCTGCGTTTAGCTCGTTTGGTGAAACGGTCTAGGGTTTGGGAAGATCCCCAAAAACGTAGGAAATTAGAGAAGGTGCTGGCAGAGCTACAATCTATTGTCGGTGATACAAATTAGCGGCAGCGAGTAAATGAGCGGACGTCAACAATATCTTTAACTTATATGATTCCGCAGATCAGGTACGAACCTCCGCAGCGGGATTAGTTTCATGCAGGGCAAGACGCTTTTGTAAATTCACACAGGCATGTCCACGCAAAACGTAGGGATGTACAGCGATCGCCCGATCGCTGTTAGCAGCAGCTAACGCAGCGGAAGCTGCAGCAGGCAACCGGTACAAAATGAGCAGCACTATGGAGGATCTCGTGCCCACTCTTGTGCATTAGCCTTGGGACTGCCTCGGTCGGTGCATCCAGATTCGAGCCATTTGGTGACCCCCTCTACATTGCTTATTCAAATTGCTAGTAGATCTGTAAACTTATTGTGGTAGGAGGTCGAAATGCTGCAATGGCTAATTCCAGTGTTTGAGTCATTTTCCAAAAATATTTTAGGAAGATGAGTCAGATGAAAATTTGCAGATTCAGGTTGAATTGCTGCGCGCTCAATGGGTGAAGCGTGGCCTGAAAACGGTAGCTCAGCAAAAAACGCAATGACCCAGAGTCGAAGGGCTGTGAAAGAGCGTTTTGGGGAGAATCATCCGATCCTCCAATATCTCAACTTCACAACTGAGTGGATTGACGTGAATCGTGGGACAGCGGCTACCGTTGCCGAACAAAACGAGTCATTAATTCCATTGACTTCCAAAGCCGTAAACGCCGTGGTGTATCAGCGACGAACTCACTCTTAAGCCAAGAATGGGCGGATATTGCGGCTGGGCTGCTGCTGCTGACCGGGAGACGGAGTACGGAAATTCTTAAGACGGCTCAACTTGAGCCAAAAAGTCTGTTCTCATCATCTTTCGAGGTGCCCTTAAACGTCGGGGCGAACCTGTCGCGCTGTCATTTGAGATTCCCACCTTGACAGAAGCAAGCACAGTTTTCACAGCATTGGAGAAACTTCGCAAAATCTACTCAACCGAGTCTATTCCTATTGCAGCTGTCAATAGCTCTCTATCAGGACAAATTGGTTCGGCAGTTGATCGAAGTTTTGGCGAGCTGTTACCGTCTGTGAAGGGGCGTGAGCGAATACACGGACAAATGCTGCGAAAATTGTATGCAGCGATCGCAGTTTACTTTTATTGCCCGCTAAAAGTGGATGAAGTTGAGTATCGATCTCACATTCAAGGTCATTTTTCAGGGCATACAGATTTATCTTTGGCAGAGAGACGACAAATTGCCGCAGATCGTCATTACCGAGGGTACGTCATTGTCGATGACGATGGAGCAATTCGTAAGGGAGTTCGGCTCGATTGGCAGGGTGTAGAAGTTCTTGAAGATTTTAGGAGTAGTCCGGTGGTGAACAGAGAGGGAATCAGCAACCAAGCGCTCTCCAAAGCAAGGAGTGTATTAGAAAGCACCAGCTCAAATGATTCGGCATCTTTTCGAAAAGCTGACCTTAAGCGATTAAAGGTAGATGTTGAGATGGTGCGACTGTGTGCTTCTCTCCTACACATTCCGGTATCCACCGAGGATGGGTATCAAGCGCTGTTTGATGCGGTCTTTGCTGCCATCATTGAAAAGTTGATTCATTCACAAACGGCAGAAGCAGAAGAGCTAAGCCCACAAGCCGTGCCTCCAGCCGAGCCACAGGTTACTCAACTAGTGGAATTAGTCAAGCAGATGAGCGGCTTAGTGGAGAAACTGCGAGTGCAGGTTGAACCCGACCACGAGGCTCTAGATGCCATGCGCCAAGAGCGAGATGAGGCCGTTCAGAAGTTAGAGGCGATGCGGCAACTGCTAGGAGTTCCATCTGAATCTCCTCGGGGCGTTGAGCCAGTTAAAGCTGAGCCAGCTACGCAACAAAAGAGTTTTAACCCTAGTTATGATCGGGCGATCGCACCATCTGCGTTGTCAGCAGCTCCAGTCGATATCGATCCACGCCTAGTTCGTGTCATTCACTCCATCATGTCCCACAACGAGCAAGCGCAATCGATTAATGACAAGTGGGCCATCAATGGCCTATCGGTGATTACGTTTGCACGTTCGCTTGGCGCTGGAACTCAGTCCAAGGTGAAAGAAGCGATCGAGGGCATGGCAGAAGAGATCGAGGCCCATCATCAGAAGCATGGGCTATCAAAACGTCATAACAAACGGCACGAGAAGCCCATCACCGAGTCTGTGATACTGATTAATTAGTCGGTGCTTTCCCTTTGATCCAATTCCATCTTCAGCAGGGAGGGCTCAAGCGGAGATAGCAGGCTCAGCCCATCTTGCATCCCCTAATCCCAAGGGGGAGAACTCCACCTTTTTGATATTCACGTTGCAATTGCCCTAGTGTTTCGACAACTTGAACAACAACCCCTACTGCAACAACACGGCTACCAAGTTCAGATCACCAGGTGCAAGATGTGAGTAAAGCAACGCGCCTAGACTTAGCCGCACTGCATGAGAATCTGCTGGCCATGCACAGAGACATCCATGATGGATTTCACAAGTGGCATGGTAGCGGAAGCTGTGAGCCAAAGCATTTCATTGAGTATTTAACAACAATTGAGTCTTGGCGTTTTAAGACACCAAAAGCAACAGCGCATCATTAATAAACTCGAAAGAGTGCAAAGTACCTATGGAAATACTTAGGTACCCCCAGTTTGAGAATCTTGCACCTGCGATCGCCCACTGCGCCTTATGATATGGCCGTGTTGGTCGAGGTTACCTTTGGATAAGCCGAACTGGCAGGTGATGCCGGTGCCCTTCGTCTGTAGAGCATGTTGTTGCCCTTCCCACGCATTCAGTGAGCAAACATCAGCAAAATATTTTGTAGATGCATTGGCTCACTGTCATTGCTGCTTGATTGGCTCAAGTTGCAGAGGTATGTTCTAAAGCTACTCTTCCACATTAAAGAAGTGGACACAGCCGCCATAGTTGCCTGCGATCGCGGTTTTCCCATCGGGCGTAAGGGTACAGCAGAAGAAGGGGCGATCGCCCACGAAGGTGGTGATGAGAGTTCTGGTATGCAGATCCCACAGTTTGAGGGTGTTGTCATAGGAGGCTGAGAGGGCGAGAGAGAAATCGGCAGTTACGGACACCGAGAGCACATAATCTTGATGCCCCTCAAAGGTGTGAAGCAACTGCCCTCGTTCAAGGTCCCACAGTTTCAAAGTACAGTCACTAGATGCTGAGACAGCTTGCGTAAAATCAGCGGAGGTTGCGATAGATAACATGTATTTCGGATCCCGTGTCTCCTCCCGTATAACTTCCATTCTCTGTACGACGGCTCCGGTCCGCAAATCCCAGACCTTGATCTCATCCTTAGCCGCTGAAAGCAAACGACGGCCATCTGCGGAGAGTGCAAGTGCCGACTTGGCGGCCCGTGTTTGCCGTTCGAGGGTTTGGAGCCGTTGACCGGACTGCAAATTCCAGACTGAGATGGGTCCTCCAGTAGTTGCGACAACCGCAATGGCCTGAGCAAAATTGGTGGCCACTGCGATCGGCCTACCGTCCTCTAATCGGACAGAATACCGTTCGTCATAGGGCAAAGTGCTGTCATTCTGACTGTGAAGAACAGCTTCCTGGAAGGTTTGCCCCACCGCTTCGGCCTGAATATCCCAGATATGGAGGCGGCGACCCAAATCAATTGAAACAACTTGAGAGAAATCATCCGACACAGCCACCGAAATGGCTAAGTCCAAAATTCTGCCCCTGAGCGTTTGGATGACTTGTCGAGTTTGTACATCCCAGAGCTTGAGGGTGCGATCCTGGGAGACAGAAATGGCTCGCGTGCCATCGGCAGAGAGGGCTAGAATTGCCACGGCTTCGGCGGGTCCACCGGGGTCTAAAGACTGTGGCACGTTACCAAGGCAAAGTCGGGAACTCGGGAGATCTCATTGGCTCCTCCGAAACAGGGGTAGGGCAGTACAACCAGACAACTGGAAGGAAGCCCAACGGTCGATGGGAAGTCGGATGTCCTCATAGTAGTGAAGAAGTAGAGTAATGCCTATGGAGCGAAGGGGGACACATTCAAACGCCTGTTCGATGGAAACGCTGCCCACACTCAGAGGTGGAACAACGGCGATACCGGGAGTCGAACGGATAGCCCAACGGGCACGCCAACAGCCAGAGACCTGTTTCTCCACATTGATGCACCACTTCAGTGTGGAGAATCTGCGAGTCTGCTTCGAGTCCCTCGATGGCAGAAAGGCAGTGGGTATCGATGGCGTGACCAAGGAGCAGTACGTGGAAGAATTGGAGGACAACCTCCAGCGCCTGCACCAAAAACTGCACCAGATGTCGTACCGCCCGCAAGCAGTGCGACGAGTGGAGATTCCCCAAGAGGACGGGAGCACCCGCCCGCTTGGGATTAGTTGCATAGAGGACAAGATCATCCAGGAGATGACACGACGCATCCTCGAAGCCATCTATGAACCAACGTTTCTAGACACCTCCTATGGGTTCAGGGCAGGGCGGAGTTGCCATGATGCTCTACGACAACTCAATCAGGAGATGATGAGGCAACGGGTGAATTAGGTGGCGGACTTGGATCTGGCTCGGTTTTTCGATACCATGCCGCACCAGGAGATACTCTCTGTACTGGCATTACGAATCAAAGACAGGAAATTCCTGCAATTGATTGCACGAATGCTCAAAGCAGGGGTGCAAACGCCTGGAGGAGTGGTGGTCGATGAACTAGGCAGCCCACAAGGCTCAATTGTCTCTCCGGTGATTGCGAACATCTTCTTTGACCATGTTCTAGACCAGTGGTTTAGTCAGGTCGTGCGTCAGCACTGTCGGGGATACTGTTCCATCATCCGCTATGCCGACGACACGATGGTGTTGTTTGAACGGGAAGACGATGCTCACCGCTTTATGCGGGTCTTGCCACTGCGACTAGCGAAATTCGGGTTAACGCTCAATCAAACCAAAACCCAACTGCTGAGGTTTGGCAAACAAGCCGCTCGGAGTTATGCGCAAGTCTGGTGTATGAAGAAGAATTAAGCGGCGTTTTTGCTGGCATCTGAGTCTAATTGTTGGTCTGCTCGAATTCCATCCTTGAATTTCACGCCTTCAATCACCTCTCCTAAACGTTTGAATCCTCGAATACGCAACCACCTTTTCTGAGCACTCTGCACCAACTTGAAAACCAACGACAGAATGCTGTCTTGCGAAACACACCCTCGTGTTTTATCTGTTCTCAAACGCACCGTAGCAAACGTCGATTCAATCGGATTAGTGGTGCGGATATGCACCCAATGCTCAGCCGGGAAATCATAGAACGCTAACAGGGCATCACGGTCCTTAGATAAACACTCAACTGCTTTGGGATACTTGGCATCATAGGTTTTGATGAAACGCTCAAACGCCGTCAGCGCATCATCTTTCGTCTCTGCCATATAGATCTCATGGAGAGCCGATTTGGCTTTTGGTTGTTGGCTTTTGGGCAAGTTATTGAGGATGTTGGCAGCCTTATGCACCCAGCATCGCTGCACACGAGTAGTGGGGAACACTTGCGCTAATGCCTTCCAAAAGCCTAAGGCTCCATCCCCAATCGCTAGTTCTGGAGCCGTTTTCAGCCCCTGGTCTTGCAAGCGCAACAACAACGGCTTCCAACTTAATTCTGACTCTCGAAATCCTGCTTCCGGCCCCAGCAGTTCTTTGGTTCCGGTGTCGGTGACACCCATAACAACGAGGATACATTGACGGTCATCCTCGTTGCGGATGTTAAAGTAGATTCCATCCGTCCACATATACACGTACCGTTTACCGCTCAAGGAGCGTTTCTGCCATTGTTGGTGCTCCTCTACCCATTTGGCTTTCAGACGGCTAATGGTGCTGGCAGATAAACCTTCAGCATTCGCCCCCAGCAAGGATGCTAAGGCCTCTGAGAAATCTCCGGTGGATACGCCTTTGAGATAGAGCCAGGGCAGCACTTCCTCAACGCTGTGGGCTCGCTTGAGATAGGGCGGTAACAGTGTCGAGTTGAACTTGATGCCACGGCCACTACGGTCACGCACCTTCGGCACTTGAATTTCCACTTCCCCAACCCCAGTCACAATTGTGCGCTCGGGGAGGTATCCGTTGCGAACGATCGCCGCTCGTCCCTGGCTATCTTTGAGGGACTGGTACTGCGTTAAAAACTCATTCAACTCTGCTTCGACCGCCTGGGCAATGATTTGGCGAGCGCCTTTGCGAACTAATTCGGTCAGCGCATCGTTGAACAATGCAGGTGATTCTGAAGGTTGAAATGCAATAAGATTATCGTTACTCATGGTGTATCCTCGTCTGGTCTTTGCTTATCCAGCAGGATACGCCCTTTCTCTCTCCTCTGACCGTACACCACTTCTGAGCATAGCTCGCCGCTCGTCAGTCAATCAAAAGTGAAAATAAACTCCCCACTTTTGATTTTCTTGGCTTCACCCATTACTGGGGACGGAGCCGGACGGGAAAGGTCAGGTTGAAGCGCAAAACCTCGAAGAAACGACTGCGGCGTGCTCTGGTAGACCTGAAACAATGGTTACGCCAAGAACGCAATGCCCGCAAATTACCGCAGTTTTGGCAAGCAATTGGGAGCAAGATGCGGGGTCACTTCAACTACTTTGGAGTGACCGACAACAGTCGAGCGCTGTACCAATTTGAGCGAGCTGTTCACAATCTTCTGTTCAAATGGTTAAACCGTCGCAGCCAACGTCGTAGCTTTACTTGGGAAAGCTTTCTCAGGTACATGAGGCGATTTCCGCTGCCGCAACCGGGACGCTTAGTCTCACTGTTTCCTACTGGGTGAACGATTGCATGAAGAGGCTTGTGCGGGAAAACCGCAGGCAGGCTTCTGTGAGGGGGAGGCTTACAACGATGCAAGGCTGAATCTTGTGGCACTCTCAATACCGAAAGGCGAGAGAAACGGAGAATAAAGCAATCCTAAACATTGAAGGAGTCCTCCCTACTCGACAAACTAAGCCAAGCTGGGTTAGAACTGGATTCGCCTTTGCTATCACCCAGCAATGGAAAATCCGATTTATCCATTCCTCTCAAGTCTGCCTGACCCTCAACCTGCCATCGCATCCAAGCGACAACAGAACGCTTCTTTCGAGCGTGAATTTACTGTACTCAGCCGTTTTTCAGCTTCTTAGTTTTGTCAGTCAAGCAGGGCATTCACCATTTCATGCTCTGGTTAGTAAGTGTGGAGATATAGCTCAGAGCAATTCGCACCAGTTTTTTGACTGTGCTGGATGTAGAGATACCTATCTAACCGATGCATCGAGCGGTCTTTCAACTGCGATGTCTGCCGCTCATTGTTCATCGGTGGCTTAAATAATTTTGGCATCAACAATGTCATCGGTGTCGGCGGGGCCGGACGTGGCTTCGGCATCGCTCAGGGTTTCTTCGAGCACTTGAATGGCCCCGCTGATGCGGAGGAGGGTATCCCGCAGGTTAGCTTGCTGGGCTTTGAGGTCAGCAAGCATTTTTTGCCCTGCCTCGTATTCGGTTTTGAGTGATTGGAGCCGTTGCTGAAGTCTGTCTTTCATTTTTTGAGTAGAAGAAGTATAGATGGGGTAGCAGGGCTCTTGGACTTGATTCTACAAAACCTGCGATTGTTGGGTTTCCTGCGTCAACCCAACCTATGGCGAGGGGCGATCGCACTATCAGTATGGTGGCAATTGCCCCCCGCTGACGCTTGAACAGTTTTTGCAGCGGCCAGAGATTAAACAGGCTTCAGAGTGTTTTTGCGAAAATCATTTGTCAACCAGCGGAATGTCGGTTCTATAAATCAGTAATTCTACCTTCTATCTTTTGAACTTTGTCAGATAGCTCTTGAATTGCTCGGATTGCTAATACGCCAAAGTGAGTGTAGCTAATTCCCTTCAAGGGAATACCATCAACATTTGATGTGCTGACGATCTCAGGGAAAAGTTTTTCGACTTCTTGAGCAACAAAGCCAAAGTCTTCTGTGTTACAGTCTCTCCAAGCAAATTTTACGGGACGAAGTTTTTTGATTTTGTCTAAAATGTCGCTTAATGAATTAATGTCTTTTTTCAGGGAAGCATCAGAGTGTTTTATCCAATTGTTTTTATCATCCATATATACTCCAGCATTACTGCCGTCCCTGTAAAAATATAAACCGAAGCCATCCATGCCAATCCGCACATAATGTGTGCCATTGTCTATTCGCATCTCACCCCTAGAAACATGTAATCGCGCCTGCGGATCATTTGTACCAATTCCCAGCCTTCCAGAACCTGTTATCCGTAGAATTTCTTGAGAGGAAGTTTCGTTTGAATTGGCGAGAAATTTCCAACCTTCATTTGGATGAGACACAAATTCTGTCCACCAATTACTTGCCCGGATGAAGTGTGTATGTTGAGCAGAGGTGAGGAGTAATCTTGAGCCTCCTTGATCTGCTTTGCCCAGCCACAGATTACCGATAACTGCTGCATCACCTTGAATTCTGAGCTTTTCGGTGCTGGGATTGGTGCCAATTCCCACATTGCCGTTATTGTTAATGCGTACCAACATGCTTTGAGCGTGGAATGTTGCGGCTGTTGCTAGAGCTGGTGAGAAAGCAGAGTCAATGGTTAGTGAGTTGTTGCTGGCAATAGCTGTGATTCTTCTAGTTTGACCAGAGGCTACAATCCAATCTCCTACCTGTAGCTGAGTTGTGAATAATGTGTCATTACCATTCACTGTTGTTCCCGAACTAGTAATAGTTCCGTTCTTTAAAGCCATCCAATTTCTAAAACTAAGGCCATCTCCAATCCTCATGCGTTCTTGATTGTTGGCATAAATAGCAATCTGACCATCACCTTCTTGGTTTAACCCGGTATCGTCATCTCCGATCGCTAGATGAATTTTCGGCGTAGTTGTGCCAATTCCAACATTGCCGCTAGCGCTTACCGTGAGTCCTCTACCAGTGGGTGCCCCTTTCAAAGAAACTGTGCTGTTCACCGTTAGGCTTCCATTTAGCGTGCTAGTACCTGCCACCGTCAGATTACTATTAGCCCCTGTAGTGGAGAGAGTCCCTGCTATTGTGGTGTTTCCATTCAGGGTGCTGTCGCCAGCAACGGTAAGGGTTGACTTAATCTCTAAAGCACCGTTAAGAATTGCGCGGTTTGGGTTTTGATTGCCGCCCGATCGCAGACTTGGGCCATTTTTGCCGGGGGCGCTGCTGGGTAAATATAGGCCAGAGTATTGGCGAATATTGAGATCAAGCTCTTTGACTTTAGTATTTTCAAGCACCAGTTTTGCTAGCGCGATTTGGGTACTGGGTTGGTGCTGAGCTTCTGCTACAAACCCCAGATCTGGGTCTTCGACAATGCGAGTTGAACCATCTACTTGCATATCGCTGGCCTCTTCGCTGGCTTGCTGATGGTAAGCAATGTAGAGCACCTGCGCTCCCTCGATCTCTTTGGGCAGGTTTATGGTGCGCTTGTCGAGCAGCACAATTTGTCTCCCTTCAGCGTCTACTGCGGTGCCCGCACCGATGGTAATGGCTAGCTCGGCGGTAGGAGTTTGGCCTGGCCTTATATCAGGCCCATCCCAGGTTAGGCCATCGGCAATACCGGACACGGTCAGCAGCTTGGGCAGTCGGCGCTGGCGATCGATATGGTAGTCTTGCTCAACGACAAAGTCTGCCTCTTGCAAAAATTGTCCATTGAAGTAGCGGGGTCGCTTGTTGGTTGTGTCTTGCTTTGGGGTTGAGTCTGGCATAGGGGTTTTGGGGGTCTAAACCTGAAGGGGTAGCGGTGAAGGAAGGAGCGGCAAAAGGGTCAGTAAAGTTGCGAGACGGAGCAATGACTCATCAGTCGCCCGGTAGTTTGGTACCGAGTGTGGTATTCTCGCCGAGAATCAGCTTGTCTTCGTAAATTTGCATAGTGGGCACCAGAATGCGCAGAGCGTAATAGGTGTGGGCTGGTTTTTCTTGGTCGATGATGTGTTGGGCAATCCGAGCCTGCTGATGGTACAGGTTTGAATCTGGGGTGTTGAGCGTGAGTGATACCTGAAAGAAATTGGGATAGTCTGCAATCTCAGTGATAGTGGTTTTGGAGGCCACATCTTTGAACCCGGCATTTTCGAGGTAGATTTGCAAAATTTTGAGCAGGGCGGCTTTGGTGCCCCGCTGACGATAGAGGGGGGCGATCGCATTGATAAACTGTCGCTTAGCCTCTGGCGGCCAGTTGTCTTGCAAACTCAGGGCTACCCACCCGGCCAGCCAGGGCAAAAACTCCTCAGGGGTTTTGCCTGGGTCAAAATAGGTGTGAATCAGGGAAATGATTCGCTCTAGACTGGGCGGATCAGAAGTGGCAGCGGAAATAATGCCGGGGTTGCCCTCGTCGGCACTGGGGATGCGGGAACCGCTGAGCACCTGCCGAAAGGCGAACAAAAACTGATCAATCACTGGGTCAGTTTGCAGCACAGCAGGCAGGTAGTCAACATAGCTGGGCTGCTCTAGAGACATAGGCGGAGATGGGTCAGGTTTGGAGTCTGCTGCTGGTGGCGGAGCAGCGGACAAGGGTATCGGAGCGAGCGCCTTAGCATCCGTTTGGGAAATGGACTCTGCCAACGTCTTGGTGGGTACACGTCGCCAGATATTGCCACCCCGCGTGCGTTCTTGAAGGGTAAAGCGGTTGTATATAGTGGCATCATCCAGGGCGATCTGGGCTAGTTCGTGGGGTTGCAGCTCAATCGGCTGTGGCGGTGCCTCTGAGTTGGCTGTGGCGGTTGCAGGTTCCCGCCATAGCCGCAGGTTTGTGACATAGTCAACCCCTGGCACCTGATCGAGCAACTGATACAACTCTGAGGGGTAAACCGAGCGCCCCAAGGGCCACCCTTGCCCATCCCAGTAGGGGTTAGTCAGGTCTGGCAGGGGGGCAAAAAACCGTTGCAGCGCCTGCCAGGTTTCATTCAATACCTGCTTTGGGGCGGCTCCGTCGAGCAAGTGCAGGTCGGCAGCGACTTCTACCCTGACATAGCTGGGGCCAATCAAGTGGTGGTGAGTGGTCAGCAATCGGCAGGGTTCGAGCCAGGCGACCAGGTCTTTTAGCAGTTGAGTCGAGGGGGTCGGAGCTGCATCCTGAAGCCAGGGAATGGCCACCAGTGTGAGGTGACCGGGTTTGGGCTGTAGGGTGACTGGCGCTGATTGGCTGGGGTGCACACCGGGCAAACAGTGAACGCGGGCCAGAGGAGTAGGCTCGCTGAGACTGAGATTTTTATGCTCGTCCAGGTTGAGGAGCTGAGGCCAGCGCTCTAGCAAGAGATGCTGGTAGTCGGCAGCGGTGACGGCCCGGTAATGCTGGCGCAGATCCAGAATGGCGACTTCTAACTCACTCTGGAGACTGTGAGAGGGTTGCCAGTTAGGCGGGCTAAGTAGCTTGAGAAAGGCGTGCAGGTTGGCGTCGGGGATCTGGTTAACCCGGTAGAGCACCGTTTCCGTAATCCAGGCCAGCAGCTCAAGCAAAATGATGCCTGTGTCGCTGGAGTTGTGGTCTGTCCATGCAGGGCATTCGATAGGAATGCGCGATCGCAGATCTTCTACCAGGTCAGCATAGGTGCGGTCATCTAAGTTGGGTAGCGGTAGCGCCATCTCAGCGGACTCCCTTGGATAGGTCTAAGGTAATGGTGTGCAAACCGGGATAGATCAAAAACGGAAGATCTGAACGAACAGTGGGGTCGAGGTCTAAGGTTAGCTCCTTAACCCAGGAGACCCTCGGCACCGATTCAATCAGGGCATAAAAATCTGAGGTGTGCGGCTGACGGCCAAAATTCCACCCCTGTCCGTCGCACCCTCCGGTGAGGCAGTGCAAAAAGCGATTGAGCTTTTGCATAATCTCATTCCGGGTCACATCGGCCCCCTCTAGAGACGCGACAGCGACCCTGGCGTTGACGGTCACTTTCACCCAGGATGGGCCTTTTACCTCTAGTTCCACGGTGGGTAGACACCGCTGGCGCAGATATCGTTCTACCCGATCCATCAGCCCCAGGGAAGGCACCGGCTGTGGATGGATGCTGTAGGGCACAATCAAAACCTGGACATAGCCCGACTGAACGGCTCTATGCGGTGGGGGCAATGTAGCGGGCAGATCAGTGCCCAGCCACAGATTTTGGTCGCGATCGGTACTCAGAGGCTCAAACTGAGGGGTGATTGCCCTGGCGCGGGCGACCTCCGGAGAGGCGGCAAAGGCCAGGTCGGCAAAGTCTTGAGCGGCGACGGCTCGGTCGCGGTGGCGCAGTTGGCGCGGGCCTCGGACTTGCACCTGAGCGATAGACTCCTGCGGGGCACCCCCCCCGGCAGGCTCCAGATTGGTGACGCTGTCAATGTAGGGAACAGTAGTTTTGAGTTGGGCGATGGTGTGGATGGGTCGATCGCTCCCTGCGCCGCCGCCCGTGCGATAGCTAAGCCGCAGGTTGTTGCGACCTAAGGGCGGAATGAGACCTCGCTGACCATTGCCAAAGCCAATCTCACCCGTCAGGGAGTCGAGGGTGTAGTGGCGATCGCGCGGCCCAGAGCCATAGAAGTTGGGCACGGCCTGCCAGCGCACCCACACGTCTGCTAGCCGCCCCGTGGCATCGTAGACAGACTCAACCCCATCTTCGCCGCTCGAGTGGCGTAGTGCCCTATGCTCGTCGGGCGGCGGTAGTTGCCCCTCCTGCACGGTCAGTTTAGCCCCGAGCAAAATTGGCGTTTGGGTGGCTTGAAATCGCTGATCGGGGTTGCCGTTGCTTGAACCCAGGGTTTCGTTGGTCATGGTCTGAGACTGGTTGGCCCACACGGTGTTGGTCAACACTCGCCGCAGCCGGGGCATCACTCTGAATGTGCCACCTTGCCAGCATGCCCTCAGCCAATAAAGCCCACGGTAGCCCAGGTCAGATCGGGGAGCCGGGTCGGTCGGCCCCAAAAATTGAATCAGCCCCCGCTGAGCAAAGGCCTGCGTCTCGTCGTGTACCGCCAGGGGTTGCCAACCTTTGGCGCTGTAGTATTCCCACACCACGATGGCAGGGTGGTCTATGGTTTGGGGATGGCTGGCCTCCTGGGGGCTGGGTAGAGCCACCTGGGCGTAAAGCGTGACAGGGCGGGGACTAAAGGGCCGATCGAACCCCAGATAGAGGGTGGGGCGACGATCTGTTGTTGGGTGAACGAGCGGAAAGCGTCGAAACAGTCGCGTTCCCGGTGCTGGCAGCGTCGCTAGAGGGCGATCGAGGATCACGCCCGGTGAGTCAGAGTAGAGCGTGTCGATGATATATGTGTTGGCCTCGCTGGGGGCAGCCTCAGCCGGGATGCGCAGGCGATCGCCCACCGCAAACCCCGCCGTGCTGTCGAGCCACAACACCTGCACCCGCCGACCACTGCTGGCGTCGCCTTCATAGGTCTTCTCAACGACGGGTAGGGGATTGCTAAAGGCAAAGTCGTTGACCGTGCGGCAGTGGATAGAGGAGGCATTGGCGGTGTAATTAGATTTCAGTGTGATCGAGCCTAGAGACGGGGGCGCGTAGGTCGCGGCAGTAAAGCTGATGCTGCTCCCCGATCCCGTAACCTTAGCGGCTTCTCCATAGTTACCTTTGACAATGCGCACCCTCAGCCAGTGACGAGTTTCCCCATTGAGAGTCATGGTGGCGACATCAGCAGGCAGCGTTAGGGTAATACGGGCCGCTTCGGTCAAGGTCGGTGCAACTGCTGTCGGTGGCGTTGTTGCTGTTGAATTTGCTGTTGAATTTGCTGGCGGTGGTAGCGCAATCCACCTGCCCGTCCCGTCTAAAATTTGTATCCTTACAGGCTGAGCTTTCCAACCATCCTCTGTCCACACTTCCCAGGCCAGCTCTAAGTTTGCACTAGCGTTAGCTGGGGTCGGCAACCCAACTGTGGGCGTAACCTCTATGGTGACGGTGCTGCCAGGATGCGCCAGAGTGCGATCGCTAGCGACGTAGAAAGTGTCGTTAAATCGGGGCTGTTCCCCAAACGGATAAAAATCTTTGCTGAGATCGAGCGGTACAGTATTCGCAAAACAGAGGTCAGGGGCTATTTTGGGTTGTGCTGTAGCAATACTCGCTTGAATATTGGTAATGACAGGTAGGGACACTGCGCCAGGAGGCAAGGGGCGGGTAAATTTTGCCTGTACCCAGAGGGCACTCACCCCGTCTATTGTTACGGGTTGAGGCTCGATTGCAATGGGTAGAGTTACCTGCCAGGGTTGAGACGTGACGGTGGTGGTAACCCCAGTCAGGATTTGCCAGGTCTGACCATCCCACACCGACCATCTGATAGAGTGCCGCAGAGTGTCCAACTGGGTACTCGCAATACTGTCAAAGTTAAACGTGAAGGTCAGCGTCTTTGTTCCTGGATGGCCTAGTAGATCATCAACAGCCAGGTACAAACAGTGCTCAATGGGTTGCTCGGCCCCAAACACCGGAAACGTTCCTTCTCCCTGTCCGGTGGCGAAGGTCGTGTAGTCGCTGACCCAATCGCCTTCTGGGTTGCGCACGGCTACGGCGGTTAGCTGAGCCGGGGTAACGACCAGCTCTTGCTCGGTTTCAAAGATTGCTTCCTCGGTTTCACCCTCCTGGGGTGGGGCAGACACCTGGGTATGCGTGGGCACAAAGGCATCGGCGGTGGTGCCAGTAGCGAGGGTAAAGGTGAGGGGCACGCGAGCGGGTTGGGGCGGCTGCAGCTCGATGCCAATCAGGTCTAAAAAGGCGAGAAAATTTTTCTCAGGAGCCTGGTTAATGCGATCGCTCACCTGTTTAGCCAGGTGAGCAAACAGCCGAATCATCGCCAGCCCAGCGTCAGCCTGGTTGGGCGGCTTCGGTGCGTCCCAATCGCTAGAGCGTTCTACTAGAGTCTTGGTTTGCTCAACAATATCCTCATAGGTGCGTTGGTCAATAGGGGGGGGCTGCACAGTCATGGGGCTACTCTAAGGAATGCGGATTAATTAAAACCAGAGTTTTATTTTTTTGAAAGCATCGCCAGCGGTGCTTTCAAAAAATAAGTTTTGGGTTTTTATTAAATTTAGGATTCTAAGTAAAACGGGTACACCAGGTTGAACCGATTGTTGGTAGTTCGCACTCGGTAGCTAATCTGAATCAGCAGGTGGTTGGGCTGGTCGGGTTCTGTGTCTACGCTGATATCAAGCACGTCAATGCGAGGTTCCCACTCGGTCAAGGCTCGCTGCACGTCACCAGTTATGCGTCCAACGGTGCCAGCGTTGATGGGCGCAAACACCAGATCATGAATACCGCAACCAAAGTCGGGGCGCATCAGCCGCTCACCAGGTGCCGTGCTGAGAATCATCCAGATCGACTGGCGCACCGCTTCATCTGCCTGAGCCAGTTCGATGTGCCTTTGTTTATCGAAGGCCAGCGGAGAGGGCCAGCCTGCCCCTAGAAAATCAGCCATAATTTCCTCCTCTGGGGTCACCTTATTCATTTCTATGACTGGAGCAGGAGTGGACAGAGCAGTCCGGCGAAAATTGAGCGATAACTATTGGCCTTCGCATTACTGGCCCCTCACACGAAGTTGGACTATTACCACCGATAAGGGTGTTCCTGTGGGGGCACATAGCGACTGGCTATCTTGTAGTAGCACTGGCTGCCCCATAGACCTAACCCGCAGCGCCCCGGTGACCCACTGGGCGGCCATGCATGGGCCCAAGTTTGGCGGCGACGGAGAGTTGACACAGGCGGTGACGGTGTAGGGGGCTGTCTGGGTCACAATGGGTTGCCCCATAACCTTGACTCTAGGGTTGGGGGCTGTGGGCTGCCCCTGCCCACCGTGGGCACAGATCACTGTAGCGCCTACGTGGAGCAACGAACCGGGCATCAGGTCACCTCCAGTGCGCCATCGTTGATTTTGACCCCGGCCAGGCACTTAATCGCCAGCCCTGCCTGAGCCTGCACAGTGCCCTGCGCATTGGCTTTGATGTCAAAGCGTTGCTGGGCTTGCAGGGCAATCGTTTTACCGCTGATGGTGACGGCCCCGCCGCTGCTTTTAATGCTCAGGTCACCCTTGGTTTCAATCGAGAGGGCTTGCTCTGACCGAAGGCTGATGGAATTTTGTTTCGTATCAATGGCAATGGTATTTTTGCCGCTGCTGTCGCGCACGACAATTTTTTCCTCACCGTCGGTGTCGTCCAGCAGAATCTCGTGGCCGCTGCGCGATCGCCACAGTCGTCGGTTATTTTTGCCATCGGTGTTGTCGGTGGGGGGCTTGTCTTGCCCATTCCACAGCGCCCCCAAAACATAGGGGAACGTGATATCCCCTTGTTCAAAGGCAACCAGCACCTCATCGTCTACCTCAGGCAGGCAATAAAGACCGCGTCCCTTTCCGGCCATCGGTGATAGTACTCTAGCCCAGGCACTCTCTTCGGTATCCGAGAGCCAGGGAAACATTAACTTGACCCGCCCCAGCCCATCAGGGTCTTTATTGTTGGTCACAATGCCAATGGTGACGCCAAACAGCCCTCCCAAAGTTGGGGGTGGGGTCATTAACTCAGCCAGTCCAGTCATTGGGGTTTCTCCTGCCAGTTGTGGGCATCGCGCTTAAAGGAAAACTCGGTGGTGTAGCCCCGCTCGGGGCCAAAGATGTGGGTGGCAGCGGTAATGTAGTACTGCCCGCCAAAGCGATCGCCCACCTTTTGGATTTCGACCATGCATCCTGCTTGCAGGCGGGCCTGGCCCACGCACTGTCCGTCGCCAGTGATGTAGCCCAGCGCCATTTGCCGAAACTGACCCTGAGCGATCTGGTCAGCCTCAGCCGCCGTGGCCACGGGCTGGTTTACCTGCCTGTGCTTTACTTGACCAAAGGCCTGTGAGGCTTCATAAGCGCCACTTTCGCGGCCCATGCCGGTGGCCCACGGCTGGTTGCCGCTGCGCCCCACCACGGGTGTTTTATCCCGCATATTCCAACCGCGCACCTCTGTCTGGGCCACCTGGTTAGCGCAGCTCAGGCGGGGTGAAAACCGCGTCACCTCCTCCGGCACCCTCAGCTTGAGAATAGCTGGATCCTTCAAAGCGTCCCTCTTGGCCTGGGGGTGAAACGTCAGCATCTTGCCCCGAATCGAAATTTCATAGCCAATCCGTTTGGCCCGCGCCTGCAAAAAATCCAGATCGCTCTGGTTATGTTGCAACACATAGTCATGGGTGATTCCGGTATCGGTGACCTCGCTTTTCAAGTTCGCCTTTTTGGCAATCTGCGTCACGATATCGCTATCTTTCATCTGGGTAAAGGTCAGCGTAGCCCGGTTGCGCCCGAGCCGATGGCGGTAGTCGTAGCCGCGCACGATCAGCGTCGACACCGTTTCTTTGGCGCACTCTAGCTCCAGCGCCGTAATCTCCCCTTCTATCAGCAGCTCTTCCTGAGCCGTTTTAATCTCAACAGGCGTGCCAATGTTGAAGGTTTTTTCATCGACCCACAGCACATCACCCGGCATCAGGTTGCGGCTGGTTAGCTCTAGGGAAAACATGCCTGGAATATCGACTTCGGTGACGACCCTTGCCTGTTGCAAGGCAGCGCCAATCTTGGCTAGCGATTGTCCTCCCACCCAAATTTCAGGCTGAGGGATCAGCAGAGACTTTGTCATTAGCGTGACCTTCGGTTTGGTGATTGAGGCCGCAGGGGGGGGACAGTAAGGGCCTGTCCGGGGCTCAAAATGCGGGGGTTCGTGAGACGGTTTTCAGCGGCAATCACCCGCCACAGGGACGGATCACCATACTCCTCCTGGGCAATGCTGCTGAGGGTCTCGCCGCGCTTGACTATGCGAACGGGGTCATCCACTGGGTTGAGCTTTTTGCGCCGATGGGTCGGGTCTTCCCATTCCTCAAAGCTACAGACCAACTGGGCTCTCAGCGGCGTCCCATCAGCGGCAAATCGGGAGAAAGTTTGCTGCACCGATTTCAACACTCCCTGAAAAAAGCCCTCATTGGGGCGGCTACCGCCCCATTTGCCCCATTGCAACTGGCAAACGGGTGGGCGTCTTCCGTTTTTCCAGCGCACCTGCGGCTCAGTAAGTTGGGTAATTTGCTGGGTGTAGGTGCGTACGTCGGTGGGTGGGCTGACCGCGTTCTTGAGGCCAGATAGCCCAATCGAACGCCCCAGGGTCGCCTGGGCGATAGTTTGCCCTAGCCCACCTGGGGCCTGGGGTAGACTGGTGTCAAAAAAGAGCGTCACGCTGAGGGTTTTAGGATCATCGGCGGGTACTAACCCCGTCTTGCTATCCTCTTTCCATCCGGTGATGCCAATCTCAATTTGGTTGGGGTTAAAAAGGACGGTGAATGGCTTAAACGGCTGCTGTTCCTGTTCGACAAAAATAGTCAGCTTCGCGAGTTCTAGGGACGGGATCAGGCTCATGACTGCCACCCCCGGCGTTCGCGATCGATGATGAGGTTGCGTTTGAGGCGACGCTCAACTTGGTCGGCCAGTTGGACGATATCGACGGCGGGCGCTGGCGTTGGAGCAGAGACAGGGAGCGATCGTCCCTCCATTGGCTGCCCAGACACAACGGGCAGGGTGCCTGAGACCCCTGTGTTGAGTATGGCAGGTGCAGATCTTGATAAGGAAACCTGCTCGCTGGCCCGGTCTGCTTGATGGCTAACCCGAGACGTTGAGGCACTCTGGGCCAGGGGCAAGGTAAACGCAGGAGATCGTTGATGTAAAGCCAAAACCGGGGCCGCTGCAATTGGCCTCGGCTGCACAACTGGCGGTGCTGGCGTGGGAGCGATCGCCCCCACAGATTTTCGCTCAGGGCTACCCACTGGCGCGGGCAACGCCACGACTCGCGGCAGCAGCGGCGCATCCATGACGGGCTGCGAGGCGGCTAATTTAGCGGCAAGGGGACTCTGGGTCAGGGTTGGCTTGACAACGGGTAGGGCCGGGGCAACTGTGAGCGGCAGGGGGGCAAGTTTAGAAGTCGCCCTGGCTGCAGGGGTAAGCCTGGCCTGGATAATTTGTGAAGGGGGCGAGGGTTGAGCGGGCTTGGGTTGGGTCGATGGCGCGATCGCCCAATCGCCCACCGCCGAAGATGAAGGCTGAACCGCAGGATCAAGCTTGGCTTGAATGAAGGTCGCCTGACCTGGCAATGAGATAGGAGATACCGCAGGAGTCAGGTTTGGAGAGTCGTCAGACGCTGATGCAATTGCAAGGTCATTTTGGGTGGCAATGTCGGTAGCGCTAGACGGAGCACCAGCGCTTACCCAGGGTTGGGCGTAGACGATTGGCACCATCTCTGGCGCGATCGCCACTAGATGATCTCGCCGGTGCAGCGCCTGTTGCAGTAGAGGCGCAGGGGGCAAAAACTGGTAATAGCGGTGAAAAAGAGTCTCTACCATCTGGCCATCCATTGCGCCGGGCTGGGCTATGGGTCGCCACAGCCGCTGCACCAGAGAAGGCGCGAGATGGTCTTGCCAGGGTTGGGTTGGGGCCATCGACAGTCTCCTCGCAAATTACAGCAGCACATTGGGCGCATTCGCCCCAAACTGGGCAGCAATGCCGCTGCCTCCACGCACCGCCCCCATCGCCTGGGAGGGCAGCGTTTGTACCAGCCCCCGGTGCACCAGCTCCAGTTGCTCGATCGCCACCTGATCGCTGCTGGCATCCAGGCTGGGGCCTACCCACTTCACCGGGTAAGCGTCGCGAAAATTCCACCACATCACGGGCAACCGCTGGTTGTTGAGCAGCATGATAGTGCCGCTCAGCAGTATGGGCCGCCCCTGGGTGGTGAGCCAGTACCAGTCCCAGAGTGCATCTAGCGCTGTCAGCCCGTGGGAAAGCACCAGATTGGGGTGGCTCACCTGCCCTGGAAACTGGTGCACATAGCCATTTACCCCGCCTTCGCTGTAAGACTCTAGCTCTACCGAGCTCTCTAACCCCGACACCTGGGTAAAGCCACCGCCCAAAATGCCGCCGATTTCGACCAAAAAGTTGTAACCCATGTAGGGATCAATCCGCGCCGCCGGGCCACCTGAGTGCCGACTGATCGTCGAGAAAATGCCGAGGGAAGGAACTGCCATAGGAACGTTTAGAACTGTAATTGTGAAAGTTGTGCTCCCCGTATGGGAGGGGCAGAGGCGAATCAGACGGCAGTAGGAGGTAATCGTGCTCCCCACCCTACACCCAGCGCAACTTAAGCCTCTCTCTGCCCATTTAATGTTTGGTTAATGCTGGCCACTTGCCCTACCCAGCGCTGGCGCGATCGGTGATCGAGACTCATAATCTGGTCGTGGGGCCAGTGAAAGTGGTAAGCCAGATAAGCTACCTCCTCAAAGAGGCGTTCTGAGGGGTAGCCGATGACTCCCCCACGGGGGTAGCCTCGACTTCAAATTCACCGTCGCAGTGGGGGCAGGCAACCCGCAGCCGGGTATGGCCTGCCTGGTTGATGCGCTGGTAGAGATCCTGCAGATAAGCCAGATCGGCAGAAAACAGCCCCTCAATCAGCCGAGGGTTAATGGTATCGAGGCTACCCAGACGAGTGATGACGCGGGAGAGCAGGATGATCACCAGGTAACCGGGGTTGCGCTGCACGCGCGGATCTTGCAGGGGCGTGATTTCGTCATAGGCGGTGGACAGGCGCATAACACCGTCGCGGTGGATAGTTCCCTCAGAATCAACATAGCCCTGGGGCAGGGTGAACTCAAATTCGGTTTGAGTAAGCATTGTTTAACCTATGACCACTCCACTTTACTGATGCCTTCGTGGACGAGTTCGATGCTTTCGATCGCCACCTCGTCTGCTGTAGCGTTGAAGTCTGGGGCTTTCCAACTGGTCGGCCAGCAGAGGCTGAGATTCCAGCGAATCTTTTCCTGGGCCTGGTCGTCGAGCAACACAATAGAGATGTCGCGGCGATCGGCGATGCCCTTAATGAGGTTTTCGCGCCACTTCCATAGCTCGTTGTTGTTGGTGATGCCGCGCTGCAGGGTGATGTTGGAATAGCTCACCAGACCGGGCAGCTTGCGCATGGTCATGGGGTCAGTGCCTTCGCGATATTCGCCTGCGCTTTGGGTGCTGTCGAGGCCGCTGCACTCACGAAACCCGGCGTGAATAATGTTGTTCCACTCGACGTAGAAGTTGTAGCCCGCCAGGGGGTCGCGGCGATTAGGGTAAACGGTTGGCATGGTCAATGTTCCTTTTCTGTTAGGGGGCTGATATGACTAAGACACACTGGTCAGAGTGACGCCGCGATCGCCGTGGATCAGGCGCACCACGATAAACTCACCGGGCACTGCAGGGGCTAGACCCACCAGGGTGACTA
This sequence comes from Leptolyngbya sp. AN02str, assembly GCF_050565595.1. NCBI lineage: Bacteria > Bacillati > Cyanobacteriota > Cyanophyceae > Leptolyngbyales > Leptolyngbyaceae > Leptolyngbya > Leptolyngbya sp. AN02str. Next base: position 18,457 of record NZ_JBNXVR010000051.1, on the reverse strand, counting down.
CTCGGCCCAGATCGCGCTCGGCAGGTGGGTTGGTTTCGGCGTCGCACTTGACAAAAAACGCTTCGCTGGCGGTTTGTCCCTGCAAAGCGCCCTGGCGTGCTAACGATTCGAGGTAGAGGGCAAACTCGCGCTCAATGCGGATCCACAGGGCAATGTCGTTGGGCTCAAAGGCGACATCGGCTAGGGTGAGGGCAGCCCAGCGACAGACGGTAATCAGCAATCTGCGTCCGCTGACATAGCAGCCCAAGGGGTGGGCGCTAAGGGTGCGAGCACCCCATACGCGAATGCCTCGCCCAGTGAGCGATCGCAGGCAGTTCACTCCTGCGGGTTGCTCTGCTGGGTTGAGCTGATGCTGGTCGGCATCCGAAATCCCCACGCTGAGGTCAAGCGCGTCTTCGAGAACCAAATTGGCCGGGGCCCGGTGTACCCCAATGGCGCGATCGCACTGGGCGATCATTCCCGCCACATGCCCGCAGGGGGGTACCCAATCATTGCTCTGCTGCGACTTAAGCCAGGGGCCATAGAGGGCACCGTTGCTGCCTTGCAGGCGGGATGATGGGCGCAGGCTATCGATCTGGGTGGGATTGGTGACGAGCGGGGTATCGAGCAGGGCAAAGCGATCGTTGGTGCGATCGCAGTGCTCCAAAATGAGTTGCTGCGATCGTTGGGCAGCCTCAGGCGTTTCCGCCACTGCCCACAGGTCTGGCACGCACACCAAATCGATCTCGGCAACGTCTTCAGCAGTTTCCAACGCGGACTGAAGGGCCACCTCCACCCCAGCGGCAGTGATGTAAACCATGACGACATAGCAAAGCTCACCGCCATTGGCAAAGAAACCATGCACCGCTGCATCGAGCGACGGTCGGCGGTGGATTTTGTCTACCTTCTCAATAAACTGTGGCCAGTGGGTTAGCCGCTGAGGGCTCAGGAGTGTCGCCATCGCTGGCCCTGCCGCCAAAAAACCGACAAACAGCGGCACCCCAGTCGGCAAAACTGGAGCTGGCTTGGGAAAGACCTCTTGCCGATAAACCCCAGGAATTGGTGAGGGAAGGGTGCCTGCACTCATTGCTGCCCCTCCGACCGTTGACTCAGGCGGAAGATGACAAACTCCGCTGGCTTCACCACCGCCACCCCAATTACGGTGACAACCTGGCCCTGGTTGCGCTGGTCGGATGGGTTGGTTTCGGCGTCGCACTTGACATAAAACGCCTGCTCTGGGGTGGCTCCAAACAGCGCCCCACTGCGCCAGACCTGGGTCAAAAAGGCCGACACATTGCGACGAATCGCCGCCCATAGCTCCGGCGAGTTGGGTTCAAATACCGTCCACTGGGTGCCCTCGTCGATGGATTCTGTCAGATAGTTAAACAGGCGGCGGGTGCTGATGTATTTGAACTCGCCGTTGTCATCACCACCCAGTGTGCGCGCGCCCCACACCAAAATGTTGCCGTTCAGTTCGCGAATGCAGTTGATGCCTGCTTCGTTGAGCGGCCCCTGCTTCGCCTTGCTCAAGCTGTGAGCCACGCCTGTAGCGCCCAGCACTGGCTCGTTGGCGGGGGCTTTGTGTACTCCCCGCTGGGCATCGACTCGGGCGTAGATGCCCGCAATGTGGCCGCTGGGGGGCACCAGTTTACCCTTCTTGGTATCCGGGTCGTAGACCTCAATCCAGGGAAAGTACAGGGCGGCAAACTTGGAGTCGAAGGGCTTCAAGGCTTCAGTCAGTTTGACACTAGACAGCTCAACAGTCTGTAGCCCATCCAAAATCGCAAAGCGATCGCCCATTTTTGCGCAGTGGTCGGCAATGGCTTGCAGCGGTGCAGTGCTGGTGACGCCAGGGGCCGCTACCAGGGCAATTTCATCGATCGCCTCAAACTGGTTTTCTAAAACGGCTCCAATTTTTCCCTCATCGGCTACGCACACCACATAGCAGCGAGTGCCGCCGTTGCGAAAAAAGCCATATATCGCATCAGCCAGGTAATTACCGGGCTTCATGGCATTAGCAAAGGCTACGGTAAACTCGGTAAAGTTAGTGCAGAGTTTGACCTGCTCTAGCCCAGACGCATTATTGGAGGGTACGGGCTTGTCTGCTTCAGCGGGTGGGGTATAAGTTGCGAATAATTGATGATTCTTGGAAACCCCTTCTGCAAATGTGACCGTTGCAGAGTTTTCCGAGTTTTCCGATAGGGTGACGTTTCCGCCTTTGAGATCCGTGAAAGCGGCTGTTGGCGAATCCGCGTCAGCCACGGGTCGAGAGAAAAAATTGTATCCCTTAGAGACTTTCCCTAACGGTTCTTCAATGTCAAACGTAAAACTCTTGCGATCGTTTGCTGCACTGCCACTGCTGACAACCGCGCTGCCTCCCTGTTTGAGGAGTATTTTTTCAGAGGGTTGTGGGCTTTCTGTCGCGGGTGTTTTCGACAGGTTTAACACACCGATAAACCCGGCAGTGCTGGTACCCACCCCGACAATGGGGCTAGAGCCAGAGGCGATTTCTTCGACGTAGACACCGGGAGAACTATAGGGGGGCATGGGGGCAGCTCCGTAGTGGGTTGATAAAGATGCGGTTTGGTCGAAAATTTGAGGTAGTATGGACGCGAGACTCGACGCTTTAACTGGGTGGCTTAGGTTTTGAATCCTTCTTAGCTGTAGATTTTTTAGAGCGGGCTGCAGTCGTCTCGGTGTGGCGTGGCTGTTCAGCCGAGGGCGGGGGCGATCGCAACAACTGAATGACCTGAAATGGAGGCTTTGACCCTGCCTTGAGATCTGGCCCTATCGCTTGAACCTCAACAGCGATCGCTGCACTCTGACCTACCGTTGCACCCCCGCCGCCCAGCGCCTCAAGCCACAGGCCAGTTTTGGGGTAGGAGGCCGTCAGGGTATAGTGACCGGGGGGCACATCGGTAAAGTAAAACAAACCGTCGGGGGCAGTATGGGTGCGATCGCATCGTTCCTGCAGATGCTCCCAGCGATCGCCGTAGGGCATGGCTTTTAGCGCTAAACGTTGCGTAAACGCGGCAGGAGCCTGAGTAATTTCAACTCGCGCTCCAGCGATGGGTTGTTGAGCGGTGTCGATGACCTGTCCTGCGATCGTCACCCGCTGTCCGGTCTTCGTTAACTTCAGCACGGTAGATGCCCTATAAAGTCGCAAACAATCAGCTACAAACAATCTCAAAATCTCAGCCTGCTGTAGATAAGCGGCTCTCCATTACCAGCGGTACAATCTCACCCTCGCCATGCACCGGCACCGAAATCGTGACGGTGTAGTTGATTGCAACCTTGGGCTTGCCGCCCATAGCCTGCCAAAATTCGCCCATGCTGTTGAGGTAACCGCTCTGCAAACTCACCGTATGCAGCGGCGGCTCTTGCCCAGCCAAATCGCCCTGCAACAGCTCGGCGGGCAGCTTGCGGTAACGCAGCAGTGCCTTCATCACCATGCCCAAATACCTGTGCTCATCCTTAGGGACACTCCGCCCATCGGTTTCTTTAGGCCAAAAGGTAATCAGGTAAGAGCAATCGACCCGCACCGCCGGACGCACCCGCACGGCAGTACCGTCGCCCCGCCGCTCAAAGCTCTCGAACCCAGAACGCAGCTCCAGGTTCTCTCGCACGTCGTAGAGAAACAAATTGATCGCAGGCCTGCTACCAATCGACTCAGCATCGGGCGCAGCAAAACTAATCTGCGTTGCCGCTACCATTTCTGCAGGCAACTCCTGCCTCAAGAGCGTTTCTAATGTGTTATCTAAGTCGTGAAGCATAAACAAGCTCAGCACATGCAGAACTTAACTATTGACGGCTCAACTGCACAAAGGGATATTCCTGCCGAAAGTTCAGATCACAAAATCTCAGGAAACAGAGCTGCTTCAACGCAAACAGTTACTTTTACTGTCACGAAATAGTGAGGCTTAATACCTGAAAACGTTATACGAACTTAAGCAAAACGAAAAGTAAGAAAACGAAAATCGCATGAGAATATAGTCACATTTGAATTCAAGAATACAGCCTCTCAAAAAATTCGCTAAATCGTGCATTTTTTCTTAATATTTTGAACAAAATTGTTTTCCAGTCTGCTCTCAACAAATTTGCAGAACTCACAAAAAATCTACAGGACTTTATAGATATTCGTCATGTTTTGATTTCATAACAAATTGCCGCTTTGGGTATGGGCTGGTAGTTTGCAATCGTACAGCAGAATGTTATTGCGCAGCGGCATATTCACGACCTGAGAAAATTTGGTCAAGCCCATCTTTACGATCTACTTTATTTGCTGTTGTCTTTAACTCAGATAGCGCTCAGGTATGAACAGTCAACCTGCATAGCATTACCGTCGCCCCACCGCGCGAAATTTCCAAACCCAGAGCGTAAGTCTAAGTTCTTGCATACATACATTTTAGAGAAACAGGTTGGTCGCAGGCTTGCGGCTAATTAACTCGGCATCGGGTGTAGCAAAACTAGTCTGCGTCGCCGACAACATTTCCGCAGGCAGCTTCCGCCGTAGCAACGTTTCTAATGTGTTATCTAAATCAAGCAGCATAGTTTAACCAAAAGCTGTTTGGTATTTTGAAAATTCTAATTTTTCAAGCTTTTTATCTAAGATCAAAGTTGATAGTCTGGCGTATATATCTCAAGCAGTTAATTAACTTGATTAAGAACCTCTGTAGATACCAGCAGCAGTCTCTACGTTCGCCGTCATTTTTGGCTTGATTGTCGCAAAAATAGCTCTTGGAATTGCCCTTGCACCTGCCAAGACTGAAGCAGAGGACAATCCGCTGCCACCGTCTTCGTGGAAGTCTTCCAATAAGCCAGCATTAATCACGTTGGCCTCATCCTCTAGCCAATCATCAAGATTGACCTCAAGTGTCCTCAACTCCTCAATAGCTTTATTTATCTCTACTTCAAAGGATTGAATTTTTTCGATCATTTTTTCGGCTTTTTTCTGGAGAGAGGGTTTAATCTCCCTATTGAAAGAAAGTGCACTAAGCGTTTTCTTGCTTTCAGAAAGGACATCTAAAATTCCTTTCAAATAAACATAAAATTTATTTGTGAAAGTCCTTACAGCTTTAATAACTTTGCTCTGTTTTTCAGCCAATTTATCTCTCCCTGTTGAGGTATATAAGCTGTAAACCTCATAGCCGAGGAGACTTAGCTCTTTAATATTCCCTAGCGTCAGCGCAAGTGTGTAATGTACCCTGCTAGCTTGATCGGCTAATTGCGAAATTCCTTCCTCAAATCCTTTTTTAACCAAAGATTTTGCCCCTTCAGTGACCACAAATTTCCCTTCTTCATCTATCGTGTCTTGATAAATCTCAGACACTCCTTCTAAGGCAGTTTTAGTTGCAAAGATTCCGGTACCTAATCCAGGTAATAATGTGTCGCCCCCAAGGCCCATTCCAGCCTCTACACAATTCTGAACAATTGCGTATATGTGATCTGTTATTCTAGACGAATCTGTTTTCATTGCTTTCGTGTAGTCATTAGCCTTTTTGAGGATGGTGCCAATTCCTCTTTCTCTGCTAAGTAGCTCATTGAGTTCATCGAGATGGCTCTCTAGTTCCGCCTCAAACGGATTTTCAGCCGCCAATCCTTTGTATGACGAAAAGAATCCCTTCATTGTCTGAATTTGAGGCGTTTCGCTATTCGATTCATATGCGATGTGAGTGGATGGATTATGCAATGCCCCATATATTGAGGATGATGGCTGCTGAGCACTTTCTTGCTGAATTGTATGTACTAATTCATGTGCAATTAGATGTTGGTTACTTCTATTACTCGGCTTGTATTCTCCTTGCCGGAAGAATATATCCTGACCTCGCGTAAATGCCCTCGACCCTAATTGGCGATTCAAAGTGTCTGCTTGACCGCTGGAATGCACCCTCACATGACTCAAATCCTTCCCCAGAGCTTTCTCCATTGGTAAAAGGATTTGCTTGTCTAGGGGGTGTCCACCTCTGTGCGCCTCAGCAATGCCAGAGGCGATTTCACTAGGCACTTCTTTCCTCCCATTTGAAGAGGCCGAATGCACTGCGAGTTTTGGCTGCAAAACTTGCTTTTTTTGGGTGGCTGATGTTTCCATTGGTTTGGATGAGTGCATCTGCTGCACGACCTGAGCAGCGATTCGGTCGGCTTCTTGTTCGTAGCGATCGCCGGGTGCGCCGATCATGAGTTTGGGCTGCACCACTAGAGGCGCTTGCGGGGCTGCGGTCAACTCATGAGACAGTCCCAAAAAACTGGGCTTCGCCAGGGGTGCTGAGGAAAGAGAATCGTGCGTGTGCAGGCTGTGCTGAGCAACCTCTGGCCCCGATGCCTGTCGAGGCGCGTAGGTTCGCTTGGCGGATTGGTCTACATCTTTGGTAGAAGCACTATGCCGCTGCTGAAGCATGCTGCCCATAAAAGCCCTTAGATCTCAGGAAACACGTTAATTGCGTACAGAATCTCAGAATTTGAATGTTTCTGGCCGTCTTTCCGGATACTTTTCAAAAAACGACATATTTCAACGTAAATCGCCGTATTCCTTTAAATCATCGCGCATCAAAATCTTGCCCATCTTCTGATATTCCAGCCGTACTGCTGGTATTACTTGGGCCATACTGACTTGTTTGTTTGCTGCCGCCGCCAGGTAAGCCGCTTGCAGAGCAATGTTGCGAATTACCGCACCCGCGATATCCAGGTTCTCAGCCAAAAAGTCTAAATTGACGTCCTTGTCTAGGGGCAAGGACGCTGGCCAGATCTGTTGCCAGATGCGGCGGCGCTCTTCTACCCCCGGCATCGGAAACTCCACGATGAACCTGAGTCGCCGAACAAACGCATCGTCCATATTGCTTTGCAAGTTCGTGGTGAGAATCGCGATGCCCTCGTACTCTTCCATCTTTTGCAGCAGGTAGCTAGTTTCGATATTGGCATAGCGATCGTGGGCGTCTTTAACCTCGGTGCGTTTGCCAAATAGGGCATCAGCTTCATCAAATAACAGCACCGCATTGGCGGTACCTGCTGCTGTAAAGATGCGATTCAGGCTTTTTTCGGTTTCACCGATGTACTTACTGACCACTTGAGAAAGGTCAATTTTGTACAGGTCTAGCCCCAGGGCGTGGGCAATCACTTCTGCCGCCATGGTCTTTCCTGTACCTGGAGGGCCAGCAAACAAAGCATTGATCCCTTTCCCCAGAGATAGTTTGCGCTCAAACCCCCAGGTATCAAAGACCTGGTGACGGTGTTGAAGGTGCGCACAAATATCCCGAAGCTGAGCAAGTTGAGCATCTGGTAGCACTAAATCTTGCCATGTATAGCGAGGCTGGATGGGTTGAGCCAGTTTGGTGAGCTGGTTCGCGGATTGACTGCGAACCGCCTTAAACAACAGGGCTTCGATCGATGCAAGTTCTAATCCATACTTCAATTGGTTTTGGGTTGTGGCGATCGCATCTTGAATTTGGGTGGAGGTGAGGCGAAAGCGATCGGCCAGGGCTGCAATGGTGGTAGGTTCAACGGTGAGTTTGGCAGTGGCAAGATGGGTCGTCCAGCAAGCGCAGCGATCGCCAAAGCTTAGAGGAGGAAGGGAAATGGTGACGATGCCTAGACTGCGATCGCTGGAAGGCTGCCAGGGCTGGCGACCGGATAAGATAATTGGCCCGTAGGTTTCCGCAAGGAGGTTAGTTAGCAAGGGGTAAAAAGTTGGGGTCGAGTCCTGATACAGACTACCAACGGGATGCAGATAGAGCAACGTATTTTGTAGCCAGGCATCGCGGCGCAGTCGGCGCAGTCGTTGAGGAAGTTGATCGGGTTGCTGCGCCAAACTCTCTAGATCGACAGTCAGTAGGGGGCGATCCAAATGGTGAGCCAGTGCCTGGACAAACTGATGCGGCAGAACGGGGTCAGCACTTTGCAGGTAGAGCCGAATGGTATGAGCGGAGGATGCAGCGTTGGCGATCGCGCCCTGTTCCTGTTTGAGAATGATTTCGATCTGCTGCAACAGGGCGGCGGGCAAGTTGGTTTGCGGCGGCGGCAGGGGTGTTTGGATGAGCGAACAAAAAGGGCTGAGATCGGCATCGAGTCCGGTTTCATCTAACAAATAGCGGGCGATCGCCGGATCAAGGTTGACCTCTTGCGCCAGCAGGGTGGTGTGGTTGCTGGGCTGTGGCGGCGAGAGGTGCAGCAGGGCATGATGACGCAACGGGGCACTGGGGGCAAAGTGCGATCGCCGCTGCAGCTTTTCGGCAGCATCGGCGCAAAGCAGATTTAGCACCAAGTTGACACTGGGGCGAATGCCGCGCCCATCTTGTTGCAGGTAAGCGTAAATTTGCTCGTAGCGGCGATCGAGTTCCGGGGCAAGGGCAATGAGGATAATGTCTAGCTCAAACGCTGTTAAACTAAGCTGGTGCTGCAGCATCCCCAGACGTGAGGATGGCTTGACTTGACTGGAGGGCAGATCGTTGGATCGGGCGGGGCTGTAGCGGGGATAGCCAGGGGGAAGGGCGAGTTCGATTTGGCGAATATGATCGGTGTTCTGGATATCCTGAGTTGTTCGTTTGCTGCTGTGCAGGGTTTCTGTCAACTGCATACTGCGTTCGAGTAGCCCATCTAATAAATGCAGGGCAGGTAACAATTCGTCGAGGGGTGGAGTAGCGTCGGGGGGCATTGTCTGAAGGGTGATTGAGAGGATACCCGGTTTGAGCCAGGTTTTCGGCGCATCCTGCCATAGTAGAGGCAGAACGCCGATGATAATCGGTTAAAAATTCGTAATTTTCAGCAAAGCAAAAACAGTTGAAGAGTGTAGCGAATCTTCTTTTTTGCTGAGGGCGATCGAGCGTAGGATTGGAGGCGTTGTCGCAAACGGCAGCGCTGAGTTGTGTCGTTTTTTAATTAAGGACGGTTGCAATGGGAGTTTTGCACCAGAGCCGGAACAAGGAACAGGTGGCTGCAAAGTCACTGGGCGCAATGGCGACGGCTGGACGAGGGGCAAACCTACCGGAAAACAGCGCTGAGTTTGAGCCGATGCATGATGTGACTCAGCGACCCCAGTTTGGCGGACTGTCCGGAGAATTGGGCGTAACTTCGGCGAGGATGCCGATTCAAACCAAGATGAAGGTTGGGGCGGCGGGCGATCGCTATGAGCAAGAAGCCGATCGGCTGGCGCCTCTAATTGTTCGACAGATTAATACACCAGATTTTGGAAAACAGCACCAGGATTCTAAGCCTGAAATACAGGAAGATGCTGCGTCGAAACAGGTACAAGCCCTACGCCCCATATTGCAGCTGAAAGGTGAAAGTACTGGAGGAAGTGTTTCACCCGCAATTGAATCTGCTATTACCAGTGCCAGAGGTGGAGGGCTATCACTAGAACCTGGATTGCAACAACGTTTAGAGCAGTCAATGGGGATAAATTTTAGCCAAGTACGGGTGCACACAGATACGCGAGCGGATCAGCTAAACCAAGCATTAAGTTCTAGGGCATTTACAGCGGGGCATGATTTGTTTTTTAAGCAGGGGGAATATCAGCCGGGAAGCCCAGCAGGACAGGCATTAATTGCCCATGAGTTGACGCATGTGGTGCAGCAGAGATCCGCGCAGGCAAGGACAGCCAAACTAATCCAGCGCGCCATTTATCATACGTTTAATGGAGAACCCTCTCCAGTCAAATGGACCGGAACTGCAGCGGAATTGTACGATAAGCTAAACACTTGGCTGGAAGACAATTTGGCGAACGAGGGAGTGCCAGCCCTGAAAGACCAGTGGGATGAAAAAGGCAGAGCGGGGATAATTCACATCATTAAGAGTATGAAGCTGAAGCGAGGAAAATGGGGCAATTTGGTAACAGAAATGGTGCATCGGTCTACAGCGCTGACAAGAGTAAAGCAGACCTTCGTAAATGAGGAAAATGCCGTCCGAAAAATCTTAGCCGAGGGGTATCGTGAGCGAGCCACGCAGAAGGAAGGGGATTTAGCCCAACAGGTGATAGACGGTACGATTGTGGATTACTTGAAGTCGGTTGCTAGAAGAGTGCAGGCATGGTCTCTTTACCAAAAATATAAAGAGGGGATGAAGGGGGAATATACCCACTACTGGGAAAAGCGATGGTATAAAGGCGGCAAACTCAGAAAACTTGACATCGATGCGGTATTAAGCAGCTCGAATGACTTTAAAAAATTGATCAGTGCCCTTCACGACGTTACGACATTCTTGTATAGGTTTGCGAAAGACAAAACCAGGCTCACAGAGTTGAAGGACAGAATTCAACATTTGGATAAAGAACTCGACAACCTTCGACGCCAATGTATGAAAGCGCAAGAAGATGGCAAAATGATATTGGCTGTTGCAAAAGAAAGACAGCTCCTCAGCAAGAGGACCGAAAGGGACGCTTTATACAATGAATTGGTCGCTCTAACCACTGAAAAAGGGCAAGCGCATGGCGCAGTCAGCGCCCCACCTGAAAAAAGCGTCAGTTCCTACAGCTACGAAGCACCAGCCCAGACAGAAGCAATTAGTCAGGTAAGGCCAACGGTGTCTTCCTATTCCTATATCGACGAAACCTCTCTGGTGATGAAAAAGGTGCGGGAGAGTGAGATGTTAGTTGAGGTTGGACCGTCCTACACGACGGCACGGCTTATGCAGCTCTGTGAAACGGTAGGGTGTGATGACAATGAGAAGATCGCGGTTGCCCTGGCAATCTTCGCATTTTGGAATAAAAACTATTGGAAGTCAGCCTCAGGAATTCATCGCTTTCATTTTGTGATGGATATGTGCAAGAATTACGTCCCGTCTCTCAACTATAACTTCGCTTATCCAGATCAGATCTCAGAGTTGGCTCCTTTTTTAGTGCCTGAAGGGGGAATGGTCGCCTGAGTGCGCTCGCATTACGAGGTGAGCGTTCGCGAAGGAAACCCAACACCACAACCTTTCCTTACTCTGCCTGGTTCTAAAGTGCGATCGCTCAACAAATCGGTGCGTCAATGCTACACCACTACCGGCAACCAGACCCAGCAACGAGCGATCGCCACCAGTAGGCAGTTTAAACAAAGTGGAAGAACTGAAAGTTTTGCCCAGATTGGTTTGCCGATTCCAAAGAGTTAAATCTGCTCCCAATTCCATCTCATAGCTACCCCCCTCTCCCCCAACCGGTGACATAACAATCAAAGCTCCCTTGGCACTGCGTTCAATGGATAGGTCAGGGTTACTGAGACAAAGCTGGTAGAACTGCTCATCAGTGAGATGAACCTCTGCTGTCTCCAGCACGAGTGGCAACGTGAGTGAGACCATAGTACCGTCCCGATTCAATCTCCATGAAGTTTCTGACCTTCATTATGTCACTGAGCAACATCAATCAGAGTGTAGATGAGGAGCGATCGCCCCTATCCTTCTCCCCCGGGCAAAATATTTTTTAACCTCGGGCAAGCGCGATCGCTCCCTCTCACTCTTCCCCCCCTTCCTAACCTATAGCCTTACATCCTCATGAATCGGCTTGTCATGCCGAGCATTGTGGCGTTGTCCGAGGCCATGTTTTAGATGATGGTCCTCGATCTCTTGTTTCCGCCGCTTCATCACGTCTTGCACCTTGCTCTGAGAGGCCGAGAATCCACAGCCTCTGATGAGCCCCAGGATGGTCGGCACCGAAATAAACCACTTGGTATCAAAGTCGTGCTGTGGGTCATCATTCCAAGCCATGATGAGGTCAATCGCCTCGCTGATTTTGCCTGACGCTTGCTCCCCTTGCTTATCATCTTGTCGATTAACACGCTATTTGTCCTCGTTAACGAATTAAATGTCCACCTCGTGGCACGCTGAAAGTATTGCTGTATGTAGGTTATAAGCGGATATAGCTGGATTATTCGGATTAACAGATTAAATGTCCGAAAATTCTGGCAACAAATTAACACATTATTTGTCCGGTCGTTGGCATAGAGTAAGCAGAGCAACGCTGGTCAAAGGCGGCGCAAGGGGCAGAAAGCGAGGTTGGCTGTGGAAGGTAAAGAGGAAGCGACCCGCCAAAGGCGGCAGGGTGAAACGATTGCCGCCGCTTCATCAGTAACGGATGATGAGAACCACAAAATGCTGCCCTCGTTAACGGCGGAGGAACGGGAGCGTTTGACGCTGTTGCAGCAGTTATGGGAAACGGCAGAGCAACCGAATTATGGGAAACGGCAGCAGGCGGTGGCCCAGAAGCTCGGCATCAGCGCTCGCAGTGTGCGGCGACTGCTGCGGCGACTGCGAGAGGAGGGCGTTGCCGCGGTGGCCCGGCGGGAGCGCTCGGATCGTGGCGCGGTGCGAATCGACGAAGAATGGCGGCGGTTTATCGTGCGAACTTATCAGGAAGGGAATCGCGGGAGTCGGTTGCTGAGTCCGGCGCAGGTAGCGGTGCGAGTGAAAGTGCGGGCAGAGGAATTAGGCATCGAAGAGTATCCGAGTCACATGACGGTGTATCGCATCTTAAAGCCCCTAACGGCTCAAGGAGAGCGAGTGAAGCGATCGTTGGGGTGGCGCGAAGACTGTTTAGTGCTGAAGACTGCTGAGGGTTTAGAGATTGGGATCGAATGGTCGAATCAGGTGTGGCAGATCGACCACACCCGTGCCGATGTGCTGGTGGTGGATCAGAGTGGGGAGTTGTTAGGGCGACCGTGGCTGACGATTGTTGTAGACACCTATTCCCGGTGCATCATGGGATATCATCTGGGTTTCGATGCGCCGAGTTCGTGGGTGGTGTGTTTAGCGCTGCGCCATGCGATTCTGCCGAAGCAATACAGTTCTGCCTACGAGTTGCAGGGCAACTGGGGCACATATGGATTGCCGCAGTATCTCTACACGGATCGGGGCAAGGATTTCAGGTCGCAGCATTTGCAGCAGGTGACAACCGAGTTAGGGATTGTGCCATGCTTGCGCCGCAAGCCTTCGGATGGGGGGATTGTGGAACGGCCCTTTGGGACATTCAACACGCAGTTTTTCTGCACGCTGCCTGGATATGTCAATAGCAACGTCACCGAGCGGTCGGCTGCTGCGGAATCAGAAGCTTGCCTCACCTTAATGCAGCTAGAGCAATTATTAGTGCGTTACTTGGTGGATCACTATAACGTGGCGATTGATGCGCGAATGGGGAATCAAACGCGGATTGGACGATGGGAAGCTGGACGCATCGCTCAACTGGCTTTATTGGGGGATCGTGAGTTGGATTTGTGCTTAATGCGGCGGGAGCATCGGCGGGTGTATCGGAGTGGCTATCTTCAGTTTGCCAGCCTGACGTATCAGGGTGAGCATTTAGCTGCGTATGAGGGAGAAACGGTAATTTTGCGCTACAACCCGCGAGACATCACAACGGTTTATGTGTATCAGCTTCAGGACAACCAGGAAGTGTTTTTGACTCGTGCTCATGCAATAGGCTGGGAAACGGAAACCTTGTCGTATCGGGAAGCACAAGCTCTGAGTGAGCGGCGACGAGCGGCAGGAAAAGCGATCGACACTGGGGCACAGTTAGCGGAAGTGCGGGAGCGCGATCGCCAGGTGAAGCAGGTGCGACGGCAAAAGCGGCAGCAGGCTGAGGCCGTGCTTTCTGATTTTCAATCCTCATCTCCTGCAATGACTCAAGCGGCGGCTGCACCTGCAGTTGCACCGACAACACCACCCGAAGCTGAGGTGGAGAAACCGAAAAAGCCGGTGCCGTATGTACGGGTACTGGACTATGAAGAGATGAAACGTGAGGCAGGGTTGCTATGAAGTCAGAGGAGCGAGAACGGATTGTATTGCCACCGCAACAGGTTAAGCCAGAAGCGCAAGAAGCGATCGCCCGACTTCAGCGGCAATGTTTTGTAGAACTGGGGACAGTGCAGCAGTTCCACGCCTGGTTGGATGATAAGCGGCAGTGTCGGCAGGCTTGCCGGGTGATAGGCGACTCTCGAACGGGCAAAACGATCGCGTGTGATGCGTATCGGCTGAAATACGCAACGCAAACTGCCAGTGGGGATGCCCCGACTATACCTGTGATTTATTGGCACGCGACGACCGAAACTGGGCAGCGGGAACTGTTTGTGGGGTTACTAGAGCATTTGAAATACCGCATCACCAATGGCACAATCTCTGATTTGCGGGAGCGCGTTTACCGCCTGCTGCGAGCGTGTCAGGTGGAGATGATCATCCTGGACGAAGCGCATCGGTTTCGCCCCAAGACTTTTTCCGAGATTCGCGACATCTTCGACCTGCTGGAGATCTCCGTTGTGCTGGTGGGAACAGATCGTCTGGATGCGGTGGTGCGGCGGGATGAGCAGGTGCATAACCGCTTCATGGCGTGTCACCGCTTCCACCGCTTCGACAGCCAAACGCTGGAAGACACCACTGCCATTTGGGAGGAATACGTGCTGAGATTGCCTCAACCCTCCAATCTCAGCAGTGCAGCAATGCAAAAGATCCTAGCCGCGACCACGCGAGGCTACCTGGGTACACTCGACGAGATTCTGCGGAACGCCGCCCGCCGCGCCTTGCAGAGTGGGCGATCGCATATTGAAGCAACTTTACTGAGCCAGGTTGCGCTGGAGTATAAGTAATGGCTCGAGATAGCTGGGTATTTCGAGTAGTGCCTGCTCCTGGTGAAAGCTTTGGGCATTTTATGGGACGATTTCGTCGCGCCAACGGGTTGAGCCAACGGGTGATCGCCGACTACTTGGGAGTAAGAGAGAAATGGGTGGAGGAGTGGGAGCAACCATCACGGCGACGCAACCCAACCGAGCTACAACGCATCGCCTTATCGAAATTGGTTGAGGTCAGCCCGAAACAATTGGCAAAGATGCTGCCCCCAGCTCGACTACATCTGCAAACCCGATTGTGTGCTGCCTGTTACGGTGAAACGCCTGTGCATCAAGCGAACTGGCAGCGGGAGGAGAAGAGTGTATGCGATCGCCATGCCCTGCGTCTACTTTCCAATTGCCCAATCTGCGGAGCGGGATTCCGTACACCTGCATTGTGGGAGGACGAGTGCTGTGAACAATGTGGATTGCTATTTGGGCAAATGCGGATGTATCAGCAATCGAATGCGCGGCAGGTGCGATCGCCCTCTTGTGTAAGCCCGGAGCAGTCAGGCTGTCAGCAATAGCAATCTGACTGCCCAGATAACCTCTCGACCTGAAATCGGTTCATGGGTGTGCTGGAACTGCTTTTTGAGGCGCGACAGCAACACTTCCTGCTCCACAATGTCATCGGAATAGTCCCACTTGCCTGGAGAGAGCCTGCGACTGACGATCGCTTGTTCCAGTTCGATCTTGTCGGTATTGAGTGCAAGACAGGCCGCGTAGAAGGCAGGTTGAAGGGTGTGGACTTGCTGTTCGAGTTCCGCCAGTTGAGCCCGAAGGTCGATCATCCTGTGGATGACATCCAGTGGGTCGATGAGGCTGGTCGATGAGGCAGTGGAGAGGATCGGTGAATTGGAATTTAACTTCACAAGTTGCTTGAGATAAATGAGTGAAGCTACTTTAGGGGCGATCATCTTGATGGTTAAAGGAAGAAACACTTAAGGTTGTTGTCTGTTAGCTCGGGACTTGACCTCGTGAACCAATGAAACGACCGCATTTCATCGTTTGTCTACCTGAATCAGAGTGTAGATGAAGTGCGATCGCTATCTGCCTTCGTCAAAGTGCAAAATATTTTGTAGGACAGAGGAGCTGCATTGAAGCGCGATCGCTCCCCTCCTTCCCCTTCCTAACCTAGAACCTTATATCTTCAGTGATCGGCAATTGATGGCGAGTATTGTGGCGTTGACCGAGCCCATGTTTGAGATGATGGTCCTCAATCTCGTTTTTCCGCCGCTTCATGACAGTTTGCACCTTGCCCTGAGAGGCAGAGAGGCCACTGCCCCGGATAACTCCCAGGATGGTCGGCACCGAAATAAACCACTTGCAATCAAAGTCGTGCTGTGGGTCATCATTCCAGGCCATGATGAGGTCAATCGCCTCGTTGATTTTCCCCGACCCATGATCTGCCTGATCATCATTTTGGACGCGCCTGGGAAGAGATGCTGTTGTTGTTTTGGGCAGAGGGGCAGGCTGCGGCCCCGCCTCCCCAGGCGGAGCGATCACCTCGCTTTGGGTAGCGGGTTCAGTCGCGGCCCCACCGAGCATTAGTTTAATCTGCTGAAACTGCGCCACCTCAGCCAGCAGCCGTTCATTCTCCTCTCTCAGCGTCAGCAATTCCGCCTGCCCCTGGTTTTGCCCCTGCAACGCCGCCAGTTCAGCTTGCGCCTGGTCGCGTTCAGCGGCCAGCGATCGCCCCTCCTCCCTGAGTCGTTCAATCTCCTGAGTGAACCACTGAAAGGTAGAGCCAAAGGATTCAATGGAGGACGCGATCGCCGGAGTTTTATCATCCTGCAAGAACTGAATGACCGTTTGTAGCACTTCGGTATAAGAGCCTTCTGCATTGAGCTTTATGGCGGCAACGTCCTTCAGTTGGTGCATCAGTTCAGAGGGGACATGGGTACGGGCCTTGCGAGAGTGAGATGCTGTCGCCATTGGTTCGTTCTCCTGTAGCGCTTCAATCGCTGCTTGTTCTAATTGCTCTGGTTGTACGGGTTCAGATTCAAAATCAACGGTTTCGACTGTGGTGGGCAACATCCCAAAGCGCTCCAGCAGAATTCCCTTTTCATTGAGTTGCTGTCCCTGTGCCCCAACGAGACGGTAATGGAAATAATGTTCAGTAGCCCCAGCATTTTTGCGACTGGCTAACTCCCGTTCTCCAATGATGTGCCCCAAATGGGCTTGCACAAAGCGGTGAGTGCCCTGGTTGGGAGGACAGAAGTAATGCACCGCAATTTCAGCGTAGATACCCCGTAGATTATGCGCCGAAACACCCTTCTCCCCCTGCAACACCGGCACCACCTCCGACTCCTCAAACACCCGCCTGATGTAATGCCTCACCGACGTATTGAGCCGTGAATTAATTTCATCCGGGCTTAAATCAGCCAATTCTTGAATTCTGGGATGACCTCTAAACTTATCAAGAGTCAACAGAACTTTATCACTTTCAATCAGCGTCGCGATAAGGAACGTTTGAGCCTCATCCAGATTTTGCACCCCCTTCTTCAGTTGCCCGCGAAACGCGATCGCATAGGGATGTTCCGTCCGCTTAAACTCCCCCCTTGCCACAATTTCACTAAACCTGCGACCCGTCACCGCCAAAAGTCCCACCGCCCACTCATACGGCGTCTCCCCCTCCAATAGATCCCTCGCCTTCGCAATGAACCTGTTGGCCCGAATCGGCTGTAGATCATCCTGCTTTTGATTATTTGCCGCCGTCGTCTTCTCCTTCAACGACCGATGTACCTCATTCGAGTACAGCAAATGCTTCAAACCCCAATGCGCATAGACCTTCCCAAACGCATTCGGCTCCAGCTCCTGTTTAGGAAGTCTCCCCTCCTCCACTGCTAATGCAATCGCCTTGCGCCACTCAGGGAGATATTGATTGGCAATACTCCCCACCGGATATCCCTCCTCCAACAGGCTAATTTCAGCCTCACACAGCGCGATCGCCTCCTCCTCCGTCTGACATTGAGCCAATCGATCGACAAAGTGTAGTGCCAGCTCCGAGCGTTCCTGCTTGCTTAACTTCGTCCGTTCTCCCATTGCAATGCGATCGCGGAACCGAGCAATCAATTCCTCGCGGGTTGTGTCATGAGAGCGTGAGCGCGCTATTGGGGTTTGCATGAGATGAATAGCCTTATGGTAAGAATCCAGAAATCGTGAAGCATTTAGGAATTGACTAAGGGCGATCGCCAACTCCAGCATCAACGTTGGTAGCGAGGTCTTGAGAGCCGCATCCAGGGCAGAGGTCAGAAGCGATATTGTTTAGAGCCAGGTCAACCCAACAGTAGTAGAGATTGCATGAGTAACAGTGGAGTAGAATTCTCTCAATGCGATCACCCTTGGTTCCAGTGCGAAGGAGGGCGATCGCATTGGGCGTGAGTTCAACGGAAGTGATGGGCATTTGATAAGGTTGACAAGCTTATCGCTATCCTATTCATTCATATCAAAGTTGTCAAGGTTTACCTTTATCGCTTTAAGCCTGTAGCCTTTCACATGTAACGGTTTGATCACTCCCAATGATTGATAAAAACATCAAAACAGTGCGGCATTTGCGGCGATAAGCATTGTTTTGAATATCTTATCGACTGCGAGTAGATATTGATAAGGATAAAGAGCGCGATCGCACTACTGACAGGGATGTATTTAAGTGGCAGAAATATGACAAGGGCTGAAACGCTTATACAGCAATACTTGCAGGCTGCATCCGCTTCTGGGGATCAGCGATCGCTTTTCACAGGGGCGCGATCGCTTCTATTTTGCTTATCGTTTTTAAGGGTTCTGAAGGATGCTTTCCTTATTCATGGGGCGATTGATAAGTATATTAAATAAGGGAGGGTGATAAGTTATTTGTGTAGATGGGTATGGATAGCTTTTTGGTTTACCAAAAAGCTATCCATACCCATCTACACAAATAACTTATCACC